>JBMNNX010000496.1:0-2780 GCA_050942745.1 Myxococcales bacterium
CGCATCACGCAATCGACGATGCGCCCCTGGAAAAAGGGCGCCTCGGGCGACAGCGGGCGCTCGTTTTTCATCTGGTTGTAGATAAGGGTGGCTTCCTTGTCCTTGCCGTCGCCGTAATAGATGTTGGCGAGGCCCTTGAGCATCGTCCACCAGTGCTCGTCCCCGCCGACCTTCTGGAAGTCAGCCTTGGCGCCGAGCACGTCGCCGATGCGGCTGTAGGCGACGACATAGTCTTTGCGCGCCTCCTTGGAGAGCGCGGTCGAGCGCGGATCGGACTTGCCCTGCAGCTCGCCAAACAGGACCACCGCCTTGAACAGGTCGAGCGCCGCGCGGTAGTCGCCCAGGTTGAAGAAGCACCAGGCCTGCATATACAGCGCATAGCCGTAGACCTTGCTGTCGGTGAAGGTCGCCGCCGTCTGGAACGCGGCGAGCGCCTCCTCGAGCATGCTCACCTTGCCCTGGGAGTTGTTGAAAAAGTACTGGCCGATCGCCACCCAGGCATCGGGCAGATACCTTGAGGCTTTGTGGTCCTTGATGAGCTTGCGATAGACGGTAACCGCCTCCTTCTCCTTTCCCGAATCCCACATATTGTGGCCGAGAAAGAAGAGGACCTCGTCCATGCGCTCGTACTTCGGGTATTTGCGCACGATGGTGCGGTACTGATCGATCGCGAGCGCCTGGAAGGTTTCGCTCTTGTTCAGCGCCGCCTTCTTCTCGGCCTGCGCCTGGCGCACGGCCGTCTCGTTCTTCGCGTTGCGGGCGAGGATGATCTCGTCGTCCTTGCGGTTGGCCTCGAAGAAGAAGAACTTCGACTCCTCCCAATAGAGCTCGGCGAGGCGAAACACGAGGTTGGGCGCCTCCTTTTCGCTCGGACCGAGCTGGATGATCTTCTGCAGCGTCTCAATCTGCTCGCGCCGCTTCGAGGCGACCTGCAGCTCCACGCCCTGGCGGTATTGGTCGTAGACGAGCGCGGGCCGCTCCTCGGTCTTTTCGGCTTTGCGGCGAGTGATGTCACCGGCAAGGTCGCGCTCGGGGACCTTGGTGGCCTCCTTGCCGCGCAGATCTTGCTTCGGCGCTTCCTTTCGCGTAGCGGCGCTGCCGGGGGCCGACACCGCGAGGGCAGAAAAGAGACACGCAAGTGGGAGGAGCCTGGGGCGCATGCGAGACCCTTGCGGAAATGATTGAGGAATTCGCCGCGCATCATCGGTCAACGCTCGCGCCGCGGTCAACCGCGGAAAACGCGGGAGGCACAAGCTCGACGAGGGCGTTTTGAGGCTTGTAGCTAGCCCCGGACGACACGCGTCTCAGCCCCAAGACGCGGCAGGCGGCAAAGAGCGAGGATGGGCCAGATTTCGCGGGAGTAGCGCGGCCCGGGCGGCGACGCGAACGCGCCGGACCTCGGACCGCATGAGGAGGCGGACCGGCGCCCGCCTCCTCGGAAAGGCAAGGATCAGGCCGCTTCGTAGATCTTGTCGGCCGGCCGCTCGACCTGCTTCTTGTCGGAGATGCGCTCGAGCGTCACGAGGTTGGCCTTGGTGTCGATCGCGACGACCTTCGCCTCGAACTCGCCGCGGCCCTGCTTGTAGCGGACGAGCTGGCCCTCGTGGAAGCGCGAGGCGTCCGCGCCGGCGGCGCGGCGCGCCCGGCGAGCCGGGGCACGCGCGGGAGCTCCCGCGGTCGCAGCGCGCGGCGGACGGCCGGGACGACGGCGCGCCTCACCGCCAACAAAATCGGCGATCTCCTTCAGCATGTCGCGATACGGCTCGAGCTGGTTCTTGACCTCTTCGGCCACCAGCGCGCGAATCCTTGCCTCCAAATCGAACTTCGCCATCGTGACCTCTCCGTTAATGAATCAATTGCACGCCTTTTTATGCCGAGTCGCGGGGAATAGGCAACCAAAATAGCGGATCGGCTCGAAACGGGCCCTTTCGCCGCGGCGCCGCAAATTCCGCCGCAGCGCGTTCCAATCGGCTCGCCCCAGCCCGCGAGCGACCTCGCGCACTCGCCGGCCGCGTCGCGCCGGCCGCAGGAACGACCGCTCCAGCGCATACCTCGCGGAAAAGGGGCGCCCGAGCCCCAGACATCCTGCGAGTCGCTTCGGGCAAATTGGGGTTCGGCCGCCGGTTGCGCGCGGGCGTCAGAGGCGACTCGTGCCGCGCCTCGGAGCCCAGCCGCACGCGTGCAGGCGGCCTCGCGAGCTTCGCCAATCGCGGCTCCGGCATCCTGCCCATCCGCGCGGCCACCCGGTCGGGGCACAAACAAAGCGAACCATTGGCGCAGGCGACCTACGCGTTGCCCCTTTCGACGATGGCACGCAGGTCTCAGACGTGACGGCAGGCCGGGCGCAGCGGGCATCCGGCGCAATTCGAGCTCGCCTGCCGCGCCGAGCACGTCCCGCTCATGCCGAGGTGACAAAGCGCAAAGTCGAAACGCACGGGATCGTCCGGGTCGAGGCGCCTCAGCGCCTCGGTAATCTCCACCGCCGTGCGCCAGGACGCGTCGCGCCGGTCGGTGAGCCCGAGCCGCAGCGAGACGCGCGCGAGGTGGGTGTCCAACGGGACGACGAGCGCGCGCGGGGAGATCCCCGTCCAGATCCCGAGATCGACCGGATCGTTGGCCCCTCGGCGCACCATCCAGCGGAGGTAGAGGAGCAGCCGCTTCGTGGCGCCGCCGCGCATCGGATCGGGCAGCAGGTGCGAGAGCGCCCGCGGCGGGCCGAACACGCCGGCAACCCGAGGGTCGGCCGCGTCGCGCAGCCGCGCGCACAGCGCCGCGAGCGC
>JBMNNX010000153.1:0-15977 GCA_050942745.1 Myxococcales bacterium
GCAGGGCAATGCGCCCGTCGCAGGTCGCTATGGGCGCGCAACGCGCCCGTCCCAGGTCGGTATGGGCGCACGGCGACGCGCCCGTCGCAGGCTGGTAGGGGCGCATGGCAATGCAATGCGCCCGTCGCAGGTCGCTATGGGCGCACGGCGACGCGCCCGTCGCAGGTCGGTATGGGCGCACGGCGGCGCGCCCGTCCCAGGTTGCTTGGGGCGCCTGGCAATGCGCCCGTCGAGGAATCGAGCAGATTCGCGCGAATTCGAGGGCCCGTCGAAGGCCGGCACGAAGGCCGGCGCTCCGAAATCGTGTCGCCGCGCAACGAGCTTCAAGAGCAGTAGCTCAGGGCGCAGGCCAACTTCGCTCGCTCGGAAAAGAGGCAGGCAGCCCAGCGACAAGCCCCTGCCACCTCCGCGCCCGCTCGTTCGCTGTCGGCGGCGACAAATCGCAACCATTTCGAGCCCTTGCACGCCCGAGCCTCCCCGAGGCGGCCTTGCCGACTTCTTGACCGCTCGCGCGGGCGTGGGCTAAAAGTCGAGCGCCCCTTGCGTCTCCCTAAGAAAAAGGCGCAAGCCGTGCTCCGGTCACCCCTTCAGCCTCCATCCCAGGCCGGCACGCTGTACTCCCACCCCATTTTCCGGCGACGAGGCCGCCGGCGGCTGGTTGTCCGTGACGCGTCGAAACACCCTGCGCCTCAGTACTCAAGAATCGGCCAGGGTCTGGACGCACCTCGGGGTCATCGACCTCGGCTCGAACGCCATTCGCCTGCAGGTCGCGCGCGTATTCGAGGACGGGGACTTTCGCATCGTGCACGACGAGCGCGAGCCGGTGCGGCTGGGCGAGGACGCGTTTCGCACCGGCAAGCTGTCGAAGGTCGCCTCGGAGAGGGCCCTCCAGACTCTCGCCCGCTACGCCGAGACGGCCCGGCGCCATGGCGCCGCGCAAGTGCGCTCGGTGGCGACCAGCGCGGTGCGTGAAGCGATTAACGGCGAAGAGTTCACCCGCGAGGTCGAGCGCGCGACCGGGCTTCGCGTCGAAGTCATCAGCGGCCCCCAGGAAGCGCAGCTCATCGCCCGGGGCGTGCTCTCCGGCTTCCATGTGCCTGGCCGCAGGGTCGCGCTCGTCGACATCGGCGGCGGCTCGACCGAAATCAGCATCGTCGTGTACGGCCAGGTCCGCTTCTCGGGCTCGCTGCCCCTCGGCTCGGTGCGCCTGACCGAGGCCTACTGCACCAGCGACCCTCTTCGCGCCGAGGACGAGCACCGGCTGCGAATGCACGTGCGCCAGGAGCTTTGCCTCAGGCTCGACCCGCTCAAGATTCCGCGCTGCGGGGCGATCATCGGCAGCGCGGGCACCATCGGCGCGCTCGCCAATTTCATCCGCCGGCGCCCGAGCGCCCACCGAAATTCGGCACACCTTCGTTCGAGCTTCACCACCCAAGAGCTCGCGCGGGCCTGCGCCACGCTGCGGACGATGACCCTCGCCAAGCGCCGCGTCACCCGCGGGATAGAGGAAAGGCGCGCCGAGATCATCGTCGCGGGCGCGCTTCTGTTACAGGAGATTTGCATCTATCTGCACGCGCGCTCGGTCAAGGTGGTGCGCCGGGGCCTGCGCGACGGGCTGATGCTCGAGGAGATAGAGCGACTCGGACCGCCGCCGCAGGTGCCTGCGCCCAAGAACGAGCCGCCGCAACCGCCTCGACCCCCACTGCCAGCGCGCAAGCGCGGCACGCGCGAGAGCGCGTAGCCTAACGATTCGGCAGGCAGCCGCGCGCCGTTCGGACGGCGCGCGGTGCCTCGACAGCTCGAGCCGCCGAGCGAGCGGCCGCCCGCTCACTCCTCCAGCGCCACCGCGCTCCACTCGCCGGTGCGCAGGTACTCATCGACGGACCGCGCCGCGGCGCGCCCGGCGCCCATCGCGAGGATGACCGTCGCCGCGCCGAGCACGATGTCGCCGCCGGCCCAGACCGCCTTCAGGCTGGTGCGCCCGGTGCCCTTCTCCGCGAGGATGTTCCCCCAGCGCTTGGTCTTGAGCCCCGGGGTCGTCCTGGGCACCAGCGGGTTCGGCCCGTTGCCGATGGCCACGACCGCCGTGTCTATCTCCAGCTCGACCGTCTCGTCGGTCGGCACCGGGCGCCGCCGTCCGCTCGCGTCGGGCTCGCCGAGCACCATCTTCTGCAGGACCGCCTTGGTCACCCGGCCCTGGGCGTCGCCCTCGTAGCGCAGCGGGTTGTGCAGGAAGAGGAACTCAATCCCCTCCTCCTCGGCATGGCTCACCTCCTCGCGCCGCGCGGGCATCTCGGCGCGCGTGCGCCGATAGACGAGGTAGACGTGCTCTGCGCCGAGCCGCCTCGCGGTGCGCGCCGCGTCCATCGCCACGTTGCCGCCGCCGACGACCGCGACGTTGCGGCTGCGGGCGACCGGCGTGTCGGCGCGCGGGAAGTCGTAGGCGCGCATCAGGTTGACGCGGGTGAGGTACTCGTTGGCCGAGTAGACGCCGTTGAGGTTCTCGCCCGGCAGGTCCATGAAGTTCGGCAGCCCGGCGCCGGTGGCGACGAAGATGGCGTCAAAGCGCTCGTGCAGCTCGTCCATGGTGACCGTCTGGCCGATGACCACGCTGGTGTGCAGGTGCACTCCCGCGGCCTCGAGCTGGCGCACCTCGTCGTGGACGATCTGCTTGGGGAGCCGAAACTCGGGGATGCCGTAGACGAGCACGCCGCCGGCGCGGTGCAGCGCCTCGAAGAGGTGGACCTCGTGGCCCAGGCGCACCAGGTCGGCCGCGGCCGTCAGGCCGGCGGGGCCGGCGCCGACGATGGCGACCTTCTTGCCCGTCGCGGGCCCGGCGACTATCGGCTCACGGCCGTGCTCGCGCTCCCAGTCGGCGAGGAATCGCTCGATGCGCCCGATGGCGACCGGCTCGCCCTTCTTGCCGACGGTGCAGACCTTCTCGCACTGCTCCTCCTGCGGACAGACGCGCCCGCAGACGGCGGGCAGGGCGTTGTCGTGCTTGAGGATGCGCACGCCTTCGGCGAAGTCGCCCTCGGCGACCTTCTTGATGAAGCCCGGGATGTTGATGCCCACCGGGCAGCCCTGCATGCACTTCGGCTCCTTGCACTGAATGCAGCGCAAGGCCTCCATGCGCGCCGCCTCGGCGGACAGGCCCTGGTTCACCTCGAGGAAGTTGCCGACGCGCACCTGCGGCGGCTGCTCGGGCATCGGTTGGCGCGGAATGGCCATGCGCTCTTTGGGCGTGATCTTCGGCTCACCTCGCTCCGGCAATTCGATGGGAGGGTTCTGGGGTGCGTGCTTGGGGTCGCTCATGATTCCTCTCCCTGCTTTCGAGCCGCCTCGGCCATCCGCACCATCCGGCACTCGTGCGCCGGGTGGCCGTGCTCCTTCAGGAAGCTCTCGTAACTCTCCTTCTCCTGCGACACGTAGAAGCGCTGCCGCCGCAGCAGCTCGTCGAAGTCGACCTGGTGGCCGTCGAACTCCGGCCCATCGACGCAGACGAAGCGGGTCTTGCCGCCGACCGTGACGCGGCAGCCCCCGCACATCCCGGTGCCGTCAACCATCACCGGGTTGAGGCTGACGAGCGTGCGGATGCCGAGCTCCTTGGTGAGCGCGGCGACCCCGCGCATCATCACCAGCGGCCCGATGGCCACGACCAGGTCGGGCTTGCCGTGCTCGGCGACCTCGGCCTTGATGGCGTCGGTGACGAAGCCCTTGTCGCCGTAGGAGCCGTCGTCGGTGACGACGCGGACGCGGTCGCAGGCGCGGCGCATCTCGGGCTCCATGATGATGAGCTCCTTAGTGCGCGCGCCGAGGATGCCGACCACCTCGTTGCCCGCCAGGCGCAGGCCCTGGGCGATGGGGTGGACCGGGGCGACGCCGATGCCGCCGCCGACGGCGAGCACGCGCCCGTACTTCTCGATGTGCGTGGGCATGCCGAGCGGCCCGAGCACGTCGGCGAAGCGATCGCCGGCGCGCATCAGGTGCGCCATCTCGGCCGTGCTCTTGCCGACCTCCTGAGCGATCAGGGTGATGCTCCCGCGCTCGGCGTCCGCGTCGGCGATGGTGAGCGGGATGCGCTCGCCGTCCTCGCGCATGCGGACGATGACGAACTGGCCCGGGCGGCGCCGGCGCGCGACCTCCGGCGCCTTGATCACGTACCGGGTGACCTTGGGGGCGATGAAATCCTTCTCGAGCAGCAAGCCGTGGGGCTCAGGGGCGCTGGACATGAAGCTCCTCGCAGACAAAGCAGGGCGCTCTCCGCCGCGGGATGTGCCTGTGTCGGAGAGAGCCAGATGTGTTCGGCCGGGTTCGTCCGAGCCGCGCTCAACTGCAAACGCACGGCGGCCGGCCGATTGCTCCGCGATGTTTCTGCCGTCGAGCTTTTACCACTGTCAGCGCGGAGCTGGGGGCTCGCGCGCTCGTGAATCACACGCTGGATCGACGAGAGACAAGGCTCGCCGCCAGTAACAAAGCCGCCTCCATGCTCGTCGAGCGAGCGACGCCCTTGCCCGCGAGGTCGTAGGCGACGCCGTGGTCCGGGCTCGTGCGAGGCAGCGGCAGGCCGAGGGTGACGTTCACGGCCTCGTCGAAGTGCATCAGCTTGAGGGGAACGAGCCCTTGGTCGTGGTACATCGCGAGCACCGCGTCGAACTCGCCCCTCGCGGCACGCTGGAAAAGCCCGTCGGCCGGGAAAGGCCCGGCGGCGTCGATACGCTCGGCGCGCGCCCGCTCGATGGCCGGGGCGATGATTCGCCCCTCCTCGTCGCCGAAGAGCCCGCCCTCGCCGGCGTGCGGGTTGAGCGCGCAGACCGCGATGCGCGGGCGGCGGATGCCGAAGCCGCGCCGCAATTCGCGATGGAGGAGCCGCAAGTCCTCCAAGATCCCGTCGGTGGAGATGAGCCGCGGCACGTCGGCTATCGCCGCGTGCGTAGTGTGGACCGCGACCCGGAGGACGGGCCCGGCGAGGAGCATCAGCACCCGCGCGCCAAAGCGCTCGGCGAGGTACTCGGTGTGGCCCGAAAACGCGATGCCCGCGCGGCTCACCTGCGCCTTCGAGAGCGGCGCGGTGCACAGGCCGTCGAAGCCGCCCTGCGTAAGCGCCTCGACGGCGCGCTCGAGGTAGGCGAGCTGCGCGCGCCCGCCCTCGATCGTCGGCTTTCCCGGCCGCGAGTCTTTCGCCGCGAGCGAGGTGACCTGCACGAGCGCCGCGCCGCGCGCCTCCTCTGGCGAGCCGACGCGCTCGAGGCGGTCGGGGACGCCGACGAGGCGGCAGGCGCGGGCCCAGACGCGGGCGTCGCCGAAGACGACCGGCACCAGCGCCGAACGGACCCGCGAGCGCGCGAGCGCGCGCGCCGTGACCTCGGGCCCGATGCCCGAGGGGTCGCCAAGGGTTATCGCGATGCGCGGCTTGACGGATTTCTTGGATGGCATGGGCTCTCCGCTCTCTCGAAGGAGCGGGAAGCTAGCACGCGCCGGAGCGGCCTTTGGAGCGCCGGCCTTGGGACCGCCGACCTTCGTGCCGGCGGCCGAGGAGCCTCGAACACGCCGACAGCGCTCTCACGTCGAAGCCGGCAGGTGCACCGGGTGCGCGACCAGCTCTTCGACCCTCACCGCGGGCAGCAGCGCTTCGATCGTCGCCGCGCTTCCGCGCGCGGTCCCCGGGGTCATCGCGGTCGCGGCTCCCGCGGCGGTGGCGAGCGCTATCCCTTCCTCGAGCCCCTTGCCTGCGGCGATGCTGACGGCGAGCCCCGCGACCATCGAGTCGCCCGACCCGACGGTGCTCTTGCGCTCGACGCGCGGCGGCGTCACCCGCCAGACGCGCTCTCCACGCGCGACGATCGCGCCGTCCGCGCCCATCGAGACGACCACCGTCCCTACGCCGCGCCTGACCAGCTCGCGCGCGCCTTGCGCTACCTCTTCGACTTTCGACAGCCGGTATCCCAGCAGGTGCTCGGCCTCCGCGATGTTCGGCTTGATCAGGTCGGGCCGCTCGGCGACACCCAGCGAGAGCGGCTCGCCCGCGGCGTCAAGCAACACCGTGGCTCCGCGCTCCTTCGCAGCGCGCACGAAGCGGGCGTAGAAGTCTGCCGGCACGCCCGGTGGCAGGCTGCCGGCCATCACCAGGATGCGACCGGGCCCAAGCGCCGCGCAGACGCGCCTGTCGAGCTCGTCGAGGTGCTCGGGCGCGATGTCCGGTCCCACGCCGCGCAGGCTGGTCCACGTGCGGCATGCCACGATGGTCGTGTTGAAGCGGGTACGGCCCGGGATGTGGACGAAGTCGTGCTCGACGCCTTCGATCTCGAGCAGGCGCTCGAGCATCGCGCCCGTCTCCCCGCCCGCGAAGCCGAAAGTGCGCGCCGGCCATCCGAGTCGATGGGCGACGCGAGCGGCGTTGACACCTTTGCCCGCCGGATCGAGCTGGGTGGCAAGGAGCCGGTTGATCCGACCGAGCTCGAGCCCCTCGAGCCACACCATCTGATCGACGGCGGGGTTCGGCGTGAGGGTGATGATGGTGGCTCGGGCGTCCATCGCGGGCGGAAGGACGCCCGCGCTGATGCCAGGCGCCTACCGCAACACGTTGAGGTCTCCCCCGCAGGAAGTGAAGAGATCAGGAAGGCGAAGGCCCGGCGGCCGGCCGGGCGAGCCCGATGCAGGCAGCCCGCGCCGCGAGCCGTCGGCGTCAGCGGCGCGGTGCTCACCGTGCCCGGCGGCCGGGCGTCGATCGAAGCCGATGGGAGGGCCGCCTTGACACGGCGCAGCGGCAACCGCCTAACCTTGCGCCCGCAGCGCAACCCTGCCCCCTCCCGCGGCGACGGAGCCTCCCATGCACTTCCCCCGGCGCATCACCCTCGCGGCCGCGCTGGTGCTCGCCGGCTGCGGGAACCAGTCGGTCGCCACGCCCTGCGATCCGAGCGGCGACGCCACCTGCTTCAGCCCCTGCCAGAACCTGAAGCGCGCCTACGACAAGGACGCGCTCGGCTGTCCCTGCACGCCCGGCGTAGACGAGCCCGCCTGCGTCCGCGATGCCTCGGGCCTCGAGGTCTCGCTGGAGTGCGGCGCCGAGGGACGATGGATCGCGAACCAAGGGCCTTGTTCCTCCGGCCCCTGAAGCGGCGCCGAAGAGCCGCAGGTCGGTAGGGGCGCATGGCAATGCGCCCGTCGAGGAATCAAGCAAGACCGGGCGACCGGCGCCGGCACGAAGGCCGGCGCTCCGGGGCCGGCACGAAGGCGCTCCGGGGCCGGCACGAAGGCCGGCGCTCCCGCCGACCCGTGCTACTTCAGGTCGGCGATCTTCACCTCTACGACCGCCTGCCGCCGCAGCTCGTCCACGTACTGCTCGGTCTGGCGCTGCATCTGGATGCGCGTCAGGCGCTCCCGCAGCTCGTCGTGGACCTGCTCGATGGGCGGGGCCTTCCCGGCCCGCCGCTCGACGACCTGGATCACGTGGTAGCCGAACGGAGTGCGCACCGGGTCGCTGATCTCGCCGGGCTGCAAGCTGAAGGCGACCTTCTCGAAGGCGCCGACCATGTCGCCGCGCTTGAAGAAGCCGATGTCGCCGCCGTTCTCGCGCGAGGAGCCTTCGCTGTGCTTCTTGGCCAGCTCGACGAAGTCCTCGCCATCGCGGGCGCGGCGCGCGAGCTCGGCGGCGCGCTCGCGCGCCGCCTGCTCGACCTTCTCGTCGGCGTCCTTGGGCACCTGGATGACGATGTGGCGCGCGCGGACCTCGAACTCCGACTCCATCTCGCGGGCCATGCGGGCGTACTCGGCCTTGATGTCCTCTTCGCTCACCTTGATCTTCGAGCGCACCTTCATGCCGATGAGCTTCATCGCCGCGAGGTCCTTGCGCATCTTCTCGCGGTAGGCCTTCATCGAGTGGCCCTGGGCCATCAGCGCGCGCTCGAAGGTCTCGGGGTCCATGCGGTTCTGCTTCCGCACGTCGTCGATGGCGTACTCGACCTCCTGGTCGGTCACCTCAATGGCGAGCGCCTTCTGCTCGGCGGCAAGCAAGCGGTCGGCGATAAGGTCGTCGAGGGCGTTCTTGAGGGCGGCGCGCCTGCGCTCGGACGAGGCCAGGCCCTCCTGCTCGAGCCTCATCAGCTCGGGCGCGGCCCGCTCGTGGACCTCGGAGAGGGTGATCATGTCGTCGTTGACGACCGCCGCCACCCTGTCCACCATCCGCGGCTCGGCTCCGGCCGTCCCTGCCAGCGCCAACCCGGCCGCTACCACCATCGCACCTATCGTTCTCATTCGTCCTCTCGCAGCCTCAGCCGCCTCTGAACACCCGGGGCGGCGAAAGCCTACCGCGGCGCGCGCGCCTTCGTTGTCTCCGGCCCTCGCGCCTGTCGGCCCTCGGGCCCCCGCGGCCTAGAGCGGCACCCGGGCGAGCGCCTCCTCCTCGATCTTGATCTTCGCCCTCTCGCGCAGCTCCTCGATGCGGCGCTTCTGCGCCTCGGCGTGCTTCTTGCGCAGGAGCAGTTGCTCCACCTCGCCGCGCACCTCCTCGAGAGAGCGCTGCTTGGCCGGCCGCTTCTCGAGCACCTTGAAGACGTGGAAGCCGTACTCGCTGGAGGTGATCTCCGAAACCCGACCGACCGGCAGGCTGAAGCAGACCTTGTCGAAGACCGCGGGCATCACGCCGCGCGTGAAGAAGCCGAGGTCGCCGCCGACCTTGGCGTCGGGCGAGAGCGAGAAGCGGCGCGCCGCCTCGTCGAAGCTCATCCCCTTCTTCAGCTCGTTCTGGACCCGCCGCGCCTCGTCGGCGGTCTTCACGACGATCTGGGCGGCCCGCACCTGCTCGAGCTGCGCGAAGTCCCCGGGGTGCTCCCGGTACCAGGCCTCGATCTCCGGGTCGGTGACCGCCTCGCGGGCGAAGATCTCCTCGACGAAGTAGCGCTCGGTGATCAGGCGCGCCCGGGTGCGCTCGCGCAGCTCGTGCTGCGAGAGCTGGCCCTCGGCGAGCGCCTCGTTGAAGCCCGAGCCGTGGTACTCGGCCTTCAGTTTGAGGATCTCGCGATCGACCTGCTCGGCCGACACGAGGATGCCCGCGTCCCTGGCCGCGGCGAGCACCAGCATCCGGTCGATGAAGTCCTGCAGGGCCGCGCGCTTGAAGGCGAGCTGCTCGTCCTCGGCCTGCGGGATGACGCCGTTGGAGGTGCGCCGGACGAACGCGAGCTCGCGGGCGAAGACCTCGCTGGTGACCGGAACGCCGTTGACCACGGCGACCGCGTCAACCTGCGCGCGGTGTTCGCCGCCCTCGCGACATCCGCTCGCGGCCAGCAGGCTGGCGGCCAGTATGACGAGCATCGACCTCGGCGCCGCGCGCATCGCGACCTCCTACTTGCTACTTGTTCGTACCGGCGGGAAGGACCGGCGGGCGCACCCGCTCCTTGGGCGCGGGCGGAATCGCTCCCGATGGCACGCGCCCAGGCCCGCCCAGATCGATCTCGAGCGCGTCGAGCTTGGCCGTGTCGATGGTCAGCCCGGCCTTCTTCTCGATGTCGGCGACGAACTGCTCGTAGCGCTCGCCACGCTTCTCGAAGGCGATGCGGCTGCGTATCGAGTCGCGCGCCTGCTCGAGCGTCATGCTCAACGGGTTCTCGCGACCGAGCAGCTTGAGGATGTGGAAGCCCTGAGGCGTCTCGACGCACCGGTCGAGCACCTCGCCGGTCACCTTCATCTCGAAGGCGGCCCGCGCCACCTCGTCCCCGGCCCGGCGCGCGAGCTCTTCGCGGGAGAGGAACCGCAGGTCGCCGCCGGTCGGTTTGCTCTGGGCATCGTCCGAGTGCTCGCGCGCGAGCCGCTGGAACCCGGTGTAGTCGGCGCTGTCCTTGGCGCGGGCGATGGCGAGCAGCCTTTCCGCCTCGGCCCGGCGCTCGGCGCGCTTGCTCGCCTCGGGCGCGGCGACGAACAGGTGAGCGATGCGCACCCGCTCCGGCTTGACGAACTCGGCGATGTGCTCGTCGTAGTACTTCTTGATCTCCTCCTCGGAGACGGGCTGCGACTGTTGCGCCGACTCGAACTCCTTCTGCACGAAGACGGCGACCATGTTGCGCTTGTGCTGGCGGACGACATCCGGGTCGCGGTCGTAACCGCGGCGCTGCGCCTCGCGGGCGAGCAGCTCGGTGCGGACCATGCGCTCGAGAAAAGCGCGCTTGCCCTCGGGGGTCGTGTAGCGCAGGCGCGCGACGGGCGCCTGCTGCTCGATCTCCGCCTTCAGCGCCTCGAGGCTTATCGATCCGCCGTCGAAGGTGGCCACCGGCGTGCCGGGCGGCGATTCGGAGGCGAGCCCCGCGTCGGCGCTGGCGACTTTTCGCTCCCCGGTCTTCAGGCCTGCGAACCAGGCGAGGACGACGAATGGAAGGGCCAGAAGTGCGACGACCTTGTTGCTCATGAGGGCTCCAGGCAGGGGCGAAGGGATGCGTCCGGGCAGCGGGGTGCAACCAAGAACGCCCGCGCGCCCAGAGCATTTCCGCCTCGGCCGGGCGCACGAAACCACAACCGCTCCTACGGTTCAACAAACCTGGGCGCCGCTCGGGCGAAAGCCCGCCCAGCGGGCGGCAACGCGGGATCCCGAGGCCGCGAACGCCCGCGCCGGCGCGAGTGGCCCGAGCCGCTCCGAGCCACCCGCGGGCCAGATGGGCTCCCGCGGCTCGAGAGCCCAAGCCCCGGAAAGCAAATGGATCGAAGGCGCCTCGTCGCTCCGAGGCGGCGCCCGCGTTGTTCGGTTAGTCGAGCCGCAGCTTGCGCTTGAGCTCGGCCTTCTGCTCGTCCGAGAGCTCGGTCGCGTCGATGCCCGCGGCGAGCGCGTCGGCGTTGCGCACCCGGGCCCGAAAGCCGCACTCGGGAAAGAGCTCGGGCCACGCCTGGTCGAACAGCAACCCCGGGTAGTCGCGGCACATCGCGGGCCGGGTCGCGTAGCTGTCGCAGACGCGGCGCTCAGGGTCGAAGTGGGTGCAGCGGAATTCGAAGGTGCGCGTCTCGGCGTCCGCGGAGACCAGCTCGAAGCCGTTGACGCGGCGCTGCCACCAGAGGAAGAGGCGTCGCGTCCTCGGCATGAACCAGACGAAGGCGCCGACGCGGATCGACGGCCGCTCGCAGCACCGCCCGCAGCCGCAGCAGGCGCCAAGCCGCGCCCAGTACGGTCGCTCCCGAATCCGCCGGAGAGCGCGGCGCACCGCCAGCTCGCCGAGCACGAGCCAGCGCACGAACAGCTTGAGGAGCGCGAGCCGCGCGCTGTCTTTCATCGGAATCTGCCTCGGGCGGCCGGGTTGATGAGGCGCGAATGATGCCGCTCGCCGGCAAGAAGGCAACGACCGTGCGAGGCTCGACCCCTCGGGACAGCGAGCGACCGCACGGCCTGCGGTGTCCGCGCGGCGCCGCTTCCTGTAGAAGACGCCCCGGAGGTCTCCGATGGACGAACGCACGCTCGAACCCATCGTCGCGCGAGTCGAAGCCGGCTACCCGCTCTCCGAGCGCGCGCTCGAGCTGCTCGAGCGCGCCGTGCAGGAGCGGCCCGGCAACCTCGACTGGCTGCTTTGCCTCGCGCACGCGCTCATCAACTCGGAGCGGGCGGCACAGGCGCTGCCGCTGTTGGAACGAGCGGCCGCTTCCCGACCGAACGAGACCCTCGTCCTGTTGGCGCGCGCCCGCGCGCTCGGCGCGCTCGAGCGCTACGGCGAGGCGGAGCGCGACCTGCGGGCGATCCTCGCCCGGAGCCCCGGCCACGCCGACGCCTTGCGGGCGCTCGCCCTGCTGAGACTGCGCTCCGGCGCGCCCCGAGAGGCCGCCGAGATGATCCGCCGCGTGCTCGCCATCGATCCGCTCGACGAGGAAGCCCGCGCCGTCCTCGCGGAGATCGAAGCCTCGGTGGGCCCGCAGCCCGAGGAGCCCTCGATATCCAGAAGCGACTTCGCGCGCGAGCTGCAGACCTCGCTCACCGAGCGCGGGCTCAAGAGCCGCGCCGACGCCGAGGCCTCGCTCATCGTCGTCGAGCTCGCCCCGCGGCGCGAGGTCCGGCTCTCGCTCACCGAGCTCTGGGAAAAGGCCCTGGGCGAGCGGCGGGGCCACGCGTGGTTCATCGAGGACCTGGTCGGGCGCCTTTCCCGGCTGAAGGCGCCGGAGCGCGTGCCGCCGCTCGAGCAAGTCCGCGAGCGCATCTTCCCGGTGTTGCGGCCGAAGAGCTTCCTCGAGCGTAGCGGGCCAGCCCTTCAGTCCGAGGCTCCTGCCGGACTCCTGTGGCTCTTCGCGCTCGACCACCCAGACTTCGTGAGCTACCTGCCGCCCGAGTGCTCGCAGCAGTGGGGCCTGAAGGTCCCGGAGATCGCCGAGATCGCGATGGCCAACCTCGGTCGCGCCCCGGTGCCGCCCACCCGCTATCGCGTCGGCCCGCGCAGCCTCGAGCCGGTGGCGGCCGACTCCGAACGCTGGGACCTGCTCGCCTTCGAAGCCGGCGACGGCTACGACACCAGCCGGCTGCTCTCGCCGGCGCACCAGGCGCTGCTCGACCAGATCGACCGCATCCCCTGGGTCGCCGCCATGCCGGAGAGCGCCTGCGCCCTCCTCGCACGACTGCACGACAAGAGCGCGCTCGAGGTGCTGAAGAGCATCGACGAAGGAGCGCTCCTCTACCGACTCGAGGCGGGCCGGCTCGAGCCTTTCGCGAAGTAGGGCCTGCCTGCTCCACCTCCGGGCGCGCTGGATGCCTCGCGCATCGATCGACGCCCCTGGCTGCCGTCTCCACGTTTGTCGAAAGGAGGCTGGCATGCCCTGGTTGCTCAGAGGCCTCTTCGCGATGGCGGCGTGGCTCGCCTTCTCGGCGACCGCGGCAGCGGGCCCGCGAATCGCCGCCGACTTGAGCGCCGGGTGGAACCCCGACGCCGAGGAACGAACCGGCGCCATCGGCTACCGCGGCAGGCTCGGCTGGAAGATCGGCGCGGTGGTGCCCGAGATAGGCGGCGACTACTGGAGCTTCCCTCCGCAGGAGGTCGCCGGACGCACGCAGATCTACCGGGCGTTCGCCGGCGCGCGGCTCGAGCTCGGCGACACGGTCTCGCCCGGTGCCTACGGCCACATCGGCTGGGGCCGGCTGCGCACCGCGCCGGTGGGCGTCGCTGAAGTCGAGGAGTGGGGTCCCACCTACGACATCGGCCTGACGCTCGACTTCCGGTTCATCCCGGTGCTCAGCCTGGGCATTCACGCCGAATACGACTGGATCAACCCGGACGAACCGGCGACGCGCACCCGCTGGCTCGCCGGCGGCATCCACGCGGCGCTCGAATTCTGACGAGGCCTCGCGCGCCGGTCACGAGGGCCGGTCGAAAGCTCTGGGCCTCCGGCGTGTCGATGAGGGGTGTCAACGCGTCGATAGGCGGTTCCGGCGCGTCGAGCATGGGTTCCGGCCTGTCGATCGGCAGTTCCGTCACGTCGAGCAGGCGCTCCGCATGGCGATCGAACGCTCGGCCGTGTCCAGCAAGCGTTCCGACGTCCAGCAAGCGTTCCGACGTGTCGCGCAGGAGCTCCGGCATGTCGATCCGCCGTTCCGGCGCGTCGATCAAGCGCTCCGACGTGTCGATCAAGCGCTCCGATGTGTCGATCAAGCGCTCAGGCGTGTCGATCAAGCGTTCCGACGTGTCGATCAAGCGCTCCGGCGTGTCGATCGGCGGTTCCGGCGCGTCGATCAGCGGCTCCGACGTGTCGATCAAACGCTCCGGCGTGTCGATCAAGCGCTCCGGCGTGTCGATCAAGCGCTCCGGCTTGTCGATCAAGCGCTCCGGCGTGTCGATCAGCGGTTCCGGCGTGTCGAGCAGGAGTTCCGGCGCAGCCTGCCTGCCGCCCTCCCGGCGCGGCACAGCGGCCTCTGGTCCCCGACGTCAGTCGCGCTCGCCCTGCCTTTCCGACCATCCGGCCGCAAGCTCGGCCAGCGCCTCAGGCTTGCCGGCCAGACGCTCGAGCACATCGGTCAGCGCGGCGCCGAAGGCCGCCGAGCCGTCGGTCCCGAAGGCGTGACAAAGCTCGTGCAGCAACGTCGCGAGCGCGCGCTCGGGCGACGGCGAGCGCAGGGCCGAGCTCGCGACCGCGATGCTCCCCAGCTCGTAGCGCACTCGCCGCCCGCTCGCCGACAGCGGACCGCGCCGGCGCGGGAAGACCTCGGCCCGCCCGCCCCAACCGGCGCGCGTGGCGTCTACGAGCTCGATGCGCGGAAGCTCGGACAGCACGAACAGGTCGCCGAGGTGCCCGAGCACGAAGCGGCGCAGCAGCTCGAGCCGCCGCAGGTCTTCGGGCTGAGGCGCGACCGGCTTCAAGAACCCGCCGTGCGCGCGGCACGCCTCCTCGAGCGACGGATACCCGAGCGCGCGAAAGCCCCTCTGCACGAAGCGCCAGTCTTCGCCCGATGTGCGCGCCCAGGCCCGCGCCTCGGCCCGCTCGTTGCGCGCGCGCTTCGACCCGCGCGGAAGCGGCTCGACGACCAGCAGGTGGGGATGCTTCTCGCGCCACTGCCGGGCGAGCGCGGGGTCGGCCGCGATGTTCTTGGCGAGCGTGGCGACCACCGGCTCCCAGGTGCCGGGCTCGAACTGGCGCTCCCGGTATTCGCACCAGTGGCGCGACGCGGCCTCGAGCAGCGGCACAGACGCCGAAGCGGGCAGCCGCTCGGCGAGGTCGGCGATGGCGTCGATGACCTGGAAGTCGTAGTAGGCCGTGCGCTCGCGGTCGCGGTCGTGCCGGTCGTGCATGGCGAGCGCGAAGGGCAGCTCGTGCGTGCCGCGCGCCTGGCGGCCGATGAAAAGGATTCCCGGGGCGAAGTAGTCGCCGGGATAGTCGCGTGGCAGCGGCCGGAGCGATCGCGTCCAGACGGCGGTGCGCGCGTCGGCCCAGACCAGCTCTCCGAGCAGCGGGTTCTCCGGATAGTAGAAGCTCCACAGGACCGCGGTCTCGAGCAGCTTCGCGTCCTCGAGGCTCAAGCCCTCGATCCGCAGCCAGGAGCTCGAGCTGGCCCCGTTGTGCGAGCGCACCCGGTAGGCGAGCGTCTCCAGGTTCGCGCCGTCGATACGCAGCGGCGCGGTGGTCACCCGAAGCTGCCAGTCGCGCGAGCCGGCGAAGACGCGCCAGCCGTAGTCGCGAGTCGCGCACAGCGCGGCGATCTTGAAGCCCTCGCCGAAATAGCCGGCGAACTGGTCGTCGGCGTGGGTCTTGGTGGAGGCGCCCATGGGCACGAGCCACTCGTGGCTGAAGACGACGCCTTCGGCGTTCAGCTCGGCGGTCGTGCCCGAGCAGCGCACGCTCACGCGCCTGGCGAACGACTCGTTGGGCACCGAGTCGAAGAAGTTCTGCACGAAGTCGCGCAGGACCTGGAACGGCGACCACTGCACGGGATAGGTGGTGACGAGGTTGAGCGGGACGAGCTGCTCGTCAGGCCGACGGCCGGGGCTCTGGTCGCTGCGCTCGGTCGGCTCGGGAGGGGTCTCGTGGGCCATACCTCGTCGATGTGGACGAGGCGCCCGGCGATCAAGCCATCGGCGGGCCCCGACCGCCGCGCCCGGGCGCGGGGCTTCGAAACGCCGACCGGCTGCTGCACGCCCGCCAGGCGAGCCTGCGCCCGCGGGCCTCTATCACGAACCTGCAGACTGTGTCCGTGCGGAGGCCACACTCCACGCGGGATGCGACTCGTTGGCGGCGGTGGACTGGGTGTTCGGGAGGGCCGACCTTTGTGTCGGGCGCGGGGAACGCCAGCACGAAGGCTGGCGCTCCGTTCGCCAGCACGAAGGCTGGCGCTCCGTTCGCCAGCACGAAGGCTGGCGCTCCGTTCGCCAGCACGAAGGCTGGCGCTCCGCCCGCCAGCACGAAGGCTGGCGCTCCGTTCGCCAGCACGAAGGCTGGCGCTCCGTTCGCCAGCACGAAGGCTGGCGCTCCGTTCGCCAGCACGAAGGCTAGCGCTCCGTTCGCCAGCACGAAGGCTGGCGCTCCGCCCGCCAGCA
>JBMNNX010000154.1:0-15908 GCA_050942745.1 Myxococcales bacterium
AGACGACAGAGAAGCGTCGTAACGAAACCGTCTCAGGCGTCGAATTAACTCTCGCGCGCGCGGTCCGGTGGCTCGGCGACCTTGGTGGGTTTACAGCCACAGGTGCGTCCACCAAAATGCCCGGCACCACCGTAATTGCCCGAGGACTCGAACGAGTCCTAGATGCCGCGCAAATCATTGAAGCGCTGCGCGCGTCCGGGAAAATGCGATGAATGGCAAGGCTTCGCGCGGGAGGGGGCTTTCACGCGGGCTAGCGCGCGCGTCGGCTCCCCGTTCCCGGTGAGGATGAAGTCGTAGGGGCTGCCCACACCGCGCAGGTCGTAGGCGATGAGCGGCTCGCGGGCGCCCTTGCCGCGCACGGTGATGCTCTCGCCGGTGATGACCGCCGAGCCCGCAGCGCGCACCGTCGCCTCCGAGACCAGCACCTGCCCGCCGACGGTGTAGGTCTCGATGCGCCCGGTCAGGTTCACCGGCGGCCCGACCACGCCGTACTTGGTGCGCTTCTGCGAGCCGATGTTGCCGACCACCACCTCGCCGGTGTGGATGCCGATCCCCATCTCGAGCCTCGGCAGCCCCTCGCGCTCGTTCTCCTCGTTGACCTCGTCCATCGCGAGCTGCATCTCGGCCGCGCAGGCCACCGCCCGCAGCGCGTCGTCGGGCCGGGCGATGGGCGCGCCGAAGATGGTGAGGATGGCGTCGCCCAACAGCTCGTCGATGGTGCCCCGGTGCTTGAGGATGATCTCGGTCATCCGGCCCAGGTAGCGGTTGAGCAGGCGCACCACCTGCTCCGGGGCGAGCCGCTCGGAGACGGCGGTGAAGGCCCGCAGGTCGGACATCAGGATGGTGACGACGCGCTTTTCGCCCCCGAGCCTCAGCCCCTGCGGGCTCTCGAGGAGGCTCTCGACGATCTCGTCGCTCAGGTAGCGGCCGAACGCGCCGCGGATGAAGCGGTTGCGCTTCTCGAGGTCCGCGGCGAGCCGGGCGATCTGCTCCTGCTGGCGCTTGAGCGCGAGCTGTGTCTGGAGCCGCGCGAGCACCACCGGGAAGTCGAGCGGCTTGGTGACGTAGTCGTTGGCCCCCAGCCGCAGCGCCTCGACGATGTCCTCGCTCTGGCCGCGCGCGGTCGCCATGATGATCGGCAGCTCGGTCATCGAGCGGGTCTTGCGAGCCTCGGCGAGCACCTCGAGGCCGCTGATCCCCGGCATCATCACGTCGAGCAGAACCGAGTCGATGCCGCCTTGGGCGATGCGCTCGAGCGCCTGCGCGCCGTCCGGCGGCCACGCTCACCTGGTAGCCGCGCGACTTGAGGCGGCGCGAGAGCATGTCGCGGTTGAGCTCGTTGTCGTCAACGACCAGCACGTGGCCGCCGGCGCCGAGCTGCGTCTGCTCGGCCGCGACCGGGGGCGCCTTGACGGCCGGCTCGCGCGCGGGCGCGGGGGCGGGGGCGTCGGCGGGCGGCTCGGCTGGGGCGCGGTCGAACAGCGCGGAGCCGGGCGCGAGGAAGCGATTGATGAGCTCGAGCTGGGAGCGCGCGGCCGCCGCGATCTTCTCGAGATCGGACCGGTAGGCCTCCTGGCCGTCCTCCTCGCACTGCTCGATGAGCAGCTCCGCGTAGCCGACGATCTGGTTGACCGGCGTGCGAAGGTCGTGGCGAGCCTGCGCGAGCGGATCGGGCGTTAGGTTCTTCCCCATGTGTCGCTCTTTCAGCGGTCCGGCCCGAAGGCGCGCGCTTTCCCTCGACCGAACGGTCCCCTGCCCGTGAAGAAGGCAGAAGTATCGTCGCTGGGGCCGCACGAGTCGAGCGGCGAACCGATCGCGGGCAGCCGCCGCGGCGGGCGTCGGCATCGCGCCTCTCCGAAGTGGCCGGGCCGCGGGCTTCGCGCCCCGCCGCGCGCGTGCCGCACCCCGGGGCGTGCGGGGCCGGCCGGGCGCCCGGCCATGGGCCACGGCGATGCCCGGTCGTCGCCGCGCCCCGAGGGTTGCTATCATCGGCGGCCCAACAAAGGCCGGGAGGCGACATGAAGGTTCTCGAGATCCAGGGTGAAGTGCGCGAGCGGCTCCTCAACGCGTTGTCGGCGTCCCCGTGGTTCAAGGCCCTGTCGCCGCCGGTGCTCGAGCAGGTGATCGCCGCGGCCAGCGCGCTCTACTACGAGCCCGACGAGATCGTGATGCGCCAGGGCGAGCCCTCCGACTCGTTCTTCCTGTTGCTCTCCGGGGGCGCGAGCGTCCTCGCCGAGCACGGCGACGAGAAGGTCGAGGTCGGCCGCATGCGCCCGCCGGCGAGCTTCGGCGAGATCGGCCTGCTGCTCGGCCAGCCGCGCAGCGCCACCATCGCCGCCGCCGAGCCGCTCTCGGTGCTCAAGTTCACCTCCAAGGCCTTCGACTCGATGCTCGAGGTGGTGCCCGGCTTCGGCCTGAGCGCCCTGCGCGGCATGGCCTCGCGCCTGCAGCACGTCACCAACCTCGTCCCGCTGCCCGAGGCCGAGGGACACCCCAGCCCCGAGGCGCTCAAGCTCTTGCCCGTCGGCTTCATGCAGCGCCACCGGGTGGTGCCGATGAAGGTCGAGGGCGAGACGGTGACGCTCGGCTGCGTTGACGACCCCAACCCGCAGCTCGTCGCCGGCGCCCGGCAGCTCTTGCCGGGGATGGAGCTGAAGATGGTGCGCATCAGCGCGAGGGTCCTCGACGAGGCGCTGCGCTCGCGCGCGGGCGTCCAGGGCTGGGAGGGCGGCAAGGCCGCGGCGCCGGCCGTCAAGCCGGCCGCCGGCAAGTCGCCCCGGCTCGACAGCCTGCTCGAGCGGGTTGCGGCCGAAGGCGCCTCGGACCTGCACCTGGCCGCGGGCCAGCAGCCGCACTGGCGCATCGACGGCGAGATGCGCCGCATCGACGACCTGCCGGTGCTCGGCGAGCGCGAGGTGCTCGAGCTGCTCGAGCCGGTGATGGACGAGGCCGTGCGCCGCGAGTTCCACGAGACCCGCGACGTTGACTTCGCCTACTCGTTGCCCGGCACGGCGCGCTTCCGCATCAACGCCTACTGGGACATGCACGGCGTCGGCGCCGCGTTCCGGCAGATCCCGTCGCAGATCCTCAGCTTCGAGCAGCTCGGGCTGCCCAAGGCGGTACGCAGCTTCTGCGAGCTGAGCAAGGGCGTGGTGCTGGTCACCGGCGCCACCGGCAGCGGCAAGTCAACCACGCTCGCGGCGATGGTGGACTACATCAACCGCACGCAGCAGAAGCACATCGTCACCATCGAGGACCCCATCGAGTTCGTGCACGCCAGCAAGATGTCGCTGGTCAACCAGCGCGAGGTCGGCAGCCACACCGCCAGCTTTGCCCGCGCGCTCAAGGCGGCGCTGCGCGAGGACCCGAACATCGTGCTCGTCGGTGAGCTGCGTGACCTGGAGACGGTCTCGCTCGCCTTGGAGATGGCCACCACCGGCCACCTCGTCTTCGCCACCCTGCACACCTCCTCGGCGGTGGGCACCATCGACCGCGTCATCGACCTCTTCCCGCACGAGCAGCAGTCGAAGGTGCGCTCGACGCTGGCCGACGGGCTCAAGGGCGTCATCTGCCAGACCCTGCTCAAGAAGAAGGGCGGCGGACGTGTGGCGGCCTTCGAGGTGCTGGTGGTCAACCACGCGGTCTCCAACCTCATCCGCGAGGCGAAGCCGACTCAGATCGCGAGCACGATGCAGTCGATGAAGGCCCAGGGCAATCAGTTGCTCAACGACGAGCTGGTCAAGCTCGTCGAGCAGCGCAAGGTCGAGTACGAGGAGGCCTACGCCAAGGCGATCGACAAGATCGACCTGGCCAGGCGCCTCAAGCCGGGCACGCTGCCGCCAGGGGTCTGACGCCAGGGGCGCCGTTCGGCTCGGGCCGGCCTTTTGCGGTCGGCCGAGGCTTGCCGAGAGATCGAACTGGAATGCGCGACAGGCGGTTGAGGCAGGAGCGCCGCCTGGCGCGCGCGGGCCTTCCGCGGTCGGCCGGGTCTCGTCGAGCAAGGCGATGAGCTCTGCCGGCGCGTGTGGGCGGCGCTGCGAAGCGTGACGCAGCCTGGCGCTCGCAGACCCGCAGCGATCGGGAAACAGCGCCTTCTCTCCCGGGCGCCGCGCGCTCGACGGCGCTCGATTCGATGACCGAGGGCCGCCGAGCGCGCGTCCTGATTTGCGGGCCTGTCGCTCATTCGAGCCGCGCTGCGCCGATGCACGGTCGCCTGCAGAGTCGTGTGAGCGGCACCGCGGGCCTCGCGCGTCGCGAGACTGTCCCAAAGTGCTCGGTGCCTAGGAACAAGACAATTAGTATGAGCTTGCGCCTTGCCCTAAAGACGCGGAGCGGCGGGGCAACCTGCGCCGGTCGGCGCGCACTTTGAGGAACGAGGATGATGAAGAGCCTGATTGCTGCTGCGACGGCGCTGGCAGTGCTCGCGCCCACTTCGGCCCTCGCCGGCACGCTCGGCGACTACAAGAAGCAGAAGCACGAGAAGCGCGAGCGCGTCAGCGACGAGTCCTGTTCGGAAGCCTATAAGAAGCGCTGCAAGGCGGAGTGCTCCTCGGGCAACGCAACCTGCCTGAAGCGCTGCAACGACACGGCACAGCGGTTCTGCGAGGAACGCGACACGCGGCAGACCGTGAAGACCGTCGAGGTCGCTGCCAAGGGCGCGAGCGTCGCGGCGCCCATCGCCGCGGCAGCCATCATCTACGCGCTCACCGACGCCGAGGACGCGGACGCCGCCGGGAAAGAGAAGCTGCCGCCGAACCCGTACTCCATCCGCTTCTTCGATCAGTCGCTGACGCTCGACCTGGGCGGCGGCCTGCTGCAGGCGGGCGCGAAGGGTGCTGCTGCCGCGCCACCTGGCGCTGGGCCTTCCTGGGCCTCAACGCCCGCGCGCAGTACCTCTGGGACGACGGCGAGTGGCTGGTCGAGTCCGAGGTCGGGCCGGCGCTGAACCTCCCCGTGCTCGACATGTTCCTGGTCGGCGCGCAGCCTTCGCTCGTCCTGTCAGCCGGCAACGGCGTCGATACCGAGTACGGCTTCGGCGTGCGCACGAACGTGCTGATGATGCTCGGGTCGTTCTTCTTCCACTTCGACCCGATGCTGTACCGGATGAACAACCAGTGGGGCTATCACCTGCGGCTCGGCGCAACTCTCCGCATCACGCCGGGGATGGGCGTCAACCTGTCGTACGAGTATCGGGACATCACCTACCTTGGTGACCTCGACATCTCGCAGGCGAGCCTGCAGGGCGTCTTCGCCTACCTGACCTTCCGCTACAACTGACGGGTTCGCTTCGGACGTTGGCGCCTGCTCGTAGAAGGGCAGGCGCCACCTGTTTTCAGCGCGCGCCGAGGAAGTCGTGGATGAAGCGCTCCTGCGCCTGGTTCTCGACGGCGCCGGGGCGCACGCGGCGGACCGCCGCGATGGCGTCGTTCGGGGCGACGCCGAGCGACACGAGGCACGAGGAGGCGACCAGCCCGCTGCGCCCGAGGCCGCCCCGGCACTGGATGACCACCGTCTTGCCCGCGCGCGCGTCGGCGAGGATGCGCTCGACGAGCTGCGAAAACTCGCCGAGCTCCCTGGGGACGCCTCCGTCGGGGATCGGGAAGCGGATGACCTGGATCCCGTGGAAAGCACAGCGGTCGAACAGCTCGGGGATTCCCAATAGGTCGAGCTCGGGGTCTTCGATGAGCGAGACGAGCACGCGCGTGCCGTAGGCCTGGCAGAGCCGCTCGAGGTCCTTGTCTACGTCGCGGTACCACTCGCCGGTGAGCGCCTTGTGCTTCTTTCCCGGCGCGAACGTGAGGCCGATGCGGCCGGGCAGGCCGACGAGCTCCTGAGGCAGGAGCGCAACTTTGATCGGGTCGGTGTCGGAGGTTCGCGCGTTCAGCATAGGTCGGCTCCAGTCAGGGCCAGCAGGCACTTCGGTTGAAGCTCGTGTCGCGGCGGCCGGGAGGCCCGCCCTGCAGGACCTCGAGGACGCGCCCAATCCGCGGGTCGGAAATCGTTGCTGCGCGGGCAGCGCCGAGGAGCGCGCCGGAGTCCGGTGAGCGCGGCGGCGGATGCGGCGCCCGCGTACCGGCAGCGCGGGTCGGCGCGCCTTGTCGAGGAAGCGGCGAGCGCGTCGCCGGCGGCGAAACCGAGAAGAGCTCCCCGCGCCCGGTCTGCGTGAGGCTTGGTAGCGATGGCTGCCTCCGGCAGCGAACGCGGTGCCCGGCGGACCTGAAAGCTCCAGCCCGCGTCCTCGATGGTCGTCGCGCGCGCTTCGATCCCATTCCGCCCGAACGCAAAGAGGAAGGCAAGCGGCCGCTCGATCGCCGGGCGAGCGCTCGCGCTCTCGAGCGCGGGCTGCTCAGTCGGCGAACGCGTCCATCTCCGCGCTGATCTCTTCGCGCAGCTCGGCGGCGAACGCGTGGGCGTGGGGCGGGAGCTCGAGCTTGCCGATCAGCCCGTCGGCTCTGGCGCCGGCGCGGAAGATCGCCAGCCCGAGATAGGCGCGGAGCGCGCTCGAGCAGGCCGGGTCGAGCGCGTTCTGGCAGTGCTCTTCGGCGGCCGAGCCGAAGCGCTGGAGCTGTTCGTCGATCAACTGAGGGAAGCGGGCCGAGGCGTTGACGAAGCGGTCGCGTTTGAAGCGGAAGGGCAGGCGGACGAGCTCGGAGGTGGTCACCATCAGGCGGCTGAGGACCAGCTCCTCGGGCGGCTTGCCGTCGAGATCGACGAGCTCGACCATCCCCTCGAAGTCGAGGACCTGCTCGACGACTTGCCCGCGGGCGACGAAGAGCTGCGACCTGGGGTTGCAGGGATCGGGGCAGGTCTTCTCGACGATCAGCAGCGCCGGATGGCGCCCGAGCTTTCCGGCGAGACCGATGTACGCGCCGCGGAGGGTGGAGACGACGGGTTCGCGGTCCGGTCCGTAGATGGTGATGAGCTCGCCCTCCTCTTCGACGACGCGAAAAGGTCCGAGCTGTCGCACGAGGCTCTTCCTCTCGCCGGTTGCCGACGCGGAGGCTGGAGGAGGAGGCGGCTGATTGCTGCCAGGAGGTCGCAGGTCGAGATCGGCAGGCAGCGACGAGCTCGCCTCCTCTTCGTCGCTCTCGTCCTCGGGCGCCTCGCCGTCGCCGCGATCGCTGCCATCGCCGTCGCCGTCGCCGGCCGCGGCGGGCCCGCCGGCGGCCGGGCCGCGCGGAGGACCGAGGTCGAGGTCGGCCGGAAGCGGCTCGCTCGAGGGCGGGCCCTCATCGGGCTCCTCGCCGCCCTTGGGCTTGCTCGGGTCGAGCTCGTCGAGCATGTCCACCAACTGCTGCGGCAGGCCCGGCGGCAGCCTCGGCGTCGGCTGTGCGGGCTCGTCGGGCTCGTCGAGCTGGTCGGGCGCAGGAGCGAAGTCGGCCGAGGCCGGCGCGCTCGCCTCGGCGATTGCCGCCGGCCGTTCGAGCGCCCGCCTGGCTGCGACGGTCGCGACCATCAGGCAGGCGAGGAGAACTCCCGCCCCGAGAAGGACGTACTGGCGCCTGGTCACGGGCCCTCCAGATCGATGGGCCCGAGCATATCGCGGCGCTCGCCCGCTTCAGCGCGTATAGCCGCGGCTCTCTGCCTCTTCTTGCAGGTGGCCTATCTCGCTGGCGAGGAACCGCTCGAACTCGGCCTTGGGGATTCCCATGCGCTCGACGACGCCGTCGATGATCTCGGGCAGGCCCGGGGCGCCCGGGCGCTTGAGCTCCATGGCGATGCGCAGCATCGCGATAGCCCACAACCCGTCCACCTCGCGCGAGGTCGCGGCGCGCGCCACTTGCTTTTCTTCGAGGACGGCGGTGCGCCGCACCTTGCTCATGGACCCTCCTCCTGCCGGAGCGGTTGACGATACGTTGCCATACCAGAACCGTCAGATGGACGACAAGCCTGCCTGAAGTCGAGGCAAATATCCAAGCCTTTACAATCCGAGAACCGCTGTGCTTAGAATCGCGCCCTTTCGCGAGGCCACCTCGCACGGCTCGAACAGCGGAAAGTCGAGGCCTTATGGAGCGGGCGCGCTACATCGTCGTCGAGGGGCCGATCGGGGTCGGAAAGACCTCGCTCGTCAACATCCTCTCCAAAGGGCTCAAGGCTCGGACGGTCTACGAGATCGTCGAGGAGAACCCTTTCCTTTCGAGCTTCTACGGCGACCGGCGCAAGTACGCCTTCCAGACCCAGCTCTTCTTCCTGCTCAGCCGCTTCAAGCAGCAGCAGGAGCTGTGGCAGCAGGACCTGTTCAACCAGGTGACGGTCTCCGACTACCTGTTCGCCAAGGACCGCATCTTCGCCAGCCTGACGCTCGATCCGAACGAGCTCGCCCTCTACGAGCGCGTCTACGACCTGCTCGGCCCGCGGGTGATCAAGCCCGACCTCGTCATCTACCTGCAGTCGCGCATCGACGTGCTGCTCGCGCGCATCAAAAAGCGCGGCCGCGAGTTCGAGCGCAAGTTCGACGTCAGCTACCTCGACCAGGTCTGCCGCGCCTACAACGACTTCTTCTTCCACTACAACGAGACGCCGCTGCTGGTGGTCAACACGAGCGACATCGACTTCGTCGGCAACGCCAACGATCTCGAGAGCCTGCTCACCGCCATCCGCCGAATGAACAAGGGCACGCAGTACTACAACCCGATAGGCCGGCGCGAGACGGTCTGAGCCCGGAAGATGTGTCGAAGAGTCCCTTGAGCGATGTCGGGTCCGCCCGAGCGTTGGCCGAGCCTGCGAGGCCCGAGTCGAGGGGCCCACGGCGCCTCGGAAGGTCGAGGGCAGGCCGAGGTCGCGGCGAAGCGGCGCCGCGCAAGTTTGGAGTGGCTCGAAAGGTCGAATAGTCTTGCCGGCCGGCGCGTGGATCCGCGGTTCGGGACCGCGACGCTCGGCAGGTTCGTATTTGTTGTTCCATAGCGGCACCCGCACGGATCCCGACAGGGACCGGGACGGAGACCGGTGGCGTGGCGCCTTTGGCGGCGCTCAGGCCGGTGTACGCGTGCGGGCAAGGCCAGACCGGCCGGTCCCGCCGGCACCGGGGAAGCGCATGCAGCCCACCAAGGTCACCGTCAACACCCTGCGCAAGATGAAGCAGGCCGGCGAGAAGATCGCCGTCCTCACCGCGTACGACGCCTCCTTCGCTCGAATCCTCGACGAGGCGGGCATCGACGTTCTGCTGGTCGGCGACTCGCTCGGCAACGTCATCGCCGGCGAGAAGCACACCCTCGGGGTGACGGTCGACCAGATCGTCTTCCACAGCCGCGCCGTGAGCCGCGCCACCAAGCGCGCCCACGTCGTCGCCGACATGCCGTTCATGAGCTACCAGTGCTCGGTGAACGAGGCGGTGAAGAACGCCGGCCGCATCGTCGCCGAGGGCGGGGCCGAGGCGGTCAAGCTCGAGGGCGGCGAGGAGTTCTGCGACGTTGTCGAGCGCATCGTGCGCGCCGGCATCCCGGTGATGGGCCACATCGGCCTCACGCCGCAGTCGGTGCACCGCATGGGCGGCTACGTCGTGCAGGGGCGCGACGATCAGAAGGCGCGCAAGCTGCTCGCGGACGCGATCGCGCTCGAGAGGGCCGGCTGCTACTCGCTGGTGCTCGAAGGCATCCCGCTCGAGCTCGCCCGCGAGATCACCGCGCGGCTGTCGGTGCCCACCATCGGCATCGGTGCCAGCGTGCACTGCGACGGGCAGGTGCTCGTCTGCTACGACGCGCTGGGGATGAACCCCGACTTCTCGCCGAAGTTCGTCAAGACGTACGCCAACCTCTTCGCGACCATCACATCGGCGACCCGCCAGTACATCGGCGAGGTCAAGGCGGGCGAGTTCCCGACCGAGGGCCACTCGTTCCACTCGAAGACCATCCGCCTGGTCAAGGTCGATGACGGCGAGGAGGGCGGAGAAGGAGAGAAGGGGCCGATCTACGGCGTTCCCTGTTAGAGGCTGCCGCGCGAGCGCGCGTGGCTGCGCGCGTTCGCCGGGCGCCGCGTCGCGGCGGGAGGCCTGGTTGATTTCCGGGCGCTCCAACCCCGGCGCGAATGCCGGCGGAGCGCCGGTCACCGAGAAGGTGGCCCGGCGAGCCGGCCGAGAGGTTCAGCAAAGATGATCGAGGTCGTCAGGACGGTGGCGGAGGTGCGCGCGCGGGTGGCCGAGCTGCGCAAGCAGGGCAGGAGCCTCGCGCTGGTGCCGACGATGGGCTTTCTGCACGAGGGCCACCTGTCGCTCATCCGCGAGGGCCGCAGGCGCGCCGACGTCTGCGCGGTGAGCATCTTCGTCAACCCGACGCAGTTCGGGCCGAACGAGGACCTTTCGCGCTACCCGCGCGACGAGCGGGGCGACGTCGAGAAGTGCGAGGGCGCGGGCGCGACGCTCGTCTGGGCGCCGGACCAGCCCGAGGTCTATCCCGAGGGCTACCAGACGTTCGTCGAGGTGACCGAGATGACGCGGCGCTGGTGCGGCGCGGCCCGGCCCGGCCACTTCCGCGGGGTCACCACCGTCGTCTCCAAGCTCTTCAACGTCTTCCGGCCCGACGTCGCGATCTTTGGCGAGAAGGACTTCCAGCAGCTCCACGTCGTGCGGCAGATGGCGCGCGACCTGGCCTTCGAGACCGAGGTCGTCGGGATGCCCATCGTGCGCGAGCCCGACGGGCTGGCGATGAGCTCGCGCAACGCGTACCTGAGCCCCGAGGAGCGGCAGCGGGCGCTAGCGCTCTCGCGCGCCTTGCGGACGGCCTCGCACGCGCACGCCAACGGCGAGCGCAGCGCCGAGCGGCTCATCGAGGCGGCGCGCGCCGAGCTTCGGGCCTGCGACGCGCGCGAGGACTACGTCGGGATCGTCGATCCCCGGACCCTGGAGCCCGTCGAGCGGGTCGAGCAGCCGGCGCGCATGCTCCTGGCCGCTTTCGTCGGGAAGACGCGCTTGATAGACAACGCGCCCATCGGCTAGAAGCCCCGGCGCGGCCGCCCCCCGTCGCGGTCGAGCTGGCCCTCCCAGCGGAGCGCCGACCGCGTGGTGGCCAAGGCTGCCGGCAACTCTCGACTCTCGACCCTCGACTCTCGACTGTCGCGCGTTACAAAGGACGGACATGGCGGCGAGGCAGCAAGAAGGCGTGAAGGTGGTGGCGCGCAACAAGCGGGCGCGCTTCGACTACGCCATCGAAGAGACCATCGAGGCGGGGCTCGAGCTGATGGGCAGCGAGGTGAAGAGCCTGCGCGAAGGCCACGCCAACCTCTCGGACAGCTACGCGATGCCCGAGGGCGGCGAGGTGTGGCTGCACAACATGAACATCTCGCCGTACAAGGCGGCCTCGATGCTCGGGCACGAGCCGCTGCGCAAGCGGAAGCTGCTGCTCAACAAGCGCGAGATAGCCAAGCTGACCGTCAAGGTGAAGGAGCGCGGCTACACGCTCGTGCCCCTGCAGGTCTACTTCAAGAACGGCTGGGCGAAGATCGAGCTGGGCCTCGGCCGCGGCAAGACCGGCGTCGACCGGCGCGAAGACATCAAGGAACGAGAGACCCGTCGTGAGCTCGACCGCGCGTTGAGGCGGCGACGCTAGCCGGGCGAGCGCCGGGGCCCGAGGCGCGAGGGCCGGCAGCGGGATGGCCGCTGCCGAGGGCGAGGGAGCGCGAGGGCGCGCCCGGCCGACAGTAATCGAGGAGAGACGCGGATGGATCGACGCTCCCGGGAGAAGATGCAGCGGTTGGAGGAGGCGCTCGAGCGCGGCGTGGTGATGCTGCACCTCGACGCGCGCAGGCCAGGGGTCGTCGTGCCCGAGCAGTTCCGCCAGGACTTCCAGCTTCGGCTCAACTTCTCCTACCGGTTCGACCCGCCCGACCTGACCGTCGGCGAGTGGGGCGTGCGCGAGACCCTCAGCTTCCGCTCCCAGCGCTTCAAGGTGGCCATCCCCTGGTCGGCCATCTTCGCGATCACGAGCAATGTCCAGCCGGAGACCGCCTGGCTCTATCCCGAGGACATGCCCGAGGAGCTGCTCGAGGCGGCGGCGAGGAGCCACGGGCTGACCGGCGAGGAGATCGACGAGCTCAAGCGCGAGGCGAGCGAGACGCCGGTGCTCACCATCGTCCCGCCCGAGCCGCGGGCCGAGCCGAAGCGCTTCGTGCCCCGGCTGGTCAAGCTTGAGGACGAGCTGCCGCCCGAGCCTGCGCCTCGCGTGGTCATCGCGTCGGAGGAAGAGCCTCCCCGGCCGACGCCGTCGGTCGTCGCGAGCGAGGAGCCGCCCGCGCCGCCCGAGCCCGGGGCCGAGCCGGCGGGCGCGCCCGAGCCCGCGCAGGCCGACGAGCAGAACAAGGCGGCGCGGCGCGCACACCTTCGCCTCATCAAGTAGGGGCGCTCGCCGAGGAGAGGCGCTCGTTGCGCGGGCGCCCTCTGTCGAAATCGCGGCGGGCGAGGCGCCGGAGGCCCTGCCCGCCCGATCGATTGGCGCTCAGTGTGCGAGCTCCCTGCACGCTCGCCCTCCGCAGCGTGCGTGAAAGCTCGCGAGCCTCCCGGCCGCTCTCTTTGCCGCTCGCCCCCCGGTCCCCATCTTGAGAAGTGCCGGGGGTTCTCATGGGCGGGAAGGGTTCGTCGACCCTCTTTCACGTGCGCGGTCTGCCCGTACGCGTTCACTACACGTTCTTGATCATCCTGCCGTACCTGGCCTGGGTCATCGGCAGGTCCGCGCCCCTGCTCGCGCAGCTTGCCGGAGTTGACGTCGCCGAGCTCGTCCTTCCCCGCTACGTGCTGGGCACCGTGCTCGCCTTCGGGCTGTTCGGCTGCGTGCTCATCCACGAGTTCGCGCACATCGGCGTCGGGCTCAAAGGCGGCGGCCAGTTCAGCGGCGTCACCCTGATGATCGTCGGCGGGGTCTCCGAAGTGGTCGAGCTGCCCAAGCGGCCGATCTGGGAGCTGGCGATGGCCATCGCCGGCCCGCTCGCCAGCGTCGTGCTCGCGATGGTCGGCTTCGTCGCGTACGGCCTGTTCCCGATGCCGCCCGACGTGCAGTTCGGCGTCTTCTACCTGGCCTACGTCAACTTCGCCCTGGCCCTCTTCAACCTGATCCCGGCCTTTCCCATGGACGGCGGGCGGATCCTGCGGTCGGTCCTGTCGATGCTCACCAATCGGGTTCGAGCGACGCGCATCGCCGCGGTGACTGGGCAGATCTTCGCGGGCCTGTTCCTGCTCGCGGGGATCTACACGCTGAACTGGGTGCTCCTGCTCATCGGCGCGCTGGTCATCGTCGGCGCGCGCGCCGAGCTGGAGATGGCCAAGGTCGGAGCGCTGTTCGACGGGCTGACTGTCGAGCAGGCGATGCAGCCCTTCGTCCCGACCGTGGACGAGAACGAGCGGGTCTCCGCGGTGCTCGAGCGGATGGTGCGCGAGCTGAAGACGACCTTCTTCATCACGCGCGACGGCAAGATCGTGGGCGCGATCACCGCGGTGGACGCGCGCCGCCTCGACGAGCGGGGCGAGGGCACGCTCCGGGTCGGCGAGGCGGGAGAGCGCGAGGTCCCGGTGCTGAGCCCGAACCAGGAGCTGGGCAAGGCCTCGCGGCTGCTGCGCACTTCGGGGTTGAGCGCGCTGCCCGTGATGCGCGACGGCGAGCTCGTCGGGCAGCTCACGCTCGCGGCAATGGCGGTCGCCGTCCGCGAGCGCGACGCGCACAAGCTCGTTTCGCTGCGGGACCGGAAGGCGACCTGAGACGCGGGAAACGCCATCCTCCCTCCCGCCTACTGAGAGCAACCGGATCGCGGTAGGGGCGCATGGCAATGCGCCCGGCGTGGCATACCACCGTGGGGTCTTCGCGGCACCAAGCAGCCGGCCGGCAGAATTCGGCGATGGCTTCGTGATCTGATGTCCCGCAGTGCAGGCCACGGCGGTGTCTTCGTGGTTCGAAAGCGAACGTGTCGCGCGCCAATTGGTCTGATCGTTAGCGGGCCATAGCCGTGGTTCAGCGACTGCCCCTGCACCTCGTCCAGAAGGACAGGCTGCGGTGATCGAGCGCGGCCGAGCATCATCGAGCGACCGCCCGATTAATTTCGCGGGGCCGGGGCCTGCTCAGGCGGCATTGCGATGCGCCCCTGCCGCTCGCCGGTTCTGCCATCTGGCGGCAAAGCATGCCGGCTTGCGAATAAACTCGCCGCCCGCCATCAGCCGCCGGGACAGAAAAACAACGCCGCGGCGATTAGGCGCGCAGCGGCGTGGAGCGACGCGACGAGATGGGGCGAAACCGAAAACGAGAGCCGAAATGGCTGCAGTCGGCCCGCACCGGGACGTGGGACCGGAAGCTGCCGGGCGAGAAGCCCGATTGGCTCCGGCGCGTGCTGACTCGCGCGGGGGCCGTTGCTCCGTCGGAAGTCGAAGCGGTCGTGCGAGCCGGAAGGGTACGCGTCGCCGGTCAGCGCGTGCGCGAGCCGATGACCCTGGTGCGCCCGGACGACGAAGTGCTTCTCGATGGTCGGCGCGTCGAGAGGCGCCCGCGGACCCTGGTCATCGCCTTCCATAAGCCGGCCGGGTCCATCGTGTCGAGCCGCGACCCGAGCGGCGCCCCGACTGTCTTCGACCTGCTCAACGCGGTGCTCCCCCCGGAGCTCGCCCGCTTCGGCTGGCACGCGGTCGGCCGCCTCGACAAGAACACGACCGGGCTGCTGCTCTTCACCAACGACGAGCGCTTCGCCGAATTTGGGACCCGGCCCGAGACGCACCTGCCGAAGCGCTACGTCGCCGAGGTCCAAGGCCGGCCGGAGGAGAGCGACCTCGAGCCGCTGCGCAAGGGCATCGTCCTCGACGACGGCCCGACGCGTCCGGCGCGTGCGCGCGTGCTAGGCGAGGGAAAGGTCGAGCTGACGATCAGCGAGGGGCGCAATCACCAGGTGAAGCGAATGCTCGCGGCCGTCGGATTTCCGGTGCGCAAGCTCCATCGCGAGGCGATTGGCGAGCTCGTCCTCGACGTCGCCGAAGGGCAATGGCGGATGCTCGAGGAGGAGGAGATTCGGGAGAAACTCCGGTTCGTGGACGGTCGGCCGTAAGCGGTGTTCGCGCGGTCGGTCCGTGGTCATGCCGAGCGCAGTTGATTCCATGCTTTGCGATCGACGGGCGCATTCGAGTCTGGTCTTCCGGCCCGAATGGAATTCGAATAGAGCTGATGACCTGGCGACCGAAATTCGGCAATCGAATGGACCTGGCTGATCCTTCGTGCGGCTCGCCGGAATGGCGGGCGGCCCGGCGGGCGAGACGGCGGCGACGCCGGCTCCTCGTCCCCCCGCTTACCGGGCACGAAGGCGGCGCGAAGGGCACCAAGATCGATGCGGCGAGCTCGTCATCGAGGGATCGAGGTCGAGATCGACAAGGCGACCTCGGGGATCGACGAATCGAAGTCGAGATCGATGTGGTCGATCTCGAAATCGCCGCAGGGCACTCGGACATCCCACTTGGGGTGTTCGACTGCCCCGCAGGGCACCGGACATCCCGCTTGGGATGTTGGACTGCCCCGCAGGGCACTCGGACATCCCGCTTGAGGTGTTCGGGAGGGCCCGGAAGGCGGGCGCCCCCCATGTGGGGCGTGCCGACGCTCGTCCAGAGCCGTCGGCGTCGTCCGCGGCGCTGTCGCGCTCCAGGAGCCGCACTCCGGTTCCCGACGTTTCGACCGCGGTCCTGGCCACGCCGTCCTCCCTCGCGCTGAGCCCCCCTGGGGCTGCGAGAGCGGAGTATGCGGTTTGCTAAGTGTGATTCTCCTGTTGCATTTCGAAAGTTCGAGTCCCCCGGGCGCCAACACCGGCGTAGAAGTCAGAACTGAGCGCGAGAACGATCCCGCCAGCCATGGACCGCCTCAGCATTGGTGGGTTGTCGGTGTAACCAATTGAAACCACTGGCCTTTTTGGGCACGGAATGCGGGACGCTCGTTTGCTGTTTGCTTGGCCATGAGACAAGC
>JBMNNX010000208.1:0-12179 GCA_050942745.1 Myxococcales bacterium
CTCATCCGCGGCATCAGCTTGGGCGAGACGAGCATCCCGACCCCCGCGCCCACGATGAGCCCCAGGGCAAACAGCCCGATTCCCGGCAACAGCCAGTCGGTCGCCTTACGCTCGGGCTCGATGCCCAGTGCCTCCAGCAGATCGCCGCGGTCCATCTTCCTCAGGTCCCCGAGCCTCATCGCTTGCTCCTTGGCCAGGCGCTACATTCCACCGCTGCCGTCCTCGCTGCCCTCATAGCCCTCGGCCGGCCCCCGCGAGAGCGCCGAGGCGCCCAACTCGGCGAGCTCCTCGCGCACCAGCGGCAGCAGCAGGGCGCGCGCTCCAAAGTGCAGCAGCCTGCCCGTCAGGCGCGTAAACAGACCTCCGCCCAGCACGTAGCCGACCCCCAGGGCCGCGGCCATCGTCGCGTAGGGGTGGCGCTCCATGCGGCCCCGCAGATCGAGCGTGCGGTTGAACTGCTCGACCGCCGCGCGCGCCTCGGAAAACAGGGCCTCGGTCTCGCTGCGGATGGCCCGCGAGTGGCGAAGCACCTCTTCGACATGACCGTCGTGCCGTTGCTCGTTGTCGCGCATCTTGGCTCCTTGCCGCACTCGCTAGCGGCGCGAGGCGAGTCTGCCGATGAGAAACCCCACCCCCACCGCGCACAGCAGGCAGGTGCCCGGGTACTCGCGCATGATGTGGAGGGCCCTCTGGTTCCAGGCGCTCATCGCGTAGCGGACCTGCTCGATTTGGGCCCCCAGCCTCTCCTCGAGCTCGGCCACCCCGTCCCCCCCTTGGTGCGTCGACTGCTCGCGTCCGTTGCCGCCGTTCATCGCAAACCCTCCTTAAAATCAGCGCCAGCCCTCGCGGGCCAAGACCTACTTCTTGCTCCTGCGCCACCCGAGCCAGAACCCGACCGCCAAGGCCCCTGCCACAAGCAGCAGCGGACGCCGGCGCACCCAGGCGCGCCAGTCGGTCGCCTCGTCGACCCTCTCGCGCAGGGTGAGCACCGAGCGGCTGATTTCGGCCCGCGCTCGGTCGATCTCCTCCTGGATGGCCCTTGGTTCGTCCAACTGCTCGACTCTCAACGGCATTTGCTCGCTCCCCCCTTCTTCCCGCCAAGAACGTCTAGGCGGCCGCTCCGTCGCCACCTCCGAGCGTCTCGACCTGCAACGCCGCCCCCTCGGCGGGCGCCCTGCCACCGGATGCCGAAGCCCTGCCCGCTTTGAGCCTCCAGGCAAGGAGCACCGCCCCTGCCAGCAAGTTGAGCAGCCCGAGCCCGGCCAGCGACGGGGCAGTCCCAAACCGTGCCGACAGGACGACAGCTGCCGCCGCGTTGAGCAGCCCCACGCCGACCAGCAGCAGCGCTGAAGCGCCCACCAGCCACAGCGAGCGGCGCCCCAGCTCGCCCGCCTCGCGCTTGAGCTCGCTGCGGGCAAGCCGCAGGCTCTGGCGCACCAGCCGCTCGGTAGCCTCGAGCAGGCGCGTCAGCGTCTCGGCGAGGGTTGCCCTCTCTTCCTCCCTCACCATCAAGAACCTGCCTCCTGCGAGTCGGTCGGTCTGCGCAGGAAGCTAGACACACGGCCCCTCGGAAACCAGAGCAGGCTGCTTGCGCCCGGGCCTTCGAGAGGTCGGGCAGCGCCTTTGCGGGCCAGGCTGTCGGCTCTAACCTGCCGGCCGCCTCCCGTCGCGCTCGGACCGCTCCTCACGACGCGGCGGTCTCCTCGGGGCGAGCGCGAAAGCTCATCGCGGAGCGCGACGCGAGCCTCCTCGCCTGCGGGTTCCCGTCACCGGGAAACTCAAGAGAGTTCCGGTTGGGAGGGGGTCGGCCCTCCGGAAACTCAAAAGAGTTCCGAACGGGAGGGGGTCGGCCTTCCGGAAACTAGAAAGAGTTCCGAACGGAGGCTGCTTGTTCACTCGGGAACTCATGAGAGTTCCGATCGGAAAGGAGAGCGCCCGATTTGAGTCAATTTGAGTTCTCGCACGGGCAACTCGGGCCTCGTTTTGAACTCCCATAGTTCCCAGCCGAGGGTGCGCCCCCCGTTTGGAAACTAATTCAGTTGTCCAGAGCCCACCTGACGCCGCGCCGGGAAGCACTGAAGCGCGGGGCGGCCTCACGTTTCCTTCAAACTGCGCCCCACGGGCTACCCGAGCGAGGCGACAAGGCCCGGCGCGAGCCTCCCCGGTGGGCGGGCAAGACTCGACTACTCGGGCCGTGACCGACCCGCCGGGCCGCTACCGGGCGAGCGGCCTGCCGCGCAGATAGCGGACGACGAAGAAGTCGTGCAGGTCCGCGCCGTGGTGCACGTGGCTGAAGTCGAAGGCGACGTGCGCCGGGTGGATGACGAACGTCTCGACCTCGTCGCGCCCGACCCCCGCGTGCGAGCCGAACTCCCAGGCGAAGGCGACGTTGCTGCCATCGGGCAGGCCGTTGCCGTAGACGATGAGATCGCCCGCCGAGGGGATGCGCACCATCTTGGTGAGAAACTCCCCAACGAGCAGGCCACCGTAGCCCAGCGCGAGCTCGCGGGTCTGGGCGGGGTCGGCGAGATCGACCCGCTGTCCGCGGTACCAGGCGACGCCGGAGCGCCCGCCGCGGGCGGCGATGATTCCAATCGCCGGGCACCCGGTGAGCACTTTCAGGATGCGGCCGTAGCGCTTCTCTATCTCCCCGGCCTCGAGCGGGCGGGGCTCGCGCCCGAAGTAGATGTGCGAGATGTCCCCCGCGTCGATGCAGACCACCTCGTCGAGCACCCGGAGCCACTCGCTGTCGCCGCGCGCAAAGGCGATGGCGCGCGCCGCCTCGAGCATCGCCTCCTTCGCCCGGTGCTGCAGGCTCGAGGGCAACGCCCCGGTCGCGCGGTCGACTTTGCGAAAGCGCGCGATGTCTCGCACCACGTCCTCGGGCACCCGCGGCGGGCCTTCGTCCGCCGGGACCGCGAGCGCCATGTAGTCGAGCAGGCTCAGGCCCGTCACCTCCTCGAAGGGCCTCGTATCGACCTGCCCGTGATCGGAGAGGACGTAAAAGTCGTAGTTGAGCTCGGCGACCGCCGCGCCGGCCGCGAAGATCCGGGCGAGCGCCCAGTCGATGCCGACCAGGGAGGCGAGCGAGACGCCGTTGTCCGGCGCGCGCCGGTGGGCGATCTCGTCGTAGTCGCTGAAGCACACGTAGAGCGCGGGCACCCCGCGCACGAGATCGAGCACCGTGCCCCAGGTGGCCGCCTCGCGCGCGCCGATGGCCAGGCCGACCCGGTGCAGCAGGAAGGTCGGCTCGTGCTGGATGCGCCCGACGCTCGCCGACCAGCGGAAGAAATCGGCGATCGCCGCGCCGCCTTCGCTCACCAGGCGGCCGAGGACGCGCGCGGCCGTCAAGGAGTGCGCCACCGACGCGGCCGCCAGGTGCCAGTGGTCATGGCCCGAGGGCACGAGCTGCACGCGGTCGGAGGACCAGCCGGCCATCGAGAGCGCGTTGACGTCGGCGCCCCCGGCGAAGATGGAGAACGAGGTGGTCCCGTCGCGCATCAGGGCCTCGCCCCTGCCCGACAGGCCCGACTCGATGCGGCTCGCGTCGGCCGACCGGTCCATGCGCACTTCCTGGTGGCGCGCCCGGTCGTACCAGAGGAACCCCGGGATGTCCGGGTCGCGAATGCCGTAGAGCAGCCCCGCCTGGAACGCGGGCGTCGAGGCCGGAGCCCCCGACCAGCAGTCCGAGAGCCGGTAGCTGCCTCCTCGAAGCAGCCGCGCCAAGAAGGGCATCTGCCCGTGTTCGATCGCCTGGACGAGCGTGCCGCGCGACAGCCCGTCGAGGTGCAGGATGCAGAAGCGCCGCCCGTTCGGGTTGGGCGGCATCAGCGTCGTCGCCCGGCGCAACAGAGGCTTCAAGGCCCCGGAGACCAGCGCCTGCATCGAGCGGGCTGCATGCGCTCCGACCGCCTTGCTGATGGCGCTGCCCGAATCGTTGGCCCGCACGCCTCGCCCCCCAATCACCCCCTCGCCGCCCTCTGGCTCGCAGACAGAGGTCAGGTCGCGCGCACCGTGCGCATCAGGCGCAGCAGGCGCGCCGGAGTGCGCGCCAGGTCGACGAGCGAGGCGACCAACGCGCGTGCCGACCGGTCGATAGTGTCGAGATCCTCGCGCAGCGTGCGCAGGAAGTCGGCAACCGCGGTCGCGCGCTCGGCCGGTGGAAGCTGCCGGTTCGCGGGCGCCGCGTGAGCGTGAGCATCGACCATCCGGTCGACGATCTCCTGGCGGACCTCCTCCTCGTCGTGCGCCCTGGACTTGCTCACCTTGCGCTTCTTGGCCCGCTTGGCGGTCTCGACTCCGGCGCCCTCGGCGGACACGGCGGGCTTCTTGGCCCTCGTCGCCTTGGGCCTGGTCGCCACGCGCGGCGACTCGGTCCCGATTTTGAGCTTGGCCCGGTCCTCGGCGAACATCCTGCGCCCGACCTCACCCCCGCGCAGCTTGTAGTAGTCCTGGTTCTCACTTCCCCGCTTGGCCATGAAAAACTCCTCATTGCATGCACGGTTGGCGCAGATGAAACCTAGAGACTGAGATGGGGGGCCGCAATCGACGGGCCGCAGCGCTGCCCCCCGTGCGGCAGCCTCCTCGGCGATGCCGCCGGAAAGCTCGCGGGGAGCCGCGCCAGGCCCTCTTCGCCGGAGCCGGCGAACCCGTTTGGCACCGCCCGTCCGGGGCGCGCTTTCGAAGCCCCTTTCGACCGGCCGCTCGCTTGCGCGCATGCGCGGGACCTTGTACCGAGCCCGGACATTGCCGACGCGCTGGCGCCTCGCTTGCGCGCATGCGCGGGACCTTGATACGAGGCGACCCATGAGCCCTCCCACCCTCCGGTTCCTGCCCGCCGTCCTCTTCGCCTTGGCCGCCGGGTGCGCTTCGACTTCGCTGCTGCCGGACGAGGACCGGATCCGGCTTGCCCGCGACCTCGAGGGCAAGGTCCTGCACCTGCGGGCGAGCAACCACGTGATGCCCTTCTTCACCGACAGCACCCGAAGGCTCATCAGCCCGCTGCCGCCCGACAGCATCGAGCTGCTCGTCGATCCCTCCGGCCAACCGATCCTGCCCGGGGAACCCGAGGGCCTGCTCACCCTGGGCTCGAAGGTGCGAGTCGAGAAGGTGGAGTTCCCGACGAGCCTGGTGGTCACCCGCCGCCCGCTCTACTCGCCACGAACCGTGCCCTGGATCTACCTGTCGGTCGTCGGCCAGCCGCACAGCCGCCCCTTCGTCGCGGTGCTGCGCCAGGGCATCAAGACCCGGGAGGAGTTCGTCTCGGCGGTCGATCAGATCCTCTGCGAGAAAGACCCGACGCCCAACCTCGAGGCGTATCCGCCCGAGCTGCGCGCGGCGATTCGCGACAAGCGGCTCGAGCCCGGCATGGACGCTCACGCGGTCACCCTGGCGTGGGGGCGGCCCGAGAGCATTCGCCAGGAGTGGGTCGAAGGGGTGAAGTCCGAGGTCTGGACCTGGCCGCTCGGCAAACGCACCGCGGCCTTCCGCGACGGCAAGCTCGTGAGCGCCGAGCCCAGCCTGCGCTGAGCCCTTCGACGCCTTGCGCCTCGCCGAGCGCCTGTCCACCTTGCGCCGAGTCAGCCGGCTCGCAGGGCGGGGGCGCATACCCGATACGCCACCCGAGCGCTCCCTCCCCGCGCGCCTCGCCTCGCGTGCGGAGGGTCTCCATGTCCATCGGTGAGCTGTTCGGCGAAAGCGACAACCCGCTGAGCCAGGAAGAGCGTCAACAACTCCACGAGCTCGTGGTGGCGACCGCGCGCCGCTCTCTCGTCTGCCGGCGCTTCATCGACCTCTTCGGGCCGCTCGGCGCAGGCGTCCAGGCGGTGCCCTACCTCGAGTTCGGGAGCCAGGCTCCCGGCTCCATCGACCTTGCGGGCGACGCCGACAACCCGGCGGTCTCGCCATCGTCGCGCTCTTTCAAAACGCTGCCGATCATCTACAAGGACTTCCTGCTCCACTGGCGCGACATCCAGGCGGCGCACGACCACAACTTGCCGCTCGATCTGTCGGCCGCCGCGGTCGCGGCCGCCTTCTGCGCGCAAAAAGAGGACGAGCTCATCTTCTTCGGCGACAAGGGGCTCGGCGTCCCGGGGCTGCTGACCGCCGAAGGACGGCTCGTCGCCTCGCTCGGCCGATGGGACGAGCCGGGCGGCGGGCTCGCCTCCGTGGTCGCTGCGACCGAGCGGCTCACACAGGAGGGCTACTTCGCGCCCTATGTCCTGGTGACCTCGCCACGCCTGTTCGCCTTGTTGCACCGGGTGCACGAGCGCACGGGCGTTCTGGAGGTAGAGACCGTGCGCGCCTTCCTCGGCGCCGGCGTGTATCAGTCCAACCTCCTTCGCGGCGACCTGGCCCTCCTCATCGCGGTCGGCCCCCAGAACCTCGACCTGGCGATCGCCGTCGATCTGACGGTCGCGCACCTCGGGCCCGACAAGCTCAACCACCCGTTCCGCGTTCTCGAGGTGGTCATGCCGCGCATCAAGCGGCCCAAGGCCATCTGCAGCCTCGAGCCGGGGGCCTGAGCCCGCCTGCCTCCGAGGTGAACCGCGCGCTTCCTCGCGCTACACTCTCCCGCCGAAGCGCCGCGGAGGAAGCACGACTTGAAGCGTCTCGGGACCGCACTGCTGGTGGTGCTCGCCGTCGGCGCGCTCGCATACGCCCTCTGGCCCGAGAGCGAGGGCGACTACGACCTCGCCTCGCTCACGCGCGCCCACGAGCAGGCCGAGCGCCCGCGCTCCTTGTCGGTCTCCAAGACGAGCGCGCGCCCGCTCGCGCCCATCTCCGGCCGGGTCGTAGACGAGCACGGCCAACCGCTCTCGGCCGAGGTACACCTCGCTCCCGACGCGGCCTCGAGCATGGCCTCCGAGGCGTGCGAGCGCCCGACGTGCCACAAGAAGCTGCTCGAGTGCGGCTGCGGCGCCGCGAGCGCCAAGGTCGCCCAGCTCGTCAGCCGCCGAGAGGGCGAGTGGCTGCCCCAGGAGTCGGCGCGCACCGATGTCGACGGCCAGTTCGCCTTCTCCGCGCGGGCGGGACGCTACACGCTCCTCGCGAGCGCGCCGGGCTACGCCCCAGCCTTTCGCCGCGGCGTCGCCAACGGCGACTCGGTCGTCCTCCAGCTCGGGCGCCCTAGCAAGCTCGCAGGCCGGGTCGTCGATGAGCAGGCCCGCCCGCTCGGCGGGGTCCTCGTGACGGCGGTCTCGGCGCTGCTGCCCCGCTTCGTCGAGGCGACCACCGGACCGGACGGCGGCTTCCTCCTCGACGGGCTCGCCCCGGGGCCCTACTACCTCGCTGCCAACGCCGCGGGCTACCTGCCGACCGGCCTGCCGCTCAAGCTCCTCGCCCCTGCCCCGGTCACCATCACCCTGGCCCGCCCCCGCGCGCTCGTGGGCACGGTCCGAGCGCGCGGAGCGCCGGCCGAGGGCGCAACAATCCGCCTGTACTCCGATCAGGCGACCGTCTCGCTCCTCGCCGCCGACGGGGCCTTTCGCGCCGAGGGGCTCTTTCCGGGGACCTACAGCGTCTCCGCGTCCCTCGGCGGCCTGGCGGCCAGCGCTCAGGTCGTCCTCTCCGAGCCGGTCACCCGAGTCGAGCTCGTTCTCGACGAGGCGCTCGTCGCGCTCGGCCAGGTCCTCGATTCGGCGGGCCTCCCGGTGCCCGGCGCGGCCCTCTCGGCGAAGCTGGGGACCCGCACCATCGCCGACGCCCGGACCGACGCTCAGGGGCGCTTCCGCATCGAAGGTGTCGCCTCCGGCGCGACGCTGACCGCCTCGGCCGAGGGCTACCGGCCGGCGAGCACCGCGGTCGCGAGCGACGGCGAGATCGTGCTCATGCTCGAGCCGCTCACCCTCGTCACCGGCCGGGTCGTCTCCTCCACCGGCGAGCCGCTGCCCGAGGTCCAGGTCCTCGCCCGCGGGGCGAGCCGCGGGGTAGCGACGAGCGACGCCTTCGGCGCCTTCCGCCTCGAGCTCGAGGGGCCAGGGCCGATCACGCTGATGGCGCACCACTCCCTCCACGGCGCGGGCGAGGTCTCGGTCGAGGCGCCGGCGAGCGAGGTGCGCCTCGAGCTGTCGGCGCTCGGCAGCGTCCGGGCACGCCTGGTCGATTCCCGCGGCGCGCCGGTCGCCGGCGCCCGCGCGATGGCCTGGCTCGAGGACGTGCGCAAGCGCAACGAGACCTTCTCGACCGACAGCGCCTCGGGCGAGGACGGCGCCCTCGTCCTCGCCGGCCTCGAGGCCGGCGTCTACCGGGTGCGCTTCTCGGCCCGCGGCTATCGGCCCGCCGAGCGGCAGAACGTGGCCGTCCCGGAGCACGGCGAGGTCGATCTCGGGGACGTCGAGCTCGAGCTCGGCGAGCGGATCGCCGGGACGGTGCTCGACCCCGACGGCAAGCCTGCGGCCGGAGCCTTCGTCCACCCGCGCGGCCGCGGCTCGCGCGCCGGCGAAGGCGTCGAGGTCGGCCCGGAGGGCGCGTTCGAGATCGTTGGCCTGCAGGCGGGCACCTACCTGTTGTCGGCCTTTCACGACAAGAGCGTCGGCGAGGCGACCGCCCGAAGCGGCGACACCGACGTCGTCATCCGGCTGGCCGCCCCCTCGCTGCTCCGCGGCCGCGTCCTCGACCGCGGTGGCCGGCCTCTCACCCGCTTCTTCGTTGACGGCGCGCCTATCGACTCACCCGACGGGCGATTCGAAGTCGCTGTGCGCGCCCACCGCGACGCGGTCATCTTCCGCGTCGGCGCCGAGCGCAAGCAGACCGTCTTCAGGCAGGCGCGCCTCGGCCCGGACGGCGTCGCCGAGGCCGGCGACATCGTCCTCGACGACGCGCGCGCGGTCGAAGGCACGGTCGTGGACAGCCGCGCCAACCCGGTGGCCGGCGCGCTCGTGAGCCTCAACGGATCCGATCCGGGCGCGCGGGACGAGCAGCCCTCCTCGGCGGTGAGCCGCGCCGACGGCACCTTCCGCGTCGAGGGCCTCTCCCCGGGGCCGGTCACGCTCGTCGCGCGGCGCGGCAACGCGCTCGGAGAAGCGAGCGTCCGAGTGCCCGCCGACGCCGACGTCCGGGGCGCGCGCATCGAGCTGAGCGCCGCGGGCGCCATCGAGGGCACCATCCGCGACTCGAGCGGGCGCGGGGTCTTCGCCGAGATCCACACCCGCAACCTCTCCAGCCAGTCCGACGCGCAGGGGCGCTACCGGATCGACGGGCTTCCGGCGGGCAGCCACCTCGTCATCTTCATGTTCGACTCCGAGGGCCTTCGCGCGCTGACCCGGCAGGTCGAGGTCTCCGAGGGCGAGACGGTGCGCCTCGACGTCGATCTGAGCGGCGGGGCCACGCTGCGCGTGACGGTCGAGGGGGCGACGACCGGGATTGTGCACCTGATGAAGGCCGGCCCCTCGGGCCAGGTCGAGGCCGACGACTTGTCGTCGCTGCAAACCGGGCAGGTGGTCGAGGGTGCGACCGCCTTCGCGGGCCTGCAGGGCGGGCTCTACACGGCCGTCTTCTACGGTGAGAGCGGCGAGCTTACGGCCCACGGAGTCGTCGACGTCCGCGAGGGGTCTGCGGCGAGTCTCACCCTTGTCGTGCGCCAGCCTGGCGACATGGCTGGAAGCCCGCTCCCGGAGGGCCTGTACTGAAGCCCTGGCCCGGCGGCGCTCACCTGGCCTCGCGCAGCGCGGCGCCGATTCCCGGGACGAGGAGGAGGTCGCCGCTCTGCGGCGACAGGAGCGCGGTCGCCTCCAGGTCGAGAGCGGCCGGGCCGGCGTCGAAGGCGTAGCCGAGGGTGAGCCCCGGGGTGTGCGAGAACCCGGAACCCGCGATCTTGTCGCGCAGCCACAGGTAGCGCACCGCCGCGTAGGCCTGGCTCCGCTCCGCGGGCGAGTAGCCGACCGCGATCGCGGCATCGGGCAGCAGCAGCGCGCGCCAGTCGGACCGCGAACCCTCCGGCGCGAGCGCCGCGGCCACGGTCAGCCCCGCCTCGGCGACCCCGGTCGCCCGCCCCGCCTCGAAGAGCCACAGCCGCGCTCCGGCGCGGATTCCGACCGGAAAGACCGACAGGCCCAGCTCGGCCCCGCCGCCTATCCCGCGCCGCGCGAAGACCGCCGGCAAGAGCAGCCCCTCGTCGAGCCGGTCCGCCTCGCGCTCCGATTCTGCCGCTCGAGCGAAGAATGCGGCCAGATCGAGGCTCACCCCCACTACCGTCTCCCCGTCTTTCAGGGTTTGCGCGGGCCGGTGGAGGCCGAAGGGCGCGCACGCCATCAGCGCAGCGCACGCGAGGCTGGCGAAGGGTCGCATCGTGAAAAGTGGCAGGACGCGCGAGCGAGCGCGTCGGCGCGGGCACGGTAGCCCGACCGAGCCCCGGCCAGCAAGGCAGGGTCCACTCGAGAAGGCACTTGTGCTACGTTCCGCCGTCTACCCGCGGCCGCCAGGCCGCCGTCTTCGCAGGTGATGCCATGGCCAAAGCCCTGGTCGTCGACGACGAACAAAATTTACGTCGAGTCCTCGCCGCGATGCTCAAGCGCGAGGGGTACGAGGCCACCGTCGCCGAGAACGGCGTCCAAGCGCTCGCCGAGCTGCGCAAGAACGGCGCCGATGTCGTCATCACCGACCAGGTGATGCCGGAGATGGACGGCCTCTCGCTGCTCAAGGCGGTCCTCGCCGACTTCCCAGATGTGCCGGTGATCATGATCACCGCCCACGGCACGGTCGACTCGGCGGTCGAGGCGATCAAGCTGGGCGCCTTCGACTACATCACCAAGCCCTTCGACCAGGAGGAGCTAAAGACGGTCATCGCCAAGGCGGCGCGCACCCGCGACCTGTCGAAATCGAGCGTGCCCGCCCCCTCGGACGAGAAGGCGCGCCTGGCGCTCGTCGGCGCGTCGGCCTCGATGCAGGAGGTCTTCAAGATCCTCGACAAGGTCGCCGACACGCCCTCGACCGTGCTCATCACCGGCGAGAGCGGCACCGGAAAGGAGCTGGTGGCGACCGCGCTGCACGCCGGCAGCTCGCGGCGCAACAAGCCCTTCATCCGCATCAACTGCGCGGCCATCCCCAAGGATTTGATGGAGAGCGAGCTGTTCGGCTACGAGCGCGGAGCCTTCACCGGCGCGGTCACCTCCAAGCCCGGGCGCTTCGAGCTCGCCGACGGCGGCACCCTGTTCCTCGACGAGATCGCCGAGATTCCTCCCGAGATGCAGGTCAAGCTGCTGCGGGCGCTGCAGGAGAGCGAGTTCGAGCGGGTCGGCGGCATCAAGACCCTCAAGGTCGACGTGCGCCTCATCGCGGCCACCAACCGCGACCTGAAGAAGGAGGTCGCCGAGGGCCGCTTCCGCGAGGACCTGTTCTACCGGCTCAACGTGGTGCCCATCGCCCTGCCGCCGCTGCGCGAGCGGACCGAGGACATCCCGGCGCTCGTGCGCCACTTCATCGACAAGTACAACAAGCGCCTCAACAAGAAGGTCCAGGGCATCGAGCCCGAAGCGCTGGAGGTGCTCCAGGAGTACGGCTGGCCGGGCAACATCCGCGAGCTCGAGAACCTGATGGAGCGCATGCTGCTCTTCGCCGAAGGGCCCATCCTGCTCGCCAGCGACCTGCCCGAGCCGCTCAAGTCGGTCGACACGGTCAAGGTGCCGGTCCTCACCGCGGCGCCCGGCGGCGACGCCTCGATGAAGGAGATTGTGCGACAGGCGGCCGCCGAGCTCGAGCGCGACCTCATCGGCCGCGCCCTCGAGGAGACCGGCGGCAACGTCACCCAGGCGGCCAAGAAGCTCAAAATCTCGCGCAAGAGCCTGCAGATAAAGATGAAGGAGTTCGGCCTTCGCGACCCCGAGGGCGGCGTCAAGGCGCCGGCCTGAGCGGGTCGCGGCTGCCCTCGCCCCGCCCGGAACGCCGCATTCTTGACACCCCCCTGGCCCTCCAGTAGCGTTGCCCGTACTAACGCGGATTTAGGCCGCTTTCTGGTCACGGCGCAGCAGGTCTCGCAGCTTGGGGCCGTGCTCGCGGAGGAGCAATGAGTCTCCACCCCCATGCTCGTCTCTCGCTTCTTGCGGCGGGCCTCGCCGTCGCGCTGATCGTGCCCGCGCAGGTCGGTGCCGCCGAGCTGACCCGGGTCGCGAGCTCGTTCGATCTCGACAACCCCTTCGACCTCGACCTCGAGCTCGGATACGCGCGCACGCAGAAGCGCGCCA
>JBMNNX010000442.1:0-3717 GCA_050942745.1 Myxococcales bacterium
CCAAGATCACGCGCGAGCGCCACCAGGACGGGCACATCGCCAACGTGATTGAGATGCGCTACCACCAGGTGACGCAGGAGATGCCGATGCGCCTGGCCATCGGCATATACCAGGACCTCGAGCTTCACGTCGGCGCCTCGCTCGTCTTCAGCGATCAAAAGCTGTGGCGGTTCCCGGGCCTGGACGAAGACGGCAAGATCATCACCAACGAGAACAACTCGACGGTCATCAACAACTGCATCGCTCCCGACGGCAGTCTCGTTGACCCGGCCTGCAAGGGCGACAGCTTCGCCGGCGCCCAGCCGATCTTCCCGATACCTGGCCAGTCCTACCGCGCCGGCTTCTCGAACATCAGCGTCGGCGCCAAGTGGGCTCCGCTCAGCGATCGGCGAGACGACACCAAGCCGAAGTGGACCGTGGGCCTCGACTACACGATCCCCTCCTCGCCCTTGAACAACCCGTCCAAGGCCACCTCGGCCTCGACCCCTGGCGACATCGGAGACAAGGCACACCGGCTGACCGTGTCTACGGCCTTGTCAAAGCGCCTCGGCGCCATCGACCCGTACGTCGGGCTGCGCTACACCTTCCCGACCCGCGCGACCGGCTACTACAGCAACTGCCGCAACCCCGAGAACCTCGGCTTCGGGGGCAACTGCAGCACCGGAAGCTGGACGTTCGCCGAGGCGGGCTACAAGCCGCAGCAGGTCGCCGGGCTGGTGTTCGGCGCCGAGTTCTTCCCCTACGACGATCCGCTGCGCAAGCAGTCGGTCAGCATCGACATCCAGGCGGCGGGCTCGTACGTGAGCAGCGGCCGGGTCTACAACGAGCTGTCCGACGCGGTCGGCAAGCTGCTGTGGACCGAGGAGTACATGACCATCGGCGGCAGCTTCGGCGTCAACGCCCGCCCGGTCGAGTACGTCCAGCTTCGCCTGAGCGCGAGCCTCTACCACGAGACCGAGCACTTCCTGTCCGGCGAGGCCATCGGCAAGGACATCGACAAGGCGTGCGCCGGCGACACTAGCCGCGCCTGCGTGGACCTCGGGACCAACGAGGTCAATCCCACCTTCGACTTCCGTTACGATATGCCCGGCCGGCGCTTCCGCATCAGCGAGACCAGCGTCTTTACGGTCATGGCGACGGGCATGGTCAACTTCTAGGCCCGCGAATCGAAGAGAGCTCCGATGAGGAGGGCGCGTCCGGGCGGCGCGCCCTCTTCGCTTTTCAGCGGGCTCCTCGCCGCAGAACGACGACAGCGACATGCGACGTCGAGGCCGGTCGTGGAATCGAGAGCCCGCGCCGAGGCCGGCCCGAGCGAAGGGCGAGGGCCGTCCAGCCGGGCCCGGGCGCAGTCGCGCGAGCCTCCGGCTCTTCACCGCTCGCGCGGCCGTTGCTGCGGCAGCACCGTCGGCGCGACCCGCCTCCACCCCGCCCCACTTCGCGCCTTCGGCCGCTGGACGTCCGCGAAATCAGCTCGGCGCGCCGGCTGCTCCGGGTCGCACGCTCGGCTACTTGCCCATCGACTCCTTCGCGCGCAGCGCGAGCGCATAGACCTCGCTTCGCGGCCTGCCCGTCGCGCTCGCGATCTCCTTGGCGATCTCCTTGACCGAGCCTTCGCCCGACGCGAGGCGTCGCTCGACCTCTGCGGCAATGGCCTCATCGCTCGCAAGCTCGGCGGCCTCCTCGGAGATCCCCTCGACGAGCAGGGTGCTCTCCCCGCGCACCTCGCCGGAGAACCGGGCGGCGAGCTCGCTGAGCCGGCCGCGCGCGAGCTCTTCATGCAGCTTCGTCAGCTCGCGGGCGACGACCGCACGCCTGTCGCCGAAGACCTCGGCGAGCTCGCGCAGCGTCGCGCCGAGCCTCTCCGGCGACTCGTAGAGCACCAGAGTCGCCCCGAGGCGCTTGAGCAGGGACAGCTCGCGTTCGCGCGCCGCGCCCTTGCGCGGCAGGAAGCCGACGAAGTGGAACCTATCGGTCGGCAGCCCCGAAGCCGAGAGCGCGGCGATGACCGCCGACGCGCCGGGGATCGGCACGACGCGGACACCCCTCTCGATCGCCAGTTGCACGAGGGCCGTCCCCGGGTCGCTGATCCCCGGGCTGCCCGCGTCCGTCACCAGGGCGAGGCTCTCGCCGGCCTCGAGGCGCGCGACCAGGGCCGCAGCCTGCTGCTGCTCTCGGAAAGCGGGCATCGACACGAGCTTGACCGCGATGCCGAACCTGTCGCAGAGGATGCGCGCGCGCCGCGTGTCCTCGGCGACGATGGCGTCGACCTGCTTGAGCGTCTCGACCGCGCGGTAGGTGATGTCGCCGAGGTTCCCGATAGGAGTCGCGACGAGATAGAGGGTTCCGGCCATGTGCTGCCTCGGTTGGAGAAGCCGCCACTCTCGCACACGAGCCCGCCGGCTGCGCGGCCGTTTGCGGTGAAGCCTCAGAAGAGCAACGGCGCGGCGCGGCCCGAGAAGTCGACCTCGAAGGCGTCCTCGATGTGCTCGATGCGCGGCCCGCTTCGCGTCAGGATGACCGCGAGCACGTCGAAGCGGATGACTCGCTCGGTCAGCCGCCGGCTCACGACATAGTAGAGCGCCGCCAGGCTCAGCTTGCGGCGCTTGGCGCGGCTGATCGTCTCCTCGGGATAGCCGAAGGAGACGTAGCTGCGCGCGCGCACCTCGACGAAGACGAGCTGCTCGCCCTTCTCGACAACGAGGTCAATCTCGCCAAGCTGCGACTTGAAGTTGCGCTCGACGACCCGATAGCCGCGCTCGACGAAGTACTCGGCCGCCAGCGACTCGCCCGCCTCGCCCTGCCGCTGCTGCGGCGTCGGTTGCCTACCCTTGTTCGATTCAGCCATGCTCCCCTCCCTCTTCGTTGCTGGAGAGCCTGTTGTAGCGCACGGGTCTGACATCGAGCCGAGCGCCGGACCTCATCGAAGCACGGGAGTTGAGTCGCGCTGCCCGGGTCGCGAGTGCGGCTTACGACCTGCCAGGGCGCGCCGGGACCTCGACCTCCCGTTCGGGTGATCGGTGCGGGCTCCTCGGCTCGTGGGCGAACCTCGCCCCGTGCACAACCCGCCAGGTGCCGAGGGCCCTCGCTCCCAACCAACGGCCCCCTCGGTGCAGGCTCCGATCCGGCCAACGGACCGGCGAGGGAATCGGAGCGGCCGCGACGGGCGCTCAACTTCTGCCCGCGGGCTCGGCCTACGCTCCCGATGAGTCGCAGCCGGCCACAAGAGCGGCAACAAGCTCGGGTAAGCCCCGACCTGCGCCGCCTCCCCCGAGCGCTCCTTTAGATCTGCGCGGCGTTGTCGGCGAGATTGCGATGGGCGGGCAGCGCGCTCGCGTGCACCACCTGGGTCATCGTGCCGATGTGCTTCAGCATGCGCGACACGAGCTGCAGCTTGGGCTCGTCCCAGCCGATGAACGGCTCGTCGAGGATGAACGAGACCTGCGAGAGCGGCGCGAGCTTCTCGACCAAGGTCAACTTGATCGCCAGGTACAGCAGGTCGAGATCGCGATCGTCGAGTTGTCCCGCGGGGACACTCCTGCCCGGCGCGACGACGCTCGCGTTGCCTGCGGAATCGAGCTCGACGCCGAGGTAGCGCCGATCCGTGAGGGCAGCCAGGTACTGGGAGGCCCTGTCGCGCACGGTGCCGCCCAGCGCCTCGATGCTCGCGCCCGCGAACAGGTCCTGTGCGCAGGCGAGGAGCTTGGGCACAGGATCTTC
>JBMNNX010000155.1:0-15883 GCA_050942745.1 Myxococcales bacterium
CTCTACGTGCGGCGCGACAAGCCGCGGGTGCGGCTCACCGCTCCGATCGACGGCGGCGGCCACGAGCGCGGCATGCGCTCGGGCACGCTCAACGTCCCGGGCATCGTCGGCTTCGGCAAGGCCTGCGAGATCGCTCGGACCGGGCTCGCCGAGGAGGTGAAGCGCATCGGCGCGCTGCGCGACCGGCTCGAGGCGGGCATCTTCGGCAAGCTCGACATGCTGCACCTCAACGGCTCGAAGCAGCACCGGGTGCCGGGCAACCTCAACGTCTCGTTCAGCTTCGTCGAGGGCGAGGCGCTGATGATGGCGCTCAAGGACGTCGCCGTCAGCTCGGGCTCGGCCTGCACTTCGGCCTCGCTCGAGCCCTCGTACGTGCTCCGGGCGATGGGCGTCAGCGAGGACCTCGCGCACACCTCCATCCGCTTCGGCCTGGGGCGCTTCAACACCGAGGAGGAGGTCGACTACGTGATCGACCTCGTCGTCCAGAAGGTCCACAAGCTGCGCGAGCTGAGCCCGCTCTACGAGATGGCCAAGGAAGGCATCGACATCAACTCGGTCCAGTGGGCCGGCGGGCACTGAGTTTTCCGGGGGCGGCCGGCACAGGCCGCCCGCTTGATAGAGGAGGCGCCTGATGGCCGCCTACAGCGAAAAGGTCATCGACCACTATGAGAACCCGCGAAACGTCGGCACGCTCGACAAGGACGACCCCAACGTCGGCACCGGGCTCGTCGGCGCGCCCGCCTGCGGCGACGTGATGCGCCTGCAGCTCAAGATCAACGACGAGGGCACCATCGAGGACGCCCGCTTCAAGACCTTCGGCTGCGGCTCAGCCATCGCGTCCAGCTCGCTCGTCACCGAGTGGGTCAAGGGCAAGAGCCTCGACGAGGCGCGCAAGATCACCAACCAGCAGATCGCCGAGGAGCTCGCGCTGCCGCCGGTCAAGATCCACTGCTCGGTGCTCGCCGAGGACGCCATCAAGGCGGCAATCGACGATTTCCGGAGGAAGCAGGCCGCGAAGCGCAACGGCAACGGAAACGGCTAGCGGCGCCGAGGAGCGACCGAGCCTCGGCGCTGCGGCCGGGGCACCCGAGGTATGGCCATGATCGACATCGCCGACAACCAGGGCCGACCCGCCCCCGCCTCGCCCGTGCCCAGCGGCGAGACGACGTGCGTGGCCGGCATCGGCGCGGGCACCAAGTCGGTGCCCGGCAAGAGCGGCATCAGCATCGGCGACCACGCCCACAGCCGGCTCAAGAGGCTGCTCGCCGAGCGCAACACCCCGGAGGCGGGGCTGCGGGTCGCGGTCAAGGGCGGCGGCTGCTCGGGGCTCTCCTACGCGCTGAGCTGGGACGAGAAGGCCCGCGAGAAGGACCGCATCTTCGAGCGCGACGGCGTGCGCGTCTTCGTCGATCCGAAGAGCTACATCTACCTCGTCGGCACGGTCGTCGAGTACGAGGAGAAGCTGCTGCAGTCGGGCTTCAAGCTGACGAACCCCCAGGTGCGGAGCACTTGCGGATGCGGGGAGAGTTTTGCGGTCTAGTCGTGAGTCTTGAGTTGTGAGTCGGGAGTGGGTGGGCCCGGGGTCGGGCCGCGGGCGGTCGGTGAGCCTGGAGCGGTGGGGATGCACGGCGGGCGCTCTCGACCGAAGCGCTCCACGGCGCGCGCGCCCTCGCGAAAATGGCGGTTGATCCGCGGGCCCGGCCGCGCGACCCTTCGCCCCGTCTTCGGCGGCCGGTGTGCCGGCCGCAGCAATCGGCGCCTGTCTCCCCAGGCCAATCCCGCCGGGTTTCGGGAGGAGTGCCCGGCCCAACGGCGGCCGTCGCGGCCGCGGGGCGAATGACCATGAGCTGCTGGAACTGCCAGGCCGAGCCGGGCCCCACGCCCTTCTGCGACTCCTGCGGCGCGCTCCAGCCGGTGCCGCCGAAGGCCGACGCCTTCGCCATCCTCGGGCTGCCCAAGACCTTCTTCGTCGAGCGAAAGGAGATCGAGGAGCGGCACAAGGAGCTCAGCCGCAAGCTCCACCCGGACCGCTTCGCGCAGAAGGACCCCAAGGAGCGGCGCTTCTCGCTCGAGTGGACGACCGCGCTCAACGACGCGGTCAAGGCGCTCAAGGACCCGGCGAGCCGCGCGGCCTATCTACTGCGCGAGCAGGGCCTCGACGTCGAGAAGGAGTCCGGTGACGAGGCGATGGGGCGGCTGCCCACCGAGTTCCTCGAGGTCGTCCTCGAGGACCGCGAGGCCCTCGCCGAGGCGAAGGCGGCCAACGACCTCGAGCGCGTGCGCGCCCTCTCCAAGGACGTCGAGACGCGCGCCGGGCACGAGCTGGCCGAGGTCGAGGCGGCCATGACGCTTTGGGAGAAGACGGGCGACAAGGTCGTCCTCGAGAAGGCCGCGACCTCGCTGGCGGTTCTCAAGTACTACGCGCGATTCCAGGAAGAGGTCGAAGCCATCGAGCAGCAGGCGCTCCAATAGCGACCGCCGCGAGCGGAAGGGCGCGAGGCCCTCGGCTCGGGAATCGCCCGCATATCATCAACAGACCCGCGGAGCCGCGGCTCCGCTCTCCAGGACACCATGAGCGGGCTTCTACAGATTGCCGATCCACTCAAGAAGAGCACCCCTGTCGGGATAGACCTCGGCACGACCAACAGCCTCATCGCCCGGGTCGTGGGCGGCAAGCCGCAGTGCATGCCCGTGGACGACGACGGCGGGCTGCTCATGGCCTCGGTCGTCCACTTCGACCCCAAGACCGGGCTGCCGACGGTCGGCCGCGAGGCCAAGGCGCTCGTCGCCCGCTTCCCGAAGGACACCATCGCCTCGGTCAAGCGCTTCATGGGCCGCAGCCTCACGGAGCTCGACCCCAAGGCGCGCGAGGCCTACGAATTCGCCGAGGACGGCACGGTCCTGCGCTTTCTTGCCGGCGGCAAGGCGATCACCGCGGTCGAGGTGAGCGCCGAGATCCTCAAGGCCCTGCGGCGCCGCGCCGAGGGCTTCCTCGGTGAGAAGCTGTCGTCGGCGGTCATCACCGTCCCGGCCTACTTCGACGACGCCCAGCGCCAGGCCACCAAGGACGCCGGCCGGCTCGCCGGGCTCGACGTGCTGCGCATCATCAACGAGCCGACCGCCGCGGCCCTCGCCTACGGGCTCGACAAGAAGGTGAACGGCCACTTCGCGGTCTTCGACCTCGGCGGCGGCACCTTCGACGTCTCGATCCTCTCGCTCGACGAGGGCGTCTTCCAGGTGAGGGCGACCAAGGGCGACACCGGGCTCGGCGGCGACGACTTCGACCGCGCGATCCTGCGCTTCGTGCTCGAGCGCAAGCTCGGCCGCGAGGTCGACTGGGCCGCCGACGTCGGCGAGCGGCTGCGCGACCGGCTCTACGCCGCCCGCGCGGCGAAGGAGGCGCTCAGCGCAGCCGACGTGGCGGAGGTGGACCTCGGCGACGCGTGCCTGCCCATCACCCGGGCCGAGTTCGAGGCGCTGCCCGAGGTGAAGGCGCTCGTCGAGCGCACCGTGCGCATCGCGCGGGCGGCGATGCGCGACGCCAAGCTGCAGCCCGAGGAGATCGACGGCATCGTCCTCGTCGGCGGCATGACCCGCACGCCCATCGTACGCCGAGAGGTCGAGCGCTATTTCGGCCGCCCGCCGCTCGCCGACATCGACGCGGACCAGGTCGTCGCCCTCGGCGCCGCGGTCCAGGCCGACATGCTCGCCGGCGCCGGCCCGCGCGACGACGTGCTGCTGCTCGACGTCAACCCGCTGTCGCTCGGCCTGGAGACGATGGGCGGGGTCGTCGAGAAGATCATCCCGCGCAACTCGACCATCCCCACCAGCGCCGCGCAGATCTTCACGACCTTCAAGGATGGACAGACTGGCCTGGACATCCACGTCGTGCAGGGCGAGCGCGAGCTCGTCGAGGACAACCGCTCGCTGGCGCGCTTTCGGCTCTCGGGCATCCCGCCGATGGCCGCGGGCCTTGCGCGCATCCAGGTCACCTTCGCCATCGACGCCGACGGCATCCTCAGCGTTGCGGCCAAGGAGCTCTCGACCGGCGTCGAGCAGTCGATCACCGTCAAGCCCTCGCACGGCCTCAGCGACGAAGAGGTCGAGAAGATGCTGATGGACGCCATCGACAACGCCGAGGACGACGTGACCCGCCGGCTCACGCGCGACGCGCGGGTCGAGTCCGAGCGCATCATCCACGAGGCGGCCAAGCGGCTTGGCGACCACGACTTCTTGCTCGAGCCGGGCGAGCGCGAGCGCATCGAGGAGGCCATCGCGGCGCTGCGCGAGGGGATGAAGAGCGAGGACTTCCGCGTCATCCTCGGCCGCAAGGACGCGCTCGTCGCCGCCTCGAACAAGTTCGCCGAGCGGGTGATGAACTACGAGATCGAGCAGGCCGTGAAGGGACGGGCCGCCGACGAGCTGGTGCAGGACGACGGCAAGGAGAGCCTCGGCCTCAAGCACCTGCGCGAACAGGACGAGAAGGAGTCGGCCAGGACTCCGACCGCCAAGTGAGCCATGCCCAAAGTTACGATCCTCCCTGACGGCAGGACCATCGAGATGAAGCCCGGGGCGACGCTGCTCGAGGCCTCGACCCGCGCCGGCGCGATGCACGGAGCGGCCTGCGGAGGCGTCGGCACCTGCTCGACCTGCCACGTGCGCGTGCTCCAGGGGCTCGATTCGCTCTCTGAGGCCTCCGATCACGAGCTCGATATGCTCGACCGGGCCTTCGACCCAAAGCCCGATTCGCGTCTCGGTTGCCAGGCGCGGCTGAGCAGCGAGGACGTGGTCTTCGAAATCGCGCCGGAGAGCATCAACACCTGGCTCGACGAGCACCCCGCCGAACGCCGCGAGATTGAGCAGGGGAAGCTGCCCGACGGCGTCAGCGACGAGCTGAAGGCCCGGCTCCTCAAGCACGTGCGTCGGTAGGGGCGCAGGGCAATGCCCGTTGCGGGTTCGGTATGGGCGCCCGTCAATGCGCCCGTCGAGGCGAATTGGCGGGCTCCCCGGTGTCCGGCACAAAGGCTGACGGTCCTGTACGAGGCGGCTGGAGGCAACCCGGGAGTCGAGCGGCTCGCGGATCGGCAGCAAGAAGGAGGCGTCCGTGGACTTGAAATGGACCGACGTGCGCGAGATCGCTCAGCGACTCGCCGACGAGCACCCCGAGGTCGAGCCGCTCAAGGTGCGCTTCACCGACCTGCACCGCTGGGTGACCGAGCTTGCGGGCTTCTTGGATGATCCGAACCGCTCCAACGAGAAGATCCTCGAGGCGATTCAAATGGCCTGGCTGGACGAGGTCTCGGACTGACGCGACCACCGCCGGCCATGGCGCGGCATTCCGACTGGCTGGAGGGCGGGGCAGGCTCGCCACCGCCGATGTCGCGCGCACACCCGCCGGGTGAACGGCCCTAAGCCCTGGTCAAGAGGGTCCCCGTCGCCGGGGCCACGGCGCTGGCCAGTCGATCGACGTCGCCGCCGCCAACGATCCATTCGGCTGGGCAGACGGTCGCGCCGCCAGGCTCGCCTGATCAGGAATTCATGCGTGTTTTCACAGGCATGCCCGTCCTGTCAGTCGCATCCCGCGGCGTGCGTGGCCCGGCCGGAATCGAGCCTCTCGAAGCTCGGTCCCAGACCGCGCCTTGCTCGGGCACGCACTCGTTGACACCCCAAAGCCTTGTTCACTAGTCTGCGGCCTGCTTTTCCACACAGTCGCAGACTCGCGGTGTGTGCCGGACACCGCAGGACTTCCCCTACGGCCTTTCGCGGTCGAGCGCGATGACGCATTGCAGCCTGTGGCGCATTCCGGCCCCGTGTCGCCGAGGGCTTCTGGCGTTCCTGCCGGGCCTGCTCCTAGCGTCGTCCGGCTGCGTCACCATGTACCAGCCGCTCGCCTCGCTGCAGCGACCGGTGGTCGTCGATCCCCGCGTCGCCAATTTCCAGGGCTTGCGGATGGTGGTGCGTTGCATGCCCGGCGAGCACTTCTCGCCCGCCAACGCGAGCTACCTGTGCCGCCGCCTGCGCAACCTCTTCACCAACCAGGGCGCGCAGGTCGAGCTCGAGGTGCCCGAGCCGGGCGCCCTGCTCAGCGGGGCGGAGGCCGGGCCGCCCTCGGCGCCGCCCGACCTTATCGTCGAGACGAGGAGCCGGCAGGTCCACTACGACAACAGCAAGCTGCTCTGGGCGGTCTCGATCTGCACCGGCACGCTGGTGCCCGCGGTGACCGAGACGACGGTCGCCCTCGACGTCGCGGTCCGCGGCCACGACGGGGCGCTACTGGCCGCCGACACGCTGCAGGCGCGCTTCGTGCGCTACACGAGCGTCTCGGTCTGGACGGTCAACAGCCTGCTCAACTGGCTCGTGCGCTCCGACGAGGAGGACCTGGGAGACAAGACGACGCGCAGGGACTTCTCCCGCGACCTCTACGGCCAGGTGAGCCAGCTCGCGTTCCACGCGCACATGCGCTCGTTGGTGATGCGCGGCTTCGAGCCTGCGGCGACCCGGGCGCCGGCCCCCGCGACCTCGGCGGCCTTCCAGCCGGTGCCCGCCCCGCCTCCGGTCCCTGGGCCTCTACCGGTCCCGGCGCCGCCGCCCGTGCCCGGGCCAGTGCCGAAGTGAGCGGGAGAGACCATGGAAACCCTGCTCATCATGCTGCTGCTGCCCTTCACGGTCTTCCTTGACCGCGTCGCTGATCCGGCCCCCGGTCCGTGGCAGCCGAAGGCCGAGGCGCGCAACCTCGAGTGCGTGCGGATGACCCAGGCCGAGGCCCACGCGCTGCGCCCGGACCGCGTCCCCGAGCCGCCCGCGCGCACCACCTTCGGCGAGACCGACGCCCTGGTATGCCAGCGCCGCTTCCTGCACCACGACGAGCGCCCGGCCCGCGACGAGCTCATCCTCAGCTCGCTGCGCCAGATGGTCGGCGAGATCAACCAGCAGGCGGGCGCCCTCGGCCTCGAGGGGATCACCTGGCACGTTGACGCCTTCTATCCGCAGCCCGAGGTCGCCGCGAAGATCGCGGTCGCCTCCCGGACCGACCTCGCCGAGCGCGGCCACAAGGTCTCCGACCGCGTCCCGCTGCTCGCCGCCGGCGACCTCGCGGTCCTCGGGCAGATGCCGCCGCAGCGGGCCTATCCGCTCGCCTGCAAGCGCTACTTCGACGAGGGCGCCCTAGCGCAGAACGACGCCTTCCTCGGCCTGATGATCCTCGACCCGCGCGAGGCCCAGCTTCACGCCGGCCTGTGCGTGCAGGGGAAGTGGACTTGGCTGCGATGAAGACCGCACTGCTCAGCCTGGCTCTGGCGCTGCTGCCAGCTGTCGCCTTAGGCGCCCCCGACCCCGAGGTCGTGGCCGCGCGCCAGGCGCAGCTCGAGGCGCTGCGCGGGCAGGTCGCCGGCCAGATCCAGCTCCAGGCCTACGACCTGCTTGACGAGCTCGTCTTCGGCTGGACGCTCGAGCCGCCCTTCGCCCTCGAGACGCCGGTGATCCTCGCCGACGTCACCGTGCCGGTCGGCTTCGGCAGCGGCCTTGGCGCGCTCGTCGAGAACCACTTCGCCGCCCTGATCACCAAGAACCCCAAGACCCGCGTGGTGCTCGCGCACTGCCCGCAGTGCACCTCGGTCGTCGTCCAGTCGGGCGCGAAGGGGACCATCGTCTCCCGCGGCGTCGATCTGCCGGACGCCCTGAGCAAGGCCGGCGCGCTTTCCGGCGCCAAGCACGCCCTGTTCCTCGACTTCGAGGTCGAGGGCGCCTCGCTCGTGCTGCGCGCGCGCATCACCTCGCTCGAGCCGGCGCTGCCCATCGTCTTCGCCAAGACCCTCTCGACCTCGACCTCGACTCCGGCGCTGCTGCGCGCCGAGGAGCAGCTCAAGAGCGCCTCGGAGGCGCGCAAGGAGTACCTCGCGGCGCTCGAGGGCCGAGGCCTGCTGCTCGTCCCGGTGCGCTTCGGCGTTCGCACCTACGCCTCGAGCGACGACTACTACTACTCGGGGAGCGGCGTGATGGCGACGCCGATGGTCTGGCTGCAGGCGGGCGTCGAGGCCTCGCTGACGCAGGCGCGCGCCTGGACCGGCAGCTTCTCGGTGGGCGCCTCGTGGATGCCCGAGATGCACACGGCCTGGATGCTCCAGGCCCGCGTGGCGCGCCTGCTGACGGGCTCGGTCTCCTCGCTCACCTATCCGGACCTCTACGGCTTCATCGGCGGCGCGGTGATCTCGGTCCACGGCCGCAACGCGCTCGCGTTCAGCGAGGAGCCGCTCACCATCGAGAACCTGACTCAGCAGCTCATCCAGGAGGCGGAAATCAAGCCCCACGCCGCCTTTGCCGCCTTCTCGGTCGGCCTGGAGCTGCGGGTCAAGAACCGCATCAGCGTCATCGCCTTCCTCGAGTCGATGCCGTTCCTCGACGCGCCCTCGCTCGGCAGCTACCTGGACCTGGAGCTCGTCAACTTCCGGTCCTTCGGTGCGGAGGTGTCGTTTTGCTTCTGAGACGCCTGCTGCTCGCCGCCGTCCTGCTCCTGCCCGCAGGCGCCGCCGCCCAGCGCGACACCACGCGCGAGGCGCTTGCGCGGCTTGAGGAGAGCCTGGCCATCGAGATCGAGGCCGGCGGGCTGAAGGTCAAGGACCTGGTCCCGGTCATGGTGGTCAGCGTCACGCCCGCCTTCGAGGAGTCGAAGGCCTGGTACCCGTCGGCGGCGCTGGCGACGCTGGCGCGGGTCTTCGGCTCGGCGGGGCTGCGCGCCTGCGAGGCGTGCATGGCGCCGCGGGTCTACGCGCGGGAGGGCCGGGTCGAGCAGCTCACCACCAGCCCGGGCGCCGCCGAGATCGTCCGGCTCGACGAGGCCAACCGCGGCAGCGCGCCCCCGGCGCGCACGGCCATTTGGCTCGACGAGAACGCCGAGGGCGTCTCGGTGCGCCTCATCGACCTGCGCAACAGTCGCATCGTGCTCGCGGAGAACTTCGACCCCTCGCTCACCGAGCGCGCCCGCACCGCGCGCAACACCAGGCTCGCGCAGGAGCTGGCGCGCCGGGTCCGCGGCGACACGATCACCCACACCTTCTTCGACATGGTCGTCTACCCGGGCCAGCACTTCTCGTTCGACTGGACCGATCAGTGGGGCGAGACCAACCGCAACCTCTCCGGCCTGTCGTTCTCGTTCTTCGACCCGGTGGTCGGCGTCGGCGCGGCGTACTACCGGGTCATCCCCAGCGCCTTCAACCTGATGGTCGGCGCCAAGGTGCTGATGAGCGTGCCGACCGCCCTGGTGCAGAACATCACCGGCGACGACATGGAGGTGCTCGACCCGCTGCTGACTGGCGTGCTCGTCGCGCGCCTGCCCATCGGCCGCTCGAACTACGCGGTGACCTTCAGCGTCTCGACCAACGGAAACGTCGGGCTCGGCCTCTCGCTCATGAACATCACACTGCTGCCCATCCTGCCATGAAACGACTCCTGCCCCTCGTCTCGCTGCTGCTCTGCGCCTGCGCGACCCGGAACTATACCTACTACCTGGTCGAGCCGCTGCGCGAGAAGCAGCCCGCGCTCAAGGAGGAGGGCACGCTGATGCGGCCCTTCGGCTTCGGCTCGACGACGGTAATGAAGGTGCGCTGGAACGACGGCAACCTGATGACCGAGGTCGACATCCCCATGCTGTCGACCGGCCAGCGGGTGGTCATCGAGCACGGCGCGGGCAGCGGCGAGGTGAAGACCATCCCGGCCACCCGCGTGGTGCCCCCGCCGCCGACGCCGGCCGACGCGACGCTCGTCGAGGCCTACCGGGCCCGGGGCCTGCGCATCAACGAGGCGGCGCCCGAGGTCAGCTTCACCCGCGCGCGCACGCTGATGCAGGAGGCCACGCGCGAGGGCAACTACCACCTGGCCTTCGAGTGGTGCGAGGCGGTGCTGCAGCGCTACCCGTCGCACCCGGAGTTCTTGCGCGCCAAGGCCTCGCTGTTGCTGATGATGGGCGAGCGCGAGAAGGCGATTGAGATCTACGAACAGGCCGAAGGGATCGAGAGCGATCCGGCGGTCCGCAAGAAGCTCGAAGAGCTGCAGCGCCAGCAGTAGGAGAGACCTGTCATGCAAATTCTCGGTCTGGGCTTGTTGGGGTTCATCATCTGGTTCGGCTTCACCGACCGCGGCGAGGCGCAGGCCATCACCGCCTTCGACGCGCACGCGCTGGTGATGGTGCTGGTCGGCTCGTGCTCGGCGGTGCTCGTCAGCTCGAGCCACTCGACGGCGCTGCGCACCGTGCTGTGCCTGCGCGAGTTCATCCCCGGAATGCGCAACTTCAAGCGCGCCACCGAGGCGATGGAGGCCGAGCGCGAGCAGCTCTGCGCGCTGTGGCGCGAGGGCAAGCGCAACGCCGCGCTCACGCTCGCCGAGCGCAGCCGCTACCCGGCCATCAAGCAGATGGTGGACCTACTGCTCAACCGCGCCCCCGAGGCCGCCAGCTCCAAGGTCTTCCTAGAGATCCGCCACCAGGAGATCAGCCTGTGGCAGCCGGCCATCAACAACTGGGAGATGCTCTCCAAGCTCGGCCCGGCCTTCGGCATGGTCGGCACCATCACCGGCATGATCCAGCTCTTTCGCAACATGAGCTCGGACAACCTGAACATCGGCGCCGCGATGTCGCTCGCGCTGCTCGCCACGCTCTACGGCGTCGCCTTCGGCGCGGGCGTCGCCGGCCCCATCGGCCACTTCTTGAACGGCCTGCTCGACGACAGGCTCGGCTTCCTCGAGCGCTGCGAGAAGAGCGTCAACGAGCTGGTCGCCCGCGGCGGAGCGTAAGCGATGCAACGGCGCGCGAAGGGACATGAGGAGAGCTGGCTGCTCAGCTATGCCGACCTGATCACCAACTTGCTGCTGTTCTTCGTGCTGCTGCTGACCGCGGCCAACCTGAGCAAAGGGCGCATGCAGCAGATCGCCAAAGGCATCTCCGGCACCGACAGCCCGACGAGCCTCGAGTCGATCCGCAAGGAGATCGACGCGGAGATCGCCCGAAAGCAGCTCCAGGACATGGTCTCGGCCGTGCTCAAGGACGACGGCCTGGAGCTGTCGCTCAACTCGGGCCTGGTCTTCGACTCGGGCAGCGCCAAGATCCGCCCCGAGCTCGAGGAGACGCTGCGCTCGATGCTCCAGATGCTCGCGCCCTATTCGTCCAAGTACAACTTCGCGGTCGAGGGCCACACCGACCCGATGCCCATCATCCACGGCACCCTCTTTGCCACGAACTGGGAGCTGTCGAGCGCGCGCGCCATCGTCGTGCGCCAGCGGCTCGAGGAGGCCGGGGTGGGGCGCGAGCGCATCCGCGTCGAAGGCTACGCGGACACCAAGCCCCTTTCCGAGGAGCAGCTCGAGGGGCTCACCCCCGAGCAGCGCCTGGCCCGGCTGCGACGCGTCGTCGTGAGGATCTACTGATGAGAAGCCTCGTCATCCTGCTCCTACTGGCGTTGCCGGGCAGCGTCCTCGCGCAGGCGAGCACGGCCACGCCCGTCCCGCAAAAGCACATCCCGGCTCCGGTGTTGATGGAGCTGCGCGCGCTGGAGAACCAGTTCGACCTCGCGCTGCTGCGCAACTGTGCCCCCGAGCGCTGCGCCTCCAAGGGCTGCGTCTATCGCGATCACGTGGTCGTGGACCTGCCGCGGTCGACTTCGCTGCCCGGCCTGGGCCAGACCGAGGGCCTGGGCAGCGTGCCGCCGCAGGAGTACCTGACGGCCGCCCGCTGCGACTTCGCCCACGAGAAGTCGGTCTCGGCCCGCGACATCCAGGGGCTTATCAAGCGCCTCGAGCAGCTCCTGTCGAAGGGCTGGCTGCGCGTGGACGTCGGGCACCAGGTGCTCGCGCCGGTCTCGCCCGAGCTGAGCGAGTCGCCGCCGCCCAAGCCCGAGACGCCGCCCGAGCCGGTCGAGCCGCCCGAGCCCCCGCCCGCGCCGCAGCCCCCGCAGGAGTGGGACGCGAAGGTCGCGCTGCGCGAGCTGTGGCTCGAGCTGCTGCCGCACTTCGCCTGGATGATCGCGCTGCTGCTCGGCACGCTCGCCGCGCTCACCTTGATCTGGGCGGTGCGCCGCGTCGGCAAGGAGTCGGCCGAGGAGAAGGCGCTGCTCGCGCAGCTCGCCGCCGGCAACCTGAGCAAGGACGAGCCGCAGGCCGAGGCCAAGCCGCAGGAGCCGCCGCCCGCCGAGCCGGCCGAAGCGCCCGAGCCGCCAGGCCCCAAGCTCCCGTCGCCCGAGGAGCTCGAGGAGGCCGCCACCCTCGCCGAGCAGCGCAGGCTGTGGACCGAGCGCATGTCGCAGGCCGAGCTGGCCAACGACGAGGGCGGCATCGTCGAGCTGCTGCGCGGCTGGCTGCGCAACCGCGAGTTCCCGCTGCTCGCCAAGGCGCTCTTCGTCCTCGGCGAGCGCGTCTCGCTCGCCTTCCCCTCGGACGGCACGCTGGCCGAGCAGAAGGTCGAGTTTGCCGAGTACCTGCGCCGCCTCGACGACCGCAAGCTGCCCTCGGACGCCGACTTCTTCCGCACGCTCAACCAGCACGCCATCTCCTCGACGCTGCTGTCGCAGCCCGACGCGGAGATCTTCCTCAGCCTGCGCGAGGAGTTCGGCACCGTCGGCCTGGCCAACCTCATCGAGCGGCTGCCCGCGCGCTTCGGGGCGCTGCTGTTCGCGATGGTGCCCGCGGACGCCCGCAACGAGGTGGCGCGGGCGCTCGCCCCCGAGCTGCACGTCGAGCTCGCCGAGCAGCTCCTGCGCTCGAACCGCATCTCGCAGGAAGAGCAGGAGGCGCTCTTCTCCGCGCTCGACTCGGCGCGCTCGGGGCTGCCGTTGCCCCAGCTCTTCGAGCCCTCGGACCATCAGATCGTCGACCGCGGCCGCGAGTTCGACGCGCCCGGCGCGCTCTCCATGCTGCTGCCGCAGCTCGACCCCGAGGACCGCGGCGAGCTGCTGACGCGGGCCCTGCAGCGCTCGAGCGGGGTGCTGCCGGGGTGGTACGAGCAGATCCTCTTCCCGGACATGCTCCTCAAGGTGCCCAAGGACCTTCGGGTCGATCTGCTCCTCGAGGTGGACGTCCGGGCGCTCGCCGGCTGGTCGTCGCTGCAGCCCGCGGACTGGCAGGAGAGCTTCCTCGCGCAGCTCGCGCCCACGATGCAGAACGCGGTGCGGGCCAACCAGGCCTTCGGCTCGCGCGCCGATCAGCTCCGGTACGCGCAGCGCGGCCAGCAGGAGCTGGTCGCCGCGCTCCAGAAGCTGGCGGCGCAGGGCAAGGTCTCGTTCCGGGAGATGCTCGTCTAGCGATGAGGCGCGCTTTCCTGCTCCTGGCGCTCGGCGCCCTCGCGGCCTGCCAGAAGGTCCCGCTGACCGACATTCACGCGGGCTTCACGCTGGCCGACGCGACCTGGTTCGCCCAGGAGCAGACGCTCTTCGTCTTCTACCGGGCCCAGGCCGAGCAGGGCTTCGGCCCGGAGACCCAGCTCGAGCTGTCGTACCTGACCGACGAGATCGAGGTGCCCTGGACCCCGCTGGCGCAGATCAGCCCGGTGCACACGCACGAGCCGGTGGACTGCGGGCCGAACGGCCGGTGCGGCAGCATCAGCCTGCACGTGGAGAAGGTCCCGCGGCGGGTGCGGTTGCAGCTTCGCTACCACTTCGACGGGGAGATGACCCTGCCGGCGGAGGTCAACCTCAACGTCGTCGGCGAGGGCCCGCCGCACAAGAGCCGCAGCCTCATCGTCTACGGCGTCTTCGACGAGACCAACACCCGGGTCCAGTGGCGCGCGCGCCACCAGTTCCCGGCGCTGCGCAACCAGGAGGTCCAGGAGCTCGGCCTGCGGCGCTTCGTGCGCATCTCGGAGCAGCGCTACGGCGACCTTCTTTGGATCCCCGAGGACAACCCCTACGGCTACGGCGTTGGCTCTGCCTGGACGGGGAGGCTGGTCCCGCTCGACTGGCCGGCGATCGAGATGACCGAGCGGGCGGTCTTCGACACGCACGCGCTGCCGCTGTCCGCCTCGGCCTTCTCGGCGGTCTGCGCGCGGGCGACGGTGACCGACGCGCTCGGCGAGTTCGACGGGGTGGCGATAGCGCGCAAGAACCCCGAGGTGCGACCCGCGTTCCCGGTCCTGCACAGCCCGATTCGCGAGAACGTCGCCATCGGCTACCTGCTCAAGCCGTGCGGGCGGACGATCTCCGAGGACCACCGGGAGATGCAGAAGCAGCGGCTGCTGCTCGACGAGCCTATCGAGGTCTGCATCGACGGCTGGACCGACGCGAGCGCCGCCGGCGCCTTCGCCTCCGCGGTGCGCGCCAAGGTCGACGAGGTGCGCGCGCGGGGCGACGACATGGTGCTCACCGTGGCCCTGCACCACGACGACCAGAGCGGGCAGGTGGGCGCCCTCCTCGAGCAGGCGCTCGAGGCGGTGCTCGAGCTCGAGCGCGACAAGAGCTCGCCGCGCGTCAGCGGCGCGTTCGTCTTCGACAGCTACGGGTACGAGATCACGCGGCCGGCAGTCGGACGCCTGGTGCTGTGGTGCCCGGCACGCGTGGACGAGGATCCCGAGCTGCCCACCACGTCGATGCACGCCTGCCCGCTGCAGCCGGACATGCCGGACCTCGAGCTCGGGCCCTTTCGCTTCAATCAGCTTCCTATCCTGCCGACGCGGGAGACCTACCTCGGTTTCATCGACCGCTATTCCAAGTACCAGGCCGGCCGGATGCTCGAGTGGCACTTCCTTGCGCCCGAGCGCACTCCGCAGTCGGTGAACCTGCCGCTCGGCGACTTCGGAGTCGCCACCTTCTTCAACAACGAGCTCATCTCGGCGCAGCCGACCGACGCCTTCTCGTTCTGCGCCCCCGGCGGTTCGGACGACCCGGAGGACGACGACGCGCTGCGCGCCTCGGCCGTCTTCTTTCGCGGGGCGCTCGTCCCGGACCCTATCCCGCTGGCGATGCTGCCCGAGTACCACATGCTCGCCCCGCAGGGCTCGTATCCGCTCGGCATCGGCTGGGACTTTCCGTTCCTCGCGCGCGCGAAGTACGTGAGCTCGGTGGCCGGCGCGGTGACCGCCTTCTCATTCTCAATCCCCTTCGGCATCGGCGATGAAGCCGAGTCCTACTACGGGACGGCTTTGTGGGATGGGTCCGACTTCGAGCTGAGCAAGACACTGCTGCAGTGCACGCGCTTCTGCGACCACCCGACCTTCGACTCGGCCGGCGTCTACAACGTCCTCGCCGATTTCCGCACCAGCTATGCGAGCCAGTGCTACCGGCCGCGCTATCCGACCCCGGCCGACGGAGGCTTCCCGCTTGATCCGTAGGCTGATGCTCATCGCGCTTCTGGCCCTGCCCGGGATCTCGATCGCTGCCGGCGCGGCGAGGGGTGCGCCCGAGTCGAGCGTTGCAGCCGATAAGGGCCAGCGCCATCCGCTCGCCATCAGCCCGAGCATGGTCGGCCCGCGCGAAGGGGAGGGCGACACTGTAGGGGCGCATGGCAATGCGCCCGCTGCCGAATCGAGCACGACCGCGGTAGGGGCGCATGGCAATGCGCCCGTCGCGGAATCGAGCACGACCGCGGTAGGGGCGCACGGCGATGCGCCCGTCGCCGAAGCGAGCACGACCGCGGTAGGGGCGCATGGCAATGCGCCCGTCGCGGAATCGAGCACGACCGCGGTAGGGGCGCATGGCAATGCGCCCGCTGTCGAATCGAGCACGACCGCGGTAGGGGCGCATGGCAATGCGCCCGCTGCCGAATCGAGCACGACCGCGGTAGGGGCGCATGGCAATGCGCCCGTCGCCGAATCGAGCACGACCGCGGAAGGGGCGCATGGCGATGCGCCCGCTGCGGAATCGAGCACGACCGCGGTAGGGGCGCATGGCGATGCGCCCGCTGCCGAATCGAG
>JBMNNX010000497.1:0-2747 GCA_050942745.1 Myxococcales bacterium
GCTAACAACGGTCTCGGCTGCCCTCACGTCGATGACGTTTTGTAGAAGAAACCGCCGCCGTTCCGAAACCCTGTTAGTTCAAGGCCACAGCCGGCCAAAGGGCCGGTCTCTCGCTCGGGGCTGGCAGCCCGCCGCGGCGCCGACCGCGCTACTGCTTTCCGCCGCTCGACTTCGTGAACAGCGCCTTGACGGTCGTCGGGGCGGCGCTCTTGCGGATCCCCTTGTTCTCGGGGCTGCGCAAGACGAGCGTGAGCTTGCCCAGAGCCTGCGCCAGCGCGAGCCGCTCGGCCTCCTCGGGCGCCACGAGCAGCGAGACGTGCTTGAAGGCGCGCTCGTCCTCGGGGATCAGGTTGATGTTCGTCTTGGCCGTTGTCTTCCCGGTCGCCACCACGAGCGCGTTCTCGAGCACCGTGGTCGCCACCATGCCCTTGCCTTCGGACGACGGCAGCACGGCGATGACGTCTACGTGGTCGTTCGGCGAATCCATTCGCCGCAGCTCGAAGCGGGGGTCGTCTCGATGGTAAAGATGCGCCGGTCCTTGGTGACGGCCTTCGAGAGCTGCTCGGCTGCCTTGCTCGTCTCGAACATGGACCATAGGAACATGTCCCCGGCCTGCATCGGAACGAGGGTCTTCTGTCCGATGATGTAGCTGGCGGAGTCGGGCTTCACCACCGAAGTGGTGACGAACTGTTCGGGGAGCGGCCGCTGGGAGACCATGTCGTAGGCGATGACCGTGCCCTCGGCGAGATCCTGATTGGCGACGACGACCGGGACGAGCGTCCAGCTCTTCTTGAGCCTCTCAATCTCCTGCTCGGATATCGTACGGCGCGAACAGCTCGCGAGCGCGGCGTCGCTCTGCTCGAGGCGTTTGAGCGAGGTGGCGTGTTCGGCCTTGAGCTTCTCGAAGGTCGAGGCGCTCACGCATCCGGTGGCGGCAAGAAGAAGGATAGGGAGGAGTCTTTTCATCGCTGTTCTCCTGCGAATGACGTTCGGCTTGCTCCTCGTCCATTCGTTGTCTGACCGCTGGCGATGGTTCGAGTGTTGGCAACGGTACACCAAACTGCCAGGCGTGCTGACGCTGGAGTGACTGCTATGAGAGTTTGCATTGGACCTTGCGGCGCAGCGCCAAAAGGCCTCGTCTGGCGCACCTCGCAGGCTCGCGTCCTGAGTCGCGGGAGGCTGTGCGCGAGGAGCAGACTGCTGCTGCGTCGAAACGCAAAGCACGGTCGCCCGAGCGAGCATTGGCAGAGATCGAAGGACGCGGTCTGCGAGGTCGGCAGGGGACAGCGTCTCGAGCCTCGCGGTGAGTCGCCCCCGGACTGTCCCCGGGTGTATGGAAGGCGAGTGAACCCGCGAACCTGGAGGCGCCGATGCCCGACGGCTCGAAATCCGGCCTGCTCCTGCGCGAATCCATCCGGCGCCCGCCAGACGATTCTTCGGGGGTCGAAGAGGCCGAGCCGGTCGAGGAGGAGCCGCTCGACGGAATTCGCTGCCCGCTCTGTTCCTGGCGGCCGCGGCCATCCGATCGGTGGTCGTGCGACTGCGGGATGTGCTGGAACACCTTCCTGACTCGAGGGCGCTGCCCGCGCTGCAATTACCAATGGCGCGACACCGCATGCCTCGTTTGTCACCAGTGGTCGCGTCACGTCGATTGGTACGAAGCGCCGGCGAGGCAGATCTGAGCCGAGCGGGCTTCGAGCGCTGCCTCGAGCCCAGGGCCCGGGAATCGGCCGCCGGTCGCCCATTGGCCCTTCGAGGAATGCGGCGAATCGCGGCGCGGTTGCGCTAACCTCGCTCGCCATGACCGATGCCACCGCCCCAATCGCCAAGTACACCGAGTGCCTCTTGCAGGTCCGGCGCGAGCTCGTCTTGTTCGAGGACCGCGTCGAGATTGAGGCGCGGTGGCTGCTCGGCGGCACGCACCGCATGGCGGTCAAGCTCTCGGACCTCACTCCGCGTACTACCGAGTTCTTCGTGCGAAACCGCTGGGCCAAGCGCGCCATCCTCATCGGCTCGCTCGCCGTCGCAGCGGCCGTGGTCTTCGGGCGGCCGGGCCAGGGGCCGTGGGCTCAGAGCGCGGGCATGGTCGGCTGGGTCCTGGCGGCCGTCTGCGCGGCGATCGCTGGCTTGACGATCCGCAAGATCCGCTTCGTGCGCCTGCTGCGCCACGACGGGAAGGCGGGTCTGGACGTCGCCCAGGCCGGCCCCGACGCGGCGCGCTTCGAGGACTTTCTCGCAGCGATCAAGCGGCAGGTCCGGCGCGCGTAGGGCGGCATGTGTGCACCGCCGCGTGAAAGCCCCGCTCCAAGGGCGAGCTGGGTGCGCCGATGAGTGCCGCTTCGGAGGAAGGTGCGAACGGCTGAAAGGGTAAGAGTTGAGAGGGCCGCCCGGCAGAAAGAGGAAGGGAGGTCCGTCGTCTCACCGACTCGATTCCCCTGCGCCGAAACGGAGTGGCGGGGTGCTCCACCCGCACGGCGCGCATCGGTCTGCCGGGCGCGAACGGGGTGAATGCGCGCCGTTGGGGCGGGTAGAAAGCAGGCGACCTGCCAACGCTCAGGCTCGCGAAGAGCACCTGCGGCCTTGAGCAGGAAATCCCGACGCAGATCCTGTCGAGGCAGGGGTTCGTCTCTTGCTCGACCGTTTCCATGATGGGTAGCAGAAATCCAAGGTCAAGCCGAGCTCCAAGCCTCCCAAAGCCCCTACCCCCAAACCACCTCCCCGTCGGCGCGCCTTCAGGCCAGTGCTCT
>JBMNNX010000156.1:0-15801 GCA_050942745.1 Myxococcales bacterium
ATCTTTCAGATGCCGCCCGCATCGTCTACAGAAAAACACCAGCCACCTAGGGGGACTCGGCCGCCGCCTCCTTGTCCTCCGTCGGAGGAGGCGGTGGCGAGGCGCTCTCGGGCGCCGCCGGCGTCTCGGGAGCGGCCGGGGCTGGCTTGTCCGCGGGCGCCGGCGCCTTCGCCTCGGCCGGCACGGCCTTCGCCTCGTCCCGGGTGGCGCGCGCCAGGTTGGCGGCGAGCGGCAACCGCGAGGCGCGCGCGAGCTGATCGGCGAGCCCGGCGATCCGCTCGTGCAGCTCACCGGCGGCTTCGGAGTACTTGTTGAAGCTGTCGGAGGCGAGCTTGAGCTTCTCGACGGCCGCGCGCGCGGCGATCACCGCTTCGTCGAGCCGGGCGCGTCCCTCGAAGAAGGCGACGCGCGCCTGCAGGTCGCGAAGCTGCCGGCGCTGCTCCTCGGTCACCCCTCCGAGCAGCTCGGCGCGCCGCAACAGCCGCACCGCCTCGGCCAGCTTCTCGGGATCCTCGGCGCTGACGCGGATCTCGACGAGCTCCTTGACGACCGCGAACAGGGCCCTATCGAGCTGGTCGCGATCGGAGTAGGTCGCCGTCAGGTCGAGCCCGCCGATGGGGTCGTTGGCGATCGGCAGCGGCGAGTAGGCCTGGGCGAGCAGTGCGTCGTCCGGCTCGTAGGCGATGAACCCGACCGGGAACATGCGGCCGCGCATCACCCACAGCTCGCCCCCGCGCAGCTCGAGGGTGAAGGTGCGCGAGTTTCGTTCCGAGAGCAGGTAGAGAACGCCCGCGGTCAGCCCGAGCACGAGCGTCCACGTGAGCAGCGCTTTGAAGAGCCTGGTGACCCGGCCCGCGGGCCTCGTCTGATCGTTCACTTCGGTACCTCGATGGAAAGGGAGCCGCCTCGAGCGGCGCCATCACTGCTGAGCGTACACCTCGACCCGGTTCCGGCCGCCCTGCTTCGCCTTGTACAGCGCCTCGTCGGCGCGCTTGAGCAGCACCTCGTCGGTCCAGCCCGGGGCGAGCTCGGCGACGCCGATGGAGACGGTGACCCGAAGCCGCTTGTCGCTCCAGGGGAAGGAGGCCCCCTCGACCGACTTGCGGTAGCGCTCGGCGGTGACCACCCCGCCTTGCAGTGGCGTGTTGGGCAAGAGCAGCAGGAACTCCTCGCCTCCGTAGCGCACGAGCGCGTCGACTTCGCGGATCTGCCCCTGCGCGAGGCGCACGACCTCCTTGAGCACGAAGTCGCCGGCCGGGTGGCCGAAGGTGTCGTTGAAGGTCTTGAAGAGGTCGATGTCGAAGAGCGCCACGGTCAGCGGGTCGCCGTAGCGCTTCGAGCGCTCGATCTCCTCGGGGAGCCGCTGGTAGAGGTACTGCCGGTTGAAGGCCTTGGTGAGCGAGTCGGTGATCGAGAGGCGAAACAGGCGCGCGTTCTCGATGTCCTTGACGATGGAGGCGCCGAGGTAGCTCAGCAGGTCCTCGTGGTCACCACAGAAGGCCGCGGGCTGCTCGCTGCTGGCGCTGATGACACCGATGACGCCCTCCTTGGTCACCAGCGGCACGGCGATGAGCGAGCGGATGGGCGTAACCTGCCCGTCCACCGGCTTGAAGCGCGGATCGGTGGCCACGTCGGGCACGAGCGCCGGCGCCCCGTGCATCGCGACCCAGCCCGCTATCCCCTCGCCGACGCGAAAGGTGATGCTCGCCTCCTCTTCCGGTGTCAGGCCGTGCGAGGCCTTCGAGAGCAGCTCGGCGCGCGACTCGTCGAGCAGCATGATGGAGCAGGCGCTCGCGTCGGTGAGGTCGGTGGCCGCCTGGGCGACCAGTCGCAGCAGCTCGGGCAAGGGCGCCGACTCGTTGACCTTCTTGGTCAACTGGAAGAGGACCGAAAAAATCCGCTTGTACTGGCCCTTCGGCAGCTCCGACATAGCCCACCCGCTCGTCAGCCGGGCGCCTCGCGCGTCCGGGGCGCACTACCGCTTCAACACTCCGATAAACGGCACGTTCCGATAGCGCTCATCATAGTCGAGCCCGTACCCGACGACGAACGCGTCGGGGATCACGAAGCCCTTGTAGTCGATCTCCACCGGCACCCGCAGCCGGCTCGGCTTCTCGAGCAGCGCGCAGACGCGGATGCTCGCGGGGCGGCGGGTCTTCAGGTTCTCGCGGAGGAAGGCCATCGTCAGGCCGGTGTCGACGATGTCCTCGACGACGAGCACGTGCTTGCCCTCGATAGGCCGGGACAGATCGGAGGTGATGCGCACGACGCCGCTCGTCTCGGTCTTGCCCCCGTAGCTCGAGACGCCGAGGAAGTCGACCGACAGCGGCAGGTCTATCGCGCGCACGAGGTCGGCGCAGAAGATGTACGAGCCCTTCAGCACGCTGACCACGGCGAGATCCAGGTCCGCGTAGTCGCGCGTGACCTGCTCGCCCAGCTCGGCGATCCGCGCCTGGATCTGCGCGGCGCTGTACATCACCTCCAGATCGTCACAAAAAGCCATCTGTCTCGAGCCCTCGAAACTCCGCCACCCTTCGCTCCGCCTCGCCCGACTCGCCGAGCCAGGCCGCTAGACGAAGGCGTTGTTCATCACCTCGCCGAAGCCGCCGCCGCCGGGGATGATGTACTGCTTGTCGTCGAGCCCCCGCTCCTTGTCCCACTGCTCGCCAGGGACGGTGTCGAAGACCTCGGGCGGCGACAGGCCGCGATCGAGGCGCACCGCGTAGATCACGGCGTCGGGGTGCTCGTCGCGCATGCGCCTGAGGTACTCGGGGGTGACGATGAGGTGCAGGCAGATGTAGCGGCGGGCCGTGCCCGCGACCTTCTCCTTGTAGGCGCGGATGGCGGTCGAGAGCGAGCCGCCGGTCGCTCCCATCGGGTCCGGGAACAGGACGAAGGCGTCGTCCACGTCGCCGCCGATCTTCGCCCCGCCGATGGCGCTGCCCACGACGTGGTGCGCGTCGTCGATCATCCGGCTCATGACGATGTGGTCCTGGCGGACCAGGCGCGCGTCGAGGATGAGGTTGAGCAGGTCGTAGGTCACCTGCGAAGGCAGCGTGCCCGCGCGCGCGATGTTGACGGTCACCACGCGCACCTGGGGATCGACGACCTGCCCGTGGAAGATGCCGCGCGGGTTGCAGGCGATCATCCGCGTAGGCACCGAGACCCTCTTTCGCGGGAGCTCGGCGTTGATCACCGTCTTCACCAGGTCGGAGTAGATGGAGACGACGAGCTGGTTGATGGCCGGCTGGACAGTCTCCTTGGCGCACAGGGTCGCGAGCTGCGACAGGAGAAAGGGGTTGGCGACGATGTGGACGTTCGGGCCGTAGCGGTGCTCGATCTCGGCCAGCTTGTAGTCCACGTGGTCGTACAGGTGATCCCGCATGCGGCACCTCGCCGTCGGTAGGCCGAAAGTGTGCGCATGCTAACGAAAGCCTCGTCGGCTGGCGAGCCCGGCCTCGGGCCTTGTGGCCGGCGCGGTCGACGAGAAAAGAAGCGCCCCGCCGAGCGGCACGCGGCCGCAGGGCGGGGCGAGCGGAAGAGAGGGAGGAGACGAGCCCTCTACTTCTCCTTGCTGGCGATCTTGCGCAGCGACTTCTGGTCGCGGATGCAGAGGATGCGGCCGACGTTGCCGAGGTAGCCGTCGCGCTTCATCTCGTTGATGAGCGTGGAGACGAACGAGCGCGAGGCGCCCACCAGGTCGGCGAGGTCCTGCTGGGTGACGCCGCGCAGGTCGACCTCGCCGCCGTGCGGACAGCGCTCGCCGAGCGACTCGCCCAGGGTCAGCAGCGTCTCGGCCAGGCGCGCCGGGACCTCCTTGAACGTCAGGCCGAGCAGCCGGCGCCGCATGTGGCGGATGCGCTCGTTCTGGGCGCGGATGATGTCCACCGACAGGCTCGGACGGCTCTCGAGCAGGTTGCGGAACTCGCTGCCCTCGATGGACCAGACCTCGGTCTCGCCCGAGGCGACGGCCAGCTCCTCGGTCGCTCCCGCCTCGCCGAGCGACAGCTCGCCGAACAGGTCGCCGCCGCGCAGGATGGCCAGCACCGAGCGGGCCGCGTTGCGGCCGGTGCGGATAAGGCGCACCCGCCCGCGCTTGAGCAAATAGACGCGATCCGACGAGTCGCCGGGCCGGTAGATCACCGCGTTGTGCGGGAAGACCTCGACCTTGAAGTACCCGCGGAAGTCGACCACCTCGGCGCCGATGGGGAGCGCGGGGGCCGACAGGATGTTCGCCGCGCTGCTGATGTTGTGCCCCAAGGACTTGGTCGCTGGCGCTGTGACCGATCCACCTACCGTCTTCTGAAGCCTCATCCTTTTCTCTCCCGTGAATGCCCCTGTCCGCCAGAGGCGCTGAAAAGTTGACCGGCGCGCATTCACCAAAACCCGTGCCACCGGTCGAACGGGAGGAGGGACTCGCCGCGACCTGATTGTTCTTGGCCACTTCCGGATGGCCGACCTTCGCGCCCGCGGTCCGACCGCTTCCTGACAGCCGAACGTTTCGTTCAGATGCGTTCGATTTCGATTGAACGCTTTCTTCAAATGCGTCCGATAGACGACCGGAGCACCGGGCGGCGCGGGCGGGGCGGTCGGAGCCTCGCGCCCGCGCGACGGCCTCGGCCGCTGGCGGAGGCCGGCGGCGCAACCACTCGAATATTCAAGAGAATCTTCCCAAAGCCGATCCCCAAGCCCCACTCGCCCGTGCTCGCGGAAGCGCCGCGGGAGCTGGCATCCGAAAGCGTCGGGACCGGCCCGCTTCCCATGCCCTGCGGCGGCGCGCAGAGACGGGTTGAGAGCGCACGAAAAGCCGAGCCCGGCCGTTCGGCGCGCCCCCCGGGGCGCTGCCTGGCCGACGCGGACGCCGCGCACGAGCCCGAGGACGCCGGCGGCGAGCGCTCAGCGAGCTTCCCCGGCACTCCGGAAGACCCGGAACAGGATCGGGCGAAAGCCGAGCGTCGCGAGCGATCGCCGGCTCGCGCTACGCCTCGGCGGCCTTCTCGCCGCGGTACTTCTTCAGCTTGCGCTCCAGGGTCGGGCGGCTGATGCCGAGGAGCTGGCAGGCGCGGCCCTTGTGCCAACGGGTAATCTCGAGCGCCTTCAGCACGTGCACCCGCTCGGCCTCCTCGAGCGTGGGGAACCCTTCGTCGGCCGGCGGCGTGGCCACCGAAAGCTTGCCCTCGATAGAGGGCAGGTGCTCGCGCAGCAGGACGTCGCCAGGAGAGAGCACGACCGCGCGGGTCAGCACGTTCTCGAGCTCACGCACGTTGCCCGGCCAGGGCAGCATGCAGAGGTATTCGAGCACCTCGGCCGGGACCGTCGTGACGTGCTTGTGGACCTTCTCGTTGATCTTGGCGAGCAGGCTCTGGACGAGCGCGGGGATGTCCTCACGGCGCTCGCGCAGCGGCGGCACCTCGATGGTGACCACCTTGAGCCTTTGGTAGAGGTCTTCGCGGAAGTGGTTGGCCATCACTTCCTGCGGAAGGTTGCGGTTGGTGGCCGCGATCACCCGGGCGCGCAGCGGCAGGCGCCGAACGCCGCCGACCCGCTCGAACTCGCGCTCCTGGAGCACCCGCAACAGCTTGGCCTGCAGGGCCAGCGACATGTCGCCTATCTCGTCGAGGAAGATGGTCCCGTTCTCGGCGAGCTCGAACTTGCCTGGCTTGGCGGACTGGGCCCCGGTGAACGCGCCCTTCTCGTGCCCGAACAGCTCGCTCTCGAGCAGCGTGTCCACGATGGCCGAGCAGTTGATGCCGATGAAGGGCCGCGGCTTCTCGTCGCTGTAGGTGTGGATGACGCGGGCGATCAGCTCCTTGCCGGTGCCCGACTCGCCCGTGATCAGCACCGAAGCGCGGCTCGCGGCGACTTTGCCGATCTCCTTGAGGATCTGCTGCATCCGCGGGCTGTTGCCGACGATGTCGCCTATCTGCGGCGGCTCCTCGACGCGCAGGGCCGCCGCGCGGCGCGACAGGCGGCGCATCTCGAGCGCGCGCGCCACCGCGCGATCGAGCGTCTCCAGGTCGTCGAACGGCTTTCGCAAGAAGTCGAAAGCCGACATCTTCATCGCCCGGATCGTCGTCTCCATGTTCGCGTGCGCGGTGACGATGAGCACCGGAGCGTCGCCCGCGACCGCCTTCAGCTCGGGGAGCACATCGAGCGCCGAGCCGTCGGGGAGCTGCATGTCGAGGATGATGAGGGCAGGCCCGATTTTCTCGGCAAGCGCACGCGCCTCACGGAGGCTGCCAGCCGTGTGCACAGCGTAGCGCTGCGCGCGGCCCTCGCGCGGCTCCTCGAAATGCATCCGAAGCGTTTCAAGCAGGCTGACGTCGTCGTCGACGAGAAGCAGGTTCTCCATGGCCCTTCCTGAAAGGGCCGCCTGTTTACCACTGGGCGTGCGGAACCGGAAGCGCCAGGCACCCCTGCACTACGCTTTGTCGACTGGGCGACGCTGCCTCGCGAGGACCCGCGCCCGGCCAGATTCGGTCAGGCCCCCGGCGACGAGCGCACGACGGCGGCCACCGAACCCGGGGGCGGCGGAGGGAAGGCCTTGGATTCCGGGCACTTGGCTGGCCGTGGCTTCTGCCGAAGCGTGCTCGACGGCCATGCCGCCTCAAGCGGCAATGATCAGCCGAAAGCCTTGCGCGGAGCCGACAAGCCTCCCGCCGTGCTCGGCGGCGATCTTCTGAGCGAGCTCCAGCGAGAGGCTCATCCCGCTGGGGCGCCGCGAGGGAACGGGCTCGGCCTCGACCGAAACCTCAACACCGTCGGACACTTGCCTCGCCGCCAGCCGGACCACGCCCTTATCGAGGCCGTGGCCGAGAATCCCGATGAGCTGACTGACCGCGACCCGCACCCGTTCCGCGTCGGCCCTTCTCGGGACCTCGCCAAGCGAGATGTCGCATTGAAGCTCGAGGCCCCTTTCGTCGAGCTCGCTGCGCACATCGGACGCCGCTAGCTCGAGCGCTTCGGCGAGATCAGCGCCCTCGGTTGGTTTGGACACTCGCACGAGACCCGCGAGCGCGCTGAAGATGCGCTCGGATGTTCGCATTTCCCGCAGCGCGATGACCAGCCGCTTCGCGAGCCGATCTTCGAGCTGCGACCGGGCAATCGTCTGGAGCGCCAGCTTGATCGAGGTCAGCGGGTTCCGGCCCTCGTGAACCACTTTGGAGACGAGCCGCGCCGTGGCGGCGGCGACGGCGTGCTCACCCCTGGACATCGCCTCGAGATCGACGATGAACGCGGTCGAACGCCGCGCGCCTCGCTTCCAATAGACGCGCACGTGCTTAGGCCTGCCCTTCGAACGCGTGAGCAGGTCGAGCGTGGCCACGTCGGCCTCGGGGGCCTCGAAATCATGGAAGAGCTCCGTCGCCGACGCCGAGACCACTTCGCGGCCGAAGAGGGCAGCACACCCGCTGGACGCTGAGACGACGCGAAGCCGCGTGTCAAAGACGAGGACGCAGAGCTCGGCGCTCGGGGGCAAGGCATCGAACAGCGCGGAGTACGTCCCCGAACTTGCGACCTTTGGCTGCGGGGCAGCCACCGCCCCTACCGCATGCGACATTTCTCGAGCTCCAGGTTTCAGTGGAGGCGCCTGAAGAACTGCTGGCCTACGAGAGCGCAGGCACCGGCGACCTCGTCCTGCTTCGACAGGTCGTAGCGGCCCGAAAGATCCCCCGCAACCTCCAGATGAGCCGCCGCGGCCGCAGCGACGAACGACGGCCCGGCCGCGCGAGTGGCATGAAGGCGAGCGACCCGCCCTTTCGAATCATCGTCACCTCGCAGTGGCGGCGGATTATGCCCGAGCGCCTGCCCGGCGGCCAAACCGGCCCAAGCCGCCAGCATCCTCCCGACGTCGGATGCCGGAGCAGGCCCCCTCCGCCCGATGACCGATATGCTCGCTCCGGCCTCTAGGCCAGACTTGCAACCGTAAGCAGCTCAGCTTCAGCAACGAGACGCAGAGCCCACCCACTCACAACCCCAGGAGAGAAGCCATGATGAACCGCATGAAGACCCTGATTCGGAACGAAGAAGGCCAGGGCATGACCGAGTACATCATCATCGTCGCCCTCATCGCCATCGCCGCGATCGGCATCATCTCCGTCTTCGGCCAGAACCTGCGCGCCCTGTTCGCCACCTCGGCGAACGTCCTCGGCGGCAACAACAACGCCCAGGTGACCCAGGCTGGCTCGGCCGGCACCTCCACTTCGGTGCGCAAGCGCATGATCAACAACTTCGGCAACACCAGCTACAAGTAAGCCGACAGTTGACTTCCGCTCTTGGGGCGGCGCCTTCGGGCGCCGCCCTTTTTTCTTGCGGGCCGTATTGCCGGGCGATGGCGCCATCTGCGATCGTCGCCCCATTGGCGCCGACGCGCCTCGAGGCGCGCAGGCCCGTCGGGTTCCCGTTTCCCTCGCTGCGCTAACACATGCTCGCCTGCCTGCTCCTTGGACTGCTCGGCTCGCTCGGCGCGGGCCCCCCGCTCGCCTCGACACCCGAGGTGCCGTCAGTCCAGGCCGCGCGCGCGATGAGCTGGCAGAGCGTCCCCGCGTTCGATGCCCGGCGCCTGCGATTCTCCGGCGGCGTCCAGCTCCAAGACGTGTCACTGCGCAGCCCCGGCGGAGGCGCGGTCGGAGGCGTGTTTTCGGCCGCGCTCGAGCAGGGCAGGCACGAGCTCGCGACGACTCTCGCCTTGCAGCTCGGCATCCGCGCACAGGACGAGAGCGCGCAGAACACGGGGATCGCCGGCTCTCACTTGAAGCTGGCCTACCGGCTGGTCGCCTTCGCGGGCGAGTTTCGGGTCCTGGTCGAAGTCGCAGCCCAGGCCGGCTACGAGCGCTCGTGGGCTTGGTGTACAGACCGCGCCGGCGTGCCGCAGTGCGGCTTCGTCCCGGGCCGCTTGTCGTACGCGGGGATGGCGGGCCCGGTCTTCCACTGGCGCCTGGGCCCGGTCTCGCTGCTTCTGGGCCTCGACCTGATGCTCCGGGCACCACGGCTTCCCGAGGCGATCGGCGCCTCGCCGCTGGCGCTGCAAGCGTGGGCTGAGGCGGGGTTCGGAGGGCTACCGTGGTGAGCCGGCTGCTCTTCGCGCCCGCGGTCGCGCTGCTGGCGCTCCTTCCGCTCGAAGGCTGCGGGTCGGCCGCCGACGGGGTCGCGTCCGTCCACGGCCGCCTGTTCGCGCAGACCGCCCCGTGGGACACCTCCTTCGACTTCGCAGGCACCGCCCGCATCCACGGGGCAGGCCCGTTCCGCGTGATCATCACCGACTCGCCGCGCCCGCTCGACGAGCCGAGCCCGCCGGTCCCGCTGCGGGCGATCCACATCGCCCTCGCGCAGCGGCCGCAGGGGCGCGAGCTCGTCCTCGTCGGCGCGCAGCCCGGCCCCGACGTGCTCGTCGAGTCGCGGACGGCGGCGTTCGCCGGCTGGCCCGAGCCGCCAGAGGCAGGGCTGCGCCTGCCCGACGGCAGCTTCCTGGTGCGCGCGGTCTCGGGCTTCGTGGAGCTCGAGGCTTCGGGCGATCAGCCGGGCGACGGCGTCGGCGGGCGTTTCGTGCTGGAGCTGCCGACTGGCCTCGAAAGCAGGCTCGAGCGGCTCGAAGGCGCCTTCGCGGGAGCGCTGCTCGACTGAGCGAGAGGGCGCCGCCCCAGGCGCTCCGCTCGGCTTGCCGCCCGGCCCTACCGCGCGGGCGAGCGCTTCCTCTATACTGGCCGACCTTTTCACCTGCGCTCGCGAGATCTCCATGCCCATCGAGGAACGCGCCAAAGAGTCGCACCGCTTCGGCAAGTACACCCTGATCGACCGCATCGCCGTCGGCGGCATGGCTGAGATCTTCCTCGCTCGTCAGGCCGGGCTCGAGGGCTTCGAGAAGACCATCGTCATCAAGCGCATCCGGCCCCACCTGTCGAACCAGAAGAGCTTCGTGAAGATGTTCCTGAACGAGGCCAAGCTCGCCGCGCAGCTCAACCACCCGAACATCGTCCAGATCTACGACCTCGGGAAGATCGCCGACGCGTACTTCATCGCCATGGAGTACATCTTCGGGCGCGACATGCGGCGCATCATCCCCAAGGCCGACTCGATGGGGATCCCGTTCCCGATGGTCTACGCGCTGAAGATCGCCTCCTCGGTCTGCGAGGGCCTCTTCTATGCCCATCAGAAGTGCGACCTTTATGGGAACGCCCTGAACATCGTCCACCGCGACGTCACCCCCGAGAACATCTTCGTGTCGTTCGACGGGACGGTGAAGATCCTCGACTTCGGCATCGCCAAGGCGGCCAACCAGATCGAGCAGACGCGCGCCGGCGAGATCAAAGGCAAGCTCTCCTACATGTCGCCCGAGCAGTGCATGGGCAAGCCGCTCGACTCGCGCTCGGACATCTTCTCGCTCGGCGTGGTCCTCTACGAGTGGGTCACCGGCTTCAAGCTGTTCACCGGCGACAGCGAGGTCGCGATCCTCAAGTCGATCACCGAGGGGAAGATCTACGCCCCCAGCTACTTCAAGGCGGACATCCCCGAGGCCGTCGAGCGCATCCTCATGAAGGCGCTCGAGAAGGACCGCGAGAAGCGCTACCAGACCGCCTGGGACATGCAGTACGACATCGACCAGTTCCTGTCCCAGTACGAGTTCACCCCCTCGAACATCCACCTCTCGAACTTCCTCAAGCAGCTCTTCTCCGACGAGCTCGAGGAGGAGAAGAAGCGCCTGATGACCGGCACGCGTCCGCCGGGCCAGGAGCTGGTGGTCGAGTACGACGAGCCGGCCCCCGACAATCCGCCGATTCCGCTGCGTCCCAGGGCGCAGTCCGAACGCACCGAGGTCAACCACGCGACCGACGGCTCGGACAAGGTGCTCACCGTCAGCGTCAGCGAAGAGACCTACGAGTCGCTCAAGGAGATCGCCGAGCGCAACCGCATGCCGGTCGGCACGCTGGTGCGCGAGGTGCTCGCCGACTACGTCAAGTTCAAGTAGCCCGGCTCAGCTCCGCGGCGTCTCGAGGCGGCGAGGGTTGCGAGCGTCGATCGAGCCCGCGTCCTGCGGCGCGGCCGCCTCGGCCCGCGCCTTGAGCCGCGAGCGCAGGTCCGAGAAGAACGAGCGCTCCGCCTCGCCCGCGGGGCCCGCGGGGACCGCCGCGTAGTCGACCACCTCGAGCAGCTCCGAGGGGATGTCTTCGAGGAAGCGCGACGCCGTCCTGGGCATGGGCTTGCCGCGCTTGACCCGCTGCGCCGCGCGCGTCAGGTAGAGCCGCTCGCGGGCGCGCGTGATGCCCACGTAGGCAAGCCTGCGCTCCTCGGGCAGGTTCGGCAGCTCGCCCTGCATCCCCGAGTGCGGCAGCAGGTCCTCCTCCATCCCGCACAGGAAGACGTACGGCCACTCGAGCCCCTTGGCCGCGTGCAGGGTCATCAGGCTCACGTAGCTGCCGTCGGGGGCGGTGTCGTCGTCGCGCGCGTCGAGGGCGAGGCGCTTGAGCAGCCCGTCGAGAGAGGCGCTCTTCTCGCGCTCCACGTAGGCCGAGATCGAGTCGAGGAAGCCGTCAACCGCCGCTACCTTGCGCGCCCCGGCCGCCGCGCTCTGCACCGACTGGCGCGCCGCCTCGCGCAGCCCGACCTCGTCCACCAGATCGCGGGCGACCCGGTCGATGGGCTCCCGCTCGAAGCGGGCGCGGTAGCGCTCGATGAGCGAGAGGAACTCGACGACCTTGCGCCCGGCCCCCTTGGGCAGCTCGACGAACCCCTCGGCGCGCCGCATCGCCTCGGCGATGGGCAGCTTCAGCTCGCGCGCCTTCCCCGTCAGCCGCTCCATCGTCGCGTCGCCGATTCCCCGGGCCGGAACGTTGACGATGCGAAGGAGCGAGACCTCGTCATGGCGGTTGTGGCAAGCCTTCAGGTAGGCGACGAGATCCTTGATCTCCTTGCGATCGAAGAACTCCTGACCGCCGACGACTTCGTAGGGGATCCCCTCGCCGCGCAGCGACTCCTCGACAGGCTTCGACTGCAGGTTGGTCCGGTAGAGCACCGCGATGGCGCTCGGCCGGGCGCCCTCGTCGATCAGGCGGCGGATCTCGCGGGCGATGAAGCGGCCCTCCTCGTCGTCGTTCGGACAGACGACGACGCGCACCGGGTCGCCCAGGCCGCGGGCGGTCCACAGGCGCTTGGGCTTGCGCGCCTCGTTGACCGCGATGACCGCGTTGGCCGCGTCGAGGATGGCCTGGCTCGAGCGGTAGTTCTGCTCGAGGCGCACCTCCTTGACCTTCGGGAAGTGCCGGTCGAACGAGAGGATGTTGTCCACCTCGGCGCCGCGCCAGCTGTAGATCGACTGGTCGTCGTCGCCGACCGCGCACACGTTCTTGCGCTCGCCCGCCAGCATCACCAGCAGGTCGAGCTGCGAGCGGTTGGTGTCCTGGTACTCGTCGACGAGCAGGTAGCGGTAGCGCTCGACGAGCTCCTCGCGCACCTCGAGGTGCTCGCGCAACAGGCGGATGGGCAGCAGGATCAGGTCGTCGAAGTCGACCGCGCCCTGCGCCTTGAGCGCGAGCTGGTAGCGCGGGAAGACCGCCGCGGTGATCAGGTCGTACTCGTCGCCCATCCCCTCGGGCTTGGGCTCGGGGACGACGCCGGCGCACTTCGCCTTGCTCACCGCCGCGAGCACGCGGCGCGCGTCGAAGCTGCGGTCGTCGATCTTCGTCTCGCGCATCGCCCGCTTGATGAGCGACAGCTGGTCGGAGGCGTCGGCGATGGCGAAGCGCTTCGGGTAGCCGAGCCGCCACAGGTGGCGCCGCAGCACCTCGCACCCGAAGGCGTGGAAGGTGCAGACGGTGAGCAGCTTCGCGAACGAGCGGCCGACGAGCTCGGCCACCCGCTCGCGCATCTCCGCGGCGGCCTTGTTGGTGAAGGTGACCGCGAGGATGTTGTTGGGCGCGATACCCTGCTCGATCATGTAGGCGATGCGATGGACGATGACGCGGGTCTTGCCACTGCCCGCGCCCGCCAACACGAGCAGAGGCCCTTCTATCGTGCAGACAGCTTCGCGCTGGGGATGGTTGAGCTTCGAGAGGTCGAGCATGCGCGCCACCGTTTATCAAGAATCGAAGGGCCGCGCTGCCTTTGGAGCGCTCGCGCTCCTCGCCCTCGCCTGCCTGGCCGCCTCCCCGGCTTGTGATCGGGCGAAGGAGCGCCCGCCGGCTCGCGCAGCCCCGCGGGCGGGGCAGTCTCGGGGGCTCACCATCCACTTCAGCAAGCTCCTCCCCTTCGCCCCGGAGAGCCTGCTCGAATACCGCGGCGCGGCGGCCGTGGCCTCGACCTCGCGGTTCGGCGACGTCGCAGTCTCCGAGGTCGAGCGCAGCTACACCAACGGCGATCAGAAGCTCAAGCTCCGGATCGTCGACACCAACATCAACCGCGGGGCCAAGGCCCGGCCCGGCGAGGCCTTCGAGAACGACGAGAAGCTGGGCAAGCCGCTGCTGATGGCCTCTGCGGTCGGCTACGTCGAGCTCGAGAAGCGCACCCGGCGCGCCCAGGCCGACCTCATCGTCGCCGACCGCCTCCTCGTCACGGTCGCCAGCGAGAACGCCGACAGCACCGAAGCGATCGAGCGCTTCTGCGCCGGGCTGGACCTGGGCGCCCTCGCCCGGGTCGTGCGCGACGAGCCCCCCGCGCCCTGACCGTTCGCGCCCGCCGCTCTGCTATCCTGGCCTGGCCACTGTCCAGAACAGGACCGGCGCACCGCCGCGGCGACATCACAGGCGACCATCCAGGAGGACCAGTGGGCAAGGAAGCAGCCGCAAAGAAGCTCCCCGAAGAGACCTCCATCCCGATGACGAAGCGGGCCTTCCTCGAGGAGTTCAACCGCCTCGCGCGTCAGGCCTCGAGCGATCCTGCCAACCCCGGAAGCTACGGCTGCACGGGCTGCGAGCGCTCCACCGGGTGCATGTTCTGCGAGGGGTGCGTCACCTGTTACCGCTGCACGCACTGCCGCGCCTGCATCGAGTGCAACCACTGCACCCACTGCTCCGACTGCCGCGCCTGCAACGGGTGCGCGTACTGCGTCCAGTCGGAGCTGTGCTCGGGCAGCAACTACCTGGTGCTGTGCCGCAGCATGTCGGACTGTAACTACTGCTTCGGCTGCGTCGGGCTGTCGAAGAAGGACTTCCACATCCTCAACCGGCCCTTCACGCGGACCGAGTACTTCCAGCTCGTCGAGAGGCTCAAGCGCGAGCTCGGGCTCTGACGAGCCGCCCTCCCTTCTGCGGCCGCCGCTACAGCGCCCGCAGGAACCAGCACTTCAGGCGCTCGGTCTCCGGCAGCCCCGCGAGCCCCGGGGTGATCGCGCCCCGCGCCGCGCCGCTCGAGGATCTGCACGGGGCGCTTGGCAACGCGGAAGACCCAAGGGATGCCGCTGCAGAGACGTCGGGCGCCCTTCTGCGTCACGGCGACGGTCGGTTGTGCAGACGGCGCTGAGAGATCCCAGCTACTCGAGCCCTCGGGCGACGAGCTCGAGGTCGTCTTCGCCGCGCAGGTGGCCGATCTCGTGGACCAGGGTGATGTGAACCTGCCGGCGCAGCTCTTCCATCGAGCCGGACGAGCGCAGCAGGTTCTTGCGGTAGAGGCGGATAGCGCGGCAGGGCCCCGGCTCGAGCTCCGGCGGCGGGCACGGCTCGCCGAGCGGCGGCCCGCGGAACAGCCCCACGATCGAGGGCGAGAGCGGCGGCTGTACGGAGATCAAGTCGGCGAGGTCCGGTAGCTCCTCGATCGCCAGATCGACCTGCGCGAGGTCGCGCCTCATGTCGGCGGGCAGCGCGGCGACGAGCCCGCGCACGCTCTCCTCGAGCTCAGCCGCCGAAACCTTCAACTCCGGCGGGTACTTCTCGGGATCGAGCAGGCGGGCGAGTGCCATCTCGGACTCGGCGCGCGCCAGGTTCCCCTGCCGCTCGGCGATCAGCCCGAGCTGATAGTGAGCGACCGCCTCCCATTCCTCGAAGGCGAGCAGCGCCTCGAGCTCGCCCTTCGCCTCCTCGAACCGGCACAGCTCCCAGAGCGCGAAGGCCCGCTCGGCCCGCGCCTGAGCCGGCTCTACGCTGGCGGCGAGCGCCTCGTCGGCGCGCTCCAAGGCCAAGGCGTTCTGCCCGAGCGCGTTGAGCGCCACCGCCTCGAGCAGCGCGAAGAGGCCCGCGAGCTCCGCGTCGTCGGCCCGGCGCGCTTCGGCCCGACCCCTTGCCGCGTAGGCGAGCCCGAGCTCGTCGGAGCCGCGCGTCGGCGGGAGCTTCATCAAGTAGAGATCGGCCGAGCCGAGCAGCGCGTCGAGCAGGCTGGGCTCGTAGGCGAGCGCCGTCGCGTAGGCGATCCGCGCCTCCTCGTAACGCCCCAGGGCGACGAGCGCCGCGCCGAGCTCCGACTGCGCGGCCGGATCGGTCGGCTCGAGCGTCGAGGCGAGCGAGGCGCACGCGAGCGCCTTCTCGAAGTCGCCGACGTCATAGAAGTCGATGGCCCGCTGCAGGGGCTGCTCGGGTGGCCCGGGTGGACAGGGCACACGGCCCGTCTCCGGCTCGATCAACCTTGGCTCGCAGGCGCCCGCCGGCTTTGCTCGAGCCGCCTCGGAGCGCTCTTCGCCCTTCGTGCGGCTGCACGCCACCAGGGACAAGGCGAGGGCGAGAGGAAGAAGGCGGCGCATGGTCAATGGCGAAAACCGCAACATGCTAGGTGGCTGGTGTTAAGCGACTCTCTCTGAGGGCGCGGTGGCTGTGGAAAACCACTATGCACCTGAGCGCGGTCCACAGGGGCGCGTTCTCGGGGAGACCGAAGTAGCGCCAAGTA
>JBMNNX010000158.1:0-15749 GCA_050942745.1 Myxococcales bacterium
CCCATCTCGAGCTTCTGCAGCGCGTCGGCGAGCGCGTGCGGGTCGCCGGCGATGGCCGCGCCGGTCGTGTCGGCGCCGTACTCGCGCGAGCGGCTGATGGCGAGCTGCAGCAGCATCGCGGCGATGGGGGCGACGATGAGCATGCCCAGGCTCGCCAGCGCGCCTCCGCCGCCCTCGTCGTCGCGGTCGCGGCCGAGGAACGCGCCCCCGAACCAGAACACCATCCGCGCGACGTGGGTGATGATGCCGGCGAGCGTCGCGGCGATGGTGCTGATGAGGGTGTCGCGGTTCTTGATGTGGGCCAGCTCGTGGGCGATGACCCCTTCGAGCTCGCGCTCGTCGAGCAGGCGCAGGATTCCCTCGGTCACCGCGACCGCGGCGTGGCTCGGGTCGCGCCCGGTGGCGAAGGCGTTCGGGGTCGCGGTCGGGATGACGTAGAGCCGCGGCGTCGGCAACCCCGCGCGGCGGGCAAGCCGCCCGACCATCTCGTGCAGCCAGGGCAGCGTCCCCGGGCCGATGGGCTGGGCGCGGTGCATGGCGAGCGCGATGCGGTCGCTGAACCAGAACGAGATGCCGTTCAGCAGCACGACGAAGAAGCCGGCGAAGAGCATCCCTTGCGTGCCGCCGAGCTGTTGGCCGACCGCGAGGAACAGCGCGGTCAGGCCCGCCAGCAGCACGGTGGTCTTCAGGTAGTTGCCCAAGCGGCCACCTCGGCGCACGCGCGGGGCGTCGGGCATGGTCATCGATGCGCTCTTCATGGTGCGACCCTCTTGCTCCTTATCAACAGCCTGGCGGCTCGATTCCTTGCCGCGCCAGCCAACGTAACCAGCGGAAAACCTCGGTCAAACCGCGCGCTGCCGCGGGCTCGCCAGGCGGATGGAACCGCTGGCGAGCGCAAGGATTCCCGGCGAGGTGGCGCTCGCGGGCGGCTTCACGCGTGGGAGGGGAGAGGGGGCGGCGCAGACTGCGTCAGGCGAGCGAGCCGCTCAACCGCGCGAAAGGACGCCTCAACCGCGCGACCGAACGCCTCAACCGCGCGACCGAACGCCTCAACCGCGCGACCGAACGCCTCAACCGCGCTACCGAACGCCTCAACCGCGCGACCGAACGCCTCAACCGCGCGACCGAACGCCTCAACCACGCGAGAGGACGCCTCACCCACGCGACCGAACGCCTCACCCACGTGAGAGAACGGGCTAACTACGCGAGAGAACGGCGAAAACTACTGAGCCCCCGGCGTCGCGATGAAACCGAGCATTGCGCCGGCCGCCGCGGGCTCGTCGTCTTGCGGCAGCCTGACGCTCACCTGGCTGATGAGCTCGAGCGCAGGTGTGAGCGCGAGGTTGTAGCCGAGGGCGATGGCGCCGGTTTCGATGCGCCCGTCGGATTCGGGGCTCGCCCGATGGGCGCTTGTCGCGAACTCGAGCAGCAGCTGCTGCCCGTCGCGTACCGACCACCAGGCGCCGGGGATGAGATCGACCTGGCGCACGGCGACAGGCTCGCCTCCCGCGCCGCCGTGCACGGGCAGCGCGGCCCGCAGGTAGAGGCCCCACGGGCCGACGGGCGAGTCGAGATCGAGGTTGAGCTCGAGCCCCGGGGTGAGCTGCAGCTCGCGAAGGCCGTCGCCGAGGGCGTCGAACGTCAAGCTCAGGTCCAGGTCGAAGTGCGCCGTGTCCACGGGGGTGCCGAAGACCCCGAGGTAGACGTCGGGCGCGGGGTTCGAGAGCCGGCCGTCGAAGTGGACGAGGGTCCCCACGAAGGCGGAGAGCCGGTCGGCGATCCCGTAGCCGAGGTACAGGTCGCCGAAGATCGCGTGGTTCTCGCGGGCGTCGCCCAGACCCTCGTAGCCGGCGTAGAGTTCGACGTCGAGCGCGCCGGCCTCGAAGGTCTCCATCGTGTCAGCGGCCCGCGCCGCGCCTGGCGCGCCAGCGGCGAGGCCGAAGGCGGCGAGCAGCGCCAGAGCCTTTCCCGGCTTGCCTCCAGCTTCGCCGGGAGGGCGGCAGGTCGAACCGCAGGCGCATCCGCTGCAGCTTGAGCCGCAAGCGGCCGCACCGCGGCGGCGCGCCGAGTGCTTCCGCCAGTAGTAGCGCCCGAGGTAGAGCGCGGCGGCGGCGACGAGGAGAGCGACGACGAGGTTCTCCATACGGGCTCCCGAATCAGATGAAGAGGCGCCCGACCTGCTGGACGAGCAGGGCGAGCAGATAGGCGATGGCGGTCAGACCGCCGAGCTGAAGCAGCGCCCAGCGCCAGCCCCCGGATTCGCGCCGCGTGACGGCGATGGTGGCCATGCACGGCGTCGCGACGAGCAGGAAGAGCATCAGGCCAAAGCCGGTCAGTGGGTCGTAGTCGCGCGCAATCGCCTCGCGCAGGCTCTCGGCGCCCCCGTCGCTCTCGCCGACCGCGTAGACGATGCCCATCTGCGCGACGAAGACCTCCTTGGCCGCGAAGGCGCCGAGCATGGCGGTGACGATCTTCCAGTCGAAGCCGAGGGGCGCGAAGAGCGGCTCGAGCGCGCGGCCGGCGCGGCCGGCGATCGAAGCCTGCAGGTCCTCGGCGCGCCGGCGCTGCGCGAGCTCCTCCTCGGTGAGGGGGGTCGCGCCGGGCGCGGCGCTGCCCGCGAGCGCGATCTCCCCGGAGGCGAGCTGCGCGTCTACCTGGTAGCTGCCGGCCTTCGGGTACGAGGTGAGCGCCCACAGCAGCACCGAGATGCCGAGGATCACCGTCCCGGCCTTGCGCAGGTAGAGCCAGCCGCGCTCGAGGGTCTTGGTCAGCGCTCCGCGCAGGGTCGGCGCGCGGTAGGGCGGCAGCTCCATCACGAACGGCGCCTCCTCGCCCCGCAGCAGCGACTTGCGCAGCAGCAGCGCGAGCAGCAGCGCGAGCACGACGCCGGTCGCGTAGATGGCGAAGAGCATGGGCGCCCGCCACTGCGCCGGGAAGAAGGCCGGGATGAGCAGCATCCAGATAGGCAGGCGCGCCCCGCAGCTCATCAGCGGCAGCACGAGCATTGTGGTGAGCCGGTCGCGCTCGTTCTCCAGCGTGCGGGTCGCCATCACCCCGGGCACCGTGCAGCCGAAGCCGGTCATCATCGGGATGAAGCTCTTGCCGTGCAGCCCGAAGCGGTGCATCAGCCGGTCGGTCAGGAACGCGGCGCGGGCCATGTAGCCGGTGTCCTCGAGCAGCGCGAGGCCCGCGAACAAGAGCACGATGTTCGGCAGGAAGACGACCACCCCGCCGACCCCGCCGATAACCCCGTCGACCAGCAGCGAGCGCAGGTTCGACTCCGAGCCCTCGGGCCACAGCGACGAGACCTGTTCGCCCAGCCAAGCGAAGAGCGACTCGAGCCATCCCATCGGGATCTCGCCGACGCGGAAGGTGAGCCAGAAGAGGACGTACATCACCGCGGCGAAGATGGGCAGGCCGAGCCAGCGGTGGGCGAGGATCGCGTCGAGGCGATCGGAGGCCGCCCGAGCGTCAGCCCGCGGGGCCTGCGTCACCACCTCGCGCAACAGGCCGTCGACGAAGCCGAAGTAGCGCTCGGTCACCAGCAGCGAGACGTCGAGCCCGGTCTCGCCCTCGAGCCAGGCCTGCTGGCGCTCGGCCTCGGCGAGCGCGGGCGCCCCCTCGACGTCAGCGCGCATGCGGGCGAGCTGGTCGGGGTCGGCGACGAGCAGCTTGGTCGCCAGCCAGTCGGCCGCCTTCGAGCTCGCGAGCGACGGGGGCAGCTTCTCGCGCACCGCGGCGAGCGATCTGTCGAGCCGGCCGCCGAGCACGAGCCGGTGCCTGCCGACCGGATTGTGCGCGGCGCGCAGGATCGCCTGCCTGAGCTCGTCGATGCCCTGGCGCCGGTGGCCCACCGTCTCGACGACCGGAAAGCCGAGCAGCCGCTCCATCTGCGCCAGATCGATCTGCTGGCCGGCCGCGCGCGCCTCGTCGGCCATGTTCAGGCAGAGCACCGGGTTGGCGCCCATCTGCATCACCTGGGCGAGCAGGACGAGGTTGCGCTTGAGGCAGGTCGAGTCGGCGACGACGACCACCACGTCGTGGTCGCTGCCGGTCAGCTCATGCTGCGCGACCCGCTCCTCGGGCGAGAAGGAGGTCAGGCTGTAGGTGCCCGGCAGATCGACCATCTCGGCGCGCCGCCCGCCGAGCTGGCAGCTTCCCACCCGGCGCTCGACGGTGACGCCAGGGTAGTTGCCGACGTGCTGGCGGGCGCCGGTCAGCGCGTTGAAGAGCGTCGTCTTGCCGCAGTTCGGGTTTCCAGCGAGGGCGACCCGGATCTCGGCAGGCGGGGGGACGGGGGCTGGGACTGTAGCCTGTGCAACCATAGTTAGTGCCGTCTAATTCGGGAAGCGAAGGGGAGCGCGAACGCGCTTCAGGCCGAGCGCGGTTAGGCCGGGCGCACGAGGATGGTGCGGGCCTCGCTCAGGCGCAGGGCGAGCTGCGCGCCCTGGCAGCGGATCCAGACCGGGTCGCCGCTGGGGCCGACTCGCTCAAGGTCGACCAGGGCGTCGGGCAGGATGCCCATGTCGAGCAGCCGCTGGCGGATGGCCCCTCGGGCCTCGATCTGCGTGACCCGGCCGCGCTGGCCGGGCTTCAGATCGCCCAGGTTGAGCTTGGGCTCCGAGAGCGAGGCGCGCAGGCCGCAGCCGCCGGGGCAGCCTTTGGGCGGCTTGACCGGCTGGGCCTCGCCGGCCAGCGGGCAGGTGCGGAAGGTCTCGAAGAGGTCGTCGGGCACGCTGGGGCAGGCGTGCATGAACTCGAAGAACCGGGCGAGCCGGTCCATCCCCTCGTTGCTCAGGCTGTGCTCCATGGCGCAGGCCTGCTCGGCGGCCGCCTCGCGCTGCATCTGCAGCACCTCTTCGAAGAAGCGGGTCAGCAGCCGGTGGCGCGCGAAGACGCGCCGCCCGTGCTCCTCGCCCCGCTCGGTCAGCGCGATGTATTCGCGCCGCTCGTAGCGCACCAGGCCCAGCTCGGCCAGCTTGCGCAGCGCGATGGAGACCGAGGCCGCCTTCACCGCGCGCGCCTTGGCTATCTCCTTGACCCGGGCGAAGCCCTGGTGCTGCACGAGCTGGTAGATGGTCTCCAGGTAGTCTTCGAGCGAGGAGCTGATGTCGAGGGCCGTCATGGTCTTGTTGCCTCAAGAGTTGGTAGACAAGTCTAACAATTGCAGGCATTGGTGTCAAGCGCGGCGATGCCCGCGAGCGTCTCGGAGGGCGGATCTGGCGGTCTGGCGAGGCCGGATCGGCCCGGGAAGGCCCCTAGCTGGCCCGTGGAGCGGTCTTGACCCGTCAGGCTTGCTTTAATAGGGCTGAGGCTCGATCCCCTGCTCCTGGGCCATCCTAGCGGCCCACAGGGCCCTTCCTGAGCGATTTTTCGAGGCTCTAACCGTGCGATATTAGGGAGGTTTCCCGCGCCGCCCGGGCGCCGCAGCGAGGTTTGGGGCCCGCTCGGCCGCTGGGGCACGCCCCGAATGGGGCGAAAGCCGCCGGGGCCACGGCCGGCGCGGCGGCCCCGAATCCGCACGCCAGCCGGGCTTCCAACCTCGCTCGCCCGGTCGGCGGCGGCTGCGAAGTTGCCGGCTTTCCATCTGTTAGCGTGGGAAACGACATGATTTTTTTGCCTTTTCCCGCTCGGGGGGTAGACTGCCGAGCACTGTAGCGGGCTGTAGCACGGCGGCTTACCGAGGCCAGCGGCCAGCCTTCGAATGGCCTTCTGATACCCCTCCAGGACGGCAAGGCGCCCAAAGGACCCGAGGCCATCGGCCCTGGCGGACGGCCAGGGGCTTGGAGACAAGACAAGGCTCCCATGGCGGAACAACTGAGCATGTTTGCGGCTGAACTGACCAAGAAGCAGCACAAGAAGCCAAACGAGCTCGCCGGCAGCGGCGGCGACGGCGGCCCGGGCGAGGTGCCTGCCTTCCTCCACGAGGAAGCCCGGCGCCGCTACCTCAACTACGCCCTCTCGGTCATCACCTCGCGCGCCCTGCCCGACGTGCGCGACGGGCTCAAGCCGGTGCAGCGGCGCATCCTGTTCGGGATGTACCACGACCACCGGCTCACCCACGACGCGAAGTACCAGAAGTCGGCCAAGGTGGTCGGCACGGTGATGGGCCAGTACCACCCGCACGGCGACGCGGCCATCTACGAGGCGCTGGTGCGCATGGCGCAGGACTTCAGCCTGCGCTACCCGCTGGTGGACGGGCACGGCAACTTCGGCTCGCTCGACGGCGACTCGGCCGCGGCGATGCGCTACACCGAGTGCCGCCTCGCGCCGCTCGCCTCAGAGCTGCTCGTCGAGCTCAAGAAGAAGACGGTCAGCTACCGGCCGACCTACGACGGCTCGCTCTTCGAGCCGGTCGTCATCCCCTCGCGCGTGCCGCAGCTCTTGATGAACGGCGCGACCGGCATCGCCGTCGGCATGGCGACCAACATCCCGCCGCACAACCTCGGCGAGCTGTGCGAGGCGCTGCGCGCGCTCATCGCCGACCCCAAGCTCGAGACCCGGGATCTGCTCAAACACGTCAAGGGGCCCGACTTCCCGACCGGCGGCCAGATCCTCAACTCGAAGGCCGAGCTGCGCGAGATCTACGAGACCGGCCAGGGCGCGGTGCACCTGCGCGGCGAGTGGAAGCTCGAGGAGCTCAAGCGCGGCGGCCAGCAGATAGTCATCACCTCGATCCCCTACACGGTCAACAAGGCCACGCTCGTCCAGAAGATTGGCGACCTGGTGCGCGAGCGGAAGCTGCCGCCGCTCGTCGACGTGCGCGACGAGTCGACCGACGAGGTGCGCATCGTCCTCGAGCTGAAGAGGGACGCCGACCCCGAGGTGGTCATGGCGTACCTCTATAAGCACACGCCGCTGCACACCAACTTCAACGTCAACCTCACCTGCCTCGTCCCGACCGTAAACCCCGAGGTCGGCACCCCGCGGCGGCTCAACCTGAAGGCGATGCTGCAGCACTTCCTCGACTTTCGCTTCGAGGTGGTGACCCGGCGCCTCGAGCACGAGCTCGACGAGGTCCGCAAGCGGCTGCACATCCTCGAGGGCTTCGAGAAGGTCTACGACGCCCTCGACGAGATGCTCCGCATCATCCGCAAGTCCGAGGGCAAGGCCGACGCGGCCAAGAAGCTCATCAAGCGCTTCGATCTGAGCGACGAGCAGGCCGACGCCATCCTCGAGATGAAGCTCTACAAGCTCGCCCGCCTCGAGATCCTCGTCGTCCAGAAGGAGCTCAAGGAGAAGCGCGCCGAGGAGAAGCGGCTGGCCGACCTGCTCAAGCACCCGAAGAAGCGCTGGCGCATCGTCGACGAGGAGCTCGCCGAGATCCGCAAGGCCTACGGCGACAAGCGCCGCACGCGCATCGGCGGGCCGGTCGAGGAGATAGAGGTCAGCGAGGAGACCTTCATCGCCGACGAGGACGCCCACGTCATCCTCACCCGCGACGGCTGGGTCAAGCGGCTGCGCGAGGTGAAGGACCCGAGCACCACCCGCCTGCGCGAGGGCGACGAGGTGATGGCGGTGCTCGCCGGCTCGCTCAAGTCGAACGTGGTCTTCTTTACCAACTTCGGCGCGGCCTACGTCACCCGCGTCCACGACATCCCGCCGTCGACCGGCTACGGCGACCCGGTGCAGAAGCTCTTCAAGTTCGACGACGGCGAGCGGGTCGTCGGCGCGCTCTCGCTCGACCCCCGGCTCGAGCGGCCGGAGAAGATGCTCGCGATAAGCGAGAAGGGCTTCGGCCTGCGCTTCGCGCTCGGGCCGCACAGCGAGGTCTCGACCCGCGCCGGGCGCCTGTTCGCCAAGCGCGCGCAGGGCAGCCCCATCGTCGGCGTGGTGCCGGTGGGCGACAAGGACCTCGTCGCGCTGGTCACCGAGCGCAGCAACGTCATCGTCGTCCGGGCCAAGGAGATCAACGAGCTCGCCGGCCCGGGCAAGGGCGTCACCGTCATCAAGGTGGACGACGACGACAAGGTCATCGCCTTCCTGTGCACCTCGGACCGCAGCGCCAGCCTCAAGCTCGAGAGCGAGAAGGGCAAGCGCTTCGAGGTGGTGGTCGGCAAGCAGGGCGTCTTCGCCCGCGGCGGCAAGGGCCGGCAGCTCACGCGCAAGGAGAAGGTCAAGCTCGCCGAGCAGCCGCTGATTTGGGTGCCGCTGCCCGAGAAGGAAGGCTAAGCGCGAAGGCCCGCCCGGCGCCGCTCGTCGAGCGGGGCCTGGGCGGGCGTTCAAGGAATTCGGCATACGGCGAGGGTTTTCGAAGCCATGGCCAAGAAGAGCAACTACACCGCCCAAGACATCACCGTGCTCGAGGGGCTCGAGCCGGTGCGCAAGCGGCCCGCGATGTACATCGGCGGGACCGACTCGGCCGGCTATCACCACCTGCTGTGGGAGATCGTCGACAACTCGGTGGACGAGGTGATCAACGGGTACGCGAAGATCATCTCGGTCACGGTGCACAAGGGCTCGCGCTCGGTGACCGTCGAGGACGACGGCCGCGGCATCCCGGTTGACGTGATGCCCAAGTACAAGAAGTCCGCGCTCGAGGTGATCCTCACCACCCTGCACGCCGGCGGGAAGTTCGAGCACCAGAACTACCTGCACTCCGGCGGCCTCCATGGGGTCGGCTCGTCGGTGGTCAACGCGCTCTCCAGGCGGCTGGTCGTCCAGGTCAAGTGCGGCGGCACGCGCTACGAGCAGAGCTACGCACGCGGCAAGCCGACCACGCCGCTCAAGAACCTGGGCGGCTGCCGGGGCAGCGGCACGCGGATCACCTTCGAGCCGGACGCCGAGATCTTCGGCGAGAAGCTCGCCTTCGACCCCGCGCTGGTGCGCGAGCGGCTCGAGGCGCGCACCTACCTGCACAAGGGCCTGACCGTCGTCTTCCGCGACGAGACCGTCTCGCCGCCGGTCGAGGAGACCTTCTGCCACGAGGGCGGGATAGGCGAGTACCTCGGCCGCGTCGTCGAGCTGCGCGGCAAGCAGGCCGTGCCCGCCGGGTCGGCCTGCTTCTACCACTCGCGCGACAACGGGGTGCGGCTCGAGGTCGCGCTCATCTGGACCGAGGCGACCGACGAGCACGTGCGCTCGTACGTCAACGGCATCCCCACGCCGGCCGGCGGCACGCACGAGTACGGCCTTCGCGCGGGCATCGCCAAGGCGGTGCGCAACTACATCGAGACGCACAACCTCGCGCCCAAGGGCGTCAGCCTGACCGCCGAGGACATCCGCGAGGGGATCACCGCGGTCCTGTCGGCCTACGTCGTCGACCCGCAGTTCCAGGGCCAGACCAAGTCCAAGCTGAACAACCCCGAGGTCGCCAGCCTGGTCGACAACGTGGTGCGGCCGGCGCTCGAGAAGTGGCTCAACGACAACAAGACCATCGCCGAGGCGGTCATTGCCCGCATCGTGCTCGCGGCCCGGGCCCGCGAGGCCTCGCGCGCCGCTTCGCAGGTGACGCGCAAGTCGGCCGTCTCGCACCGCCTCAATCTGCCGGGCAAGCTGGCCGACTGCTCCTCGACCGATCCTCAGGAGAGCGAGCTGTTCCTCGTCGAGGGCGACTCGGCCGGCGGCACCGCCAAGCAGGGGCGCGACCGGCGCACGCAGGCCATCCTTCCCCTGCGCGGCAAGGTGCTCAACGCCGAGCAGGCCTCCGGGGACAAGGTCGCCAACAACAAGGAGCTGCAGGACATCGTCAGCGCGCTCGGCTGCGGCATTGGCAAGAGCTTCGACGCGAGCCGGCTGCGCTACGGGCGGGTCTTCCTGCTCATGGACGCCGACTCGGACGGCCACCACATCGCCACCTTGCTGCTCACCTTCTTCTACCGGCACCTCAAGCCGCTCATCGACCGCGGCTGCGTCTACATCTGCCAGCCGCCGCTCTTTCGCGTGGACATCGGCAAGGAGACCTACTGGGCGCTCGACGAGGCCGACCGCGACCGCATCATCGGCGAGAAGGCCAAGGGCAACGCCAAGCCGAACATCATGCGGTTCAAGGGCCTGGGCGAGATGACCGCCGACGACCTGAAGGCCACCACGCTCGACAAGAAGAAGCGGGTGGCGCTGAGGGTCGCCATCGACAACGAGCTCGAGACCGACCGGGTCATCAACGATCTGCTCGGACGCGACGTGTCCGCGCGCTTCAAGTTCATCATGGAGCGGGCGTCGGACGTGCAGGAGTTGGATGTCTAGGGGAGTTCTTAGTCATTAGTTATGAGTTGTGAGTGTCTCCTGCGGGGGCTCGGTGGTCGGACAAGGCTCCTCGCTGGCCGACTCGCTCGAGGCGACCAACTTCTGGACGGGGCGCGACGCGACCGCGTGATGCCCTTCGGTGAGGCTGGCTCGGAGCCGACTCGCCGAAGGGGCGTCGTCGAGCTTGGCGAGTCGTCGTGGAGGAACGCCGCTGCGACGAGCGCGACGGCGCCTGGATGACTTTTCAAGCTCGTCCTCGCCGCCGACACTCGCCGCCCCGAACCGCCGTGCTGAAGGCCGGTGCTCCGAAAACCGTCCAGGCGCCCGTCCCTCTAGCTGCAGCCACCTTCCTTCACGACGATTCGCCCGGAGCCCTGCGCGAGGTCGATGGTGCCCCTCCAGACCGGAACCACTCCCCTGTCGCTGTCGGTGACCTCGCGGACGATCTCTATCGTGACGGGGCGCTTCTCAATCTCCTCGGCCTCGACCCGGAAGTCGTAGAGGCACATGCAGTCGCACCGGGCGGCGAACAACTGGCCCTGGGGGCTGTCCCTCTCGGAGACGAGACAGCCCTCGCCGGTCTCTTCGATCTCAATCGACTGTTCGCCGCAGCAGTTGAGGTAGACCTGCGTGTTGGTGAGCCTCAGCCGGCTGCTCGCGGCGTCGTACTCCCAGACCAGCTCTTCGGGCTGGCACCAGGGATAGTCCTGCTCGCTGTCGCCTTCCAATGCCTGCTGCTGCGAAGAAGCGTCCGCGAAACCGCCGCACTCGCTCACCTCCTGCTTCTGTTCGATACGGCCACAGGCCAAGGTGAGAGCAGCGGCGAGGAGAGCAATCGTTCGGGTCTTCATGGCGTCCCCATCGAGTCGAAGCGCCGGCCGCGCATCGTTCCACCCGGTGAATGTACGCGAACGAGTGGGCCTCGCGGTAAGCGCAGACCGCGTCCGACGCCCTCTCCAACACTGTGGTACGAAACATGTGGAAGCTTGATCGGGCCGATTTCGCCTGCCCATAATGCCCGCCAGGCCAAGGGCTCCCATGATCGTCCAATGCGCCGCCTGCAAGGCGCGCTTCAAGATCGCAGACGAAAAGATCACGGCGCGCGGCGTCAAAGTCCGTTGCACCAAGTGCTCGACCACCTTCGTGGTCCGCAAGGACAACGCAGCGCCGGCGCCCGATGCGGTGCCCATCGGCGGCAAGCCGCCCACTGGCAAGGCTGGTTCCCCTCCGACCGGGCGACCGGCTCCGACGTCCAGGGCCACAACCTTGCCTCCGGGCGCGCTCTCCCGGCTCGAGTCGAAGCTCGATCCCTTTGCGTTCAGGACCTCCGAGCCGCAGCCCGCCGGGTCTCCTTTCTCGGGCGCGCCCGCCAAGCCGGCTGCCGGCTCCGAGGATCCCTTCGCCGACATCGATCTCGGTGGGCCCTCCGCCCCGCCCCCGCCGGCGGACGTGATGGACATGGCGATGCCCGACCTCATCGGCGTTGGCAGCGCCTCGATGCCCTCGGCGCCCTCGCCGCCCCAGAGCGCGGATCCCTTCGCCGGCCTCGGCTTGCAGCCGCCTCCCGCCAAGCCCGCGGCCGATCCTTTCGATTCGCTCGGCGCCGCGTCGCGGGCTCCTACCCGGTCCGCCGACCCCTTTGCCGAGCCGCGCCAGCCGCCTGCCCGGGGCGCGACCGATCCCTTCGCTGCGCTCGCGGGTGCCGCCGCGGCCCCGAAACCTGCGGCGCCCGCTCGCGATCCTTTCGCCGCGATGCAGGCCGCTGCCCCGACGCCCCGGCCTGCGGTCGATCCCTTCGCCGCGCTCGCGGCGCCGCCGCAGCGCCCGGCCGCGATTCCGAACGATCCCTTCGCTGGAATGCAGGCCGCCCCGCGTCCGAGCGCGCCGGTCGATCCTTTCGCGGCCCTCGACGGCGCGGCTCAGGCAAAGCCGGCCGCCGCTGCCTCGCCCAGCGCCGCGCTTGCAGCCGGAGGCGACCCCTTCGCCAACCTGGATCTCGGTCGGTCGTCTCCCGCCGCCGGGCCGCAACCCGGGCCGGCAGCCCCCGCGGCCCCGACGTTTCCTCCGCTCGATCTCGGAGCGTCTCCCGGCGCTCCAGCCGATCCCTTCGCGAGCGTCGGTGGCGCACCTGGCCCCGGGCTCTTCGATCTGAAGCCCTCCGGTTCGACTGGAGGCGCGCTGGCCGGGCCGGGCTACGGAGAGATTGATCTGAACGCCGCTGCATCGGGCCTCGGTGCCAACGACCCGGCGCGCCTTTCCCCGGGAGGAGGGGATCCGTTCAGCAATGCGGCCGCGGCCGCCGAGCTCTTCGGCCCGCGATCACCGGCGCCGAAGCCGCAGCCCCCCGTGCCGCCTGCGGCCCAGCCGAGCATCCCGCTGGCGACCGAGCGGCCGTCGCGGCCGGTGCGAACGCTGAGCGGGACGGACACCGGCGAAGCGGTAGCGGCAGCCGCTCGCGCGGTCGCAGGCGCCAAGTGGTCCCGCCGGCTGCCGACCGGGACGACTGAGAAGAGGCGCAGCACCGCCTCGGTGCTCCTCAATTCGGCGATCGTCGCGCTGCTGGGTGCCGGCTTGCTCGCCGGGACTCTCTACGGCACGGTCCGCGCCGCGGCCGGAGAGATCCAGGGAATGGAGGCGGTCGGAATCGTCGCCGACCTCATCGCCGAGGACGTCACCAACGGCCTGTTCGAGACGAGCGCCGGCCGCTCCATCTTCTTCGTGCGCGGCAAGCTGCGGAACATCGGCCCGGCGCCCGTTGGTCCGGTCGGCGTGCGCGTCGAGCTGCTCAGAGGCTCGGCCGTGGCCCGGAACAGCGTGGCGGCAGCCGGTGGCTTGCCGTCGCCCGAGGATGTCTACGGCCTGGTCAACCCCGCCGCGCTCGCGTCGCTCAACCGGCGGCTCGCGAAGTCCGCGGCGCCGATAGCCGCCGGCGAAACAGCCGACTTCTTCGTCGCCTTCTACGAGTACCCGGACGACCTCGCTTCGCACGAAATCCGAGTGCAGCCGGAGCCGTTCGACAAGGTGGCCCGTGGGCAGAAGGAGGCGCCGAAGAAGCCTAAAGCAGCCGCGCCGCCGAGCCCGCCGCAGGAGACGGAGAAGGACCAAGGCGAGGCCGCGGCGGCGAGCGCCGCCGAGCCCGTCGCCTCGCCCCCTGCCGCCGCGCCGAAGAACGCGAAGAGCGCGCCCGTGCCCACCGACGTCCGGCAGGCCGAGGGCGACAAGATCCGCTTCGCGCCTCCGGCCGCGGACAAGGACTGAAGGAGCCCGGGCCCAATGAGCAAATCCGAGCGCGCAGAGCAGCTCGTCTCGCTCCTCGCCTCGATTGAGGTGGGGACAGCCGGCGACGCCGCGGCCGCGCGGGCGCTGGCGGGCATAGAGCCCGTCGAGGCCGCGCACTCGCTCAAGGTGCTCGTCGCCAAGGCGAAGACTTCACCGAGAGTCGGCCAGGCGCTCGCCTCGCTGTCGCGCGCGCTGATGTTCGCGAGCGACGCCGATCTGCCCTACACCCACCGCGGCCGCATCTACGACGCGGCGGCCGAGTTCCGCATGGTGGAAGTCGCGGCGCTCTTCTCGAAGGAGCCGCCGATAGTCGCCATCGATCCCGACGCGCCTCCGGCGCAGGATCCGACGCTCCAGCACCTGACCCTTGGGCACAAGAAGATGCTCGCGCGGCAGGCCAACCCGGACCGCATCGCGCGGCTCGCCGTCGAGGGAGACGCTCGAGTCATCCGCGAGCTGCTGCTCAATCCCAGGATGACCGAGGCGACCGTCGTGCGCATCGTCGCGCGCCGTCCGGCAAAGGCCGAGGTGCTGCTCGAGGTCTGGCGCTCTCCGCGCTGGAGCTCGCGAGCCGGCGTGCGCAAAGCCCTGGCGATGAACCCGTACACGCCGCCGGAAGTCGCGCTCAAGGTCCTGCCGCACCTGCTCGCCGCGGACCTGCGCGCGATAGCCGGGGACCAGTCGCTGCACCCCAGCGTGCGTCAGCTTGCGGGCAAGCTCGCCAACAGGCGCACCAGCAAATGAGCCGCAGGCCGCGACGAGGCTGGCAAGGCCGCCGTCTCGGCGGCCGCGGCGGCACAGGGACGGGCGAATTGCCTCGCGCACCAACGCACCCCGGGGCCTGCGGCGCCGGGCGCATTGCCATGCGCCCCTACGACTCTCGACTCTCGCCCTGCTTCCGCCCCACGAAGACCCGCCCTAGCAGGTTGCCCAGCCTCGGCACCACGCTGGGCATCACTACGAGGACGAGTGCCATGGCCAGGATGGTGATGTCCCCGCTGCTCAGATCAAAGCTCGGCATCGTCCCGCTGCTCCTGTCGAGATTGAGTCGGCATCCTAACACTTCTTCCTCCGGCCTCCGCGGCGCGGCGAGCCTGGGCTTGCCTGTCGGGCGGCCGCTCGTGCTCGGCCACCGCGGAGCGAGCGCCGACGCGCCCGAGAACACGCTGGCGGCCTTCCGAGAGGCGATTCGCCAGGGCGCCGACGGGGTCGAGCTCGACGTGCAGTTATGCGCGACCGGCGAGGTCGTCGTCGCCCACGACGAGACGCTCGAGCGCGTCTCGGGCGAGAAGCTCTCGGTCCGCGGGACTCCATTCTCTCGCCTGCGCGAGGTGGACGTCGGGCGCCACTTCTCCGAGCGTTTCGCCGGCGAGCGGGTCCCGACGCTCGCGGAGGTCCTCGAAGCCTTGCCGCCGAACGCGGTGGTTGACGTGGAGCTCAAGTGCGACGCGCTGCGAGACGGCGGCCTGACCGAGCGCGCGCTCGAGGTCATCTCGCGCTACCCGGGCCGTCCGATAGTCGTGACCTCGTTCAATCCCGTCTGCCTGCTCCGAGCGCGGATGGGCGCCCCGTCGCTGCCGCTCGGCGCGCTCTGGGAGGAGCCGCGTTGGACGCGCGCGAGGGAGATCGCCGCGCGGGCGGCGGAGATCGCGGTCGTCGCGCCCCACCATCCGCTCTGCGGCAAAGAGATGGTCGCGCGCTGGCACGAGAGGGGATTCGCCGTGGCGAGCTGGACTGTCGACGAGCCCGCCGAGATCGAACGCTGCGTGGAGTCGGGTGTCGACGTGATCATCACCAACAGACCTGGCCTGGCTCAGGACGTCGTGAAGCGCTTGGTCCGCAAGTAGCGAGTCGGTCCACGCCTCGTCTCGACTTGGCGAGGGGCTGGGCGTTAGGGCTGCGACCTTGAACCAAGGTCGGTCAGCCCGAGCCCCTTCGACCCGGCTCAGGAGGCCGAGCCTGCGAGGCTGGAGTCGAGGGCCTGTCGTGGCCGCCCCAAGCACCACGATCGGCCCCGTGGCCGGTTAGGAGTGACGCGCAGGTGTGGCGGACGGATGGAGCGCGGAGCTCCAGCTCCGCGTCGCGTCGAGGCGACAGGTCGCTCGCGGTCGCTCGAACGACGAATGGCAGAGCTGGCGCTGCTCCACCTGAGCGAGAGCGGGACGTGTCAACGACTTTGAGACACAGACCAGGTGGATTTACTGAGCAGCGCTCTCCTTCTCGGCAGAGTGTTCCTTGGGCGGGTTGATCCAGACGGCGGGAGGCAAGGCGGGAGGCACAGGCGG
>JBMNNX010000498.1:0-2721 GCA_050942745.1 Myxococcales bacterium
CCCGCCTCCGATTCGGCGAAGAAGTATCGAGCCGGCTGGGCACTCTGTTCTGCGCCCCGCCACGCATGCCGCCGAGACGGCCGCCCTCCGAACCTCCTTCGGTGACCGCGCCTTATTTCGATCGCCGCCGCTGGCCGCCGGGACGACTGCCGTCCCAACTCTTGCCCTTCCAACCGTTCGTCCTTGCCTCAAAGCGACACACCGCCGCGAGTGAAAGCCCCCTCCTGCACGGCGCGCTGAGGGCGCCGCTTGTGCCCCGCGGTCGAATGCGCGCCGTGCGGGAGGGGGTGCGGGGGTAGGTGGCACGCCCCGCCTCCGATTCGGCGAAGAAGTATCGAGCCGGCTGGGCACTCTGTTCTGCGCCCCGCCACGCATGCCGCCGAGACGGCCGCCCTCCGAACCTCCTTCGGTGACCGCGCCTTACTTCGATCGCCGCCGCTGGCCGCCGGGACGACAGCTCTCCCTCTTCCCCTGCGCGGCCACGCAGCCGCCGGGCCTGCCGAGACTGTCGCCCGCCCAGGCCTATCCCAGCACCGGCCAGCGCCGCCGGCTGGCCATCTCGTCGAGCGCGCGCTGCATCACCGCACGCACGTGCTCGAAGCAGCGCTCGACCCGCGCGCGGTCGTCCGCGGCTGCCGGCGGCTCGCCGAGCTCGATCTTCGGGAGCACGCGGATGCGCACCTTCGCGGGCAGCGGAAAGGAAGGAATTCCCGCAAGGCCGAGGCCGAAGGGAAACGACAAGGTCACCGGCAGCGACTTGACCCTCAGCCAGCGCGCCAACCCCGTCAGCTCGGCGAGCCGGCGCCCGTCGTGGAGCACGACCATCACCTCGTGCGCGCCGACGCTGACCACCGGCACGATGGGCACCTGATGCCAGATGGCGAGCCGCACGAACCCTCGCCGCTGCGCGAGCTCGACCCGGTGGCGCTGCGCGAACGGCTTGAGCGCGTCGATGTCACCGCCCGGGGCGACCAGCAGAGGGAACCCCGCGCGCAGCGCCACGTTGGCCGAGCGCACGTCGGCCCGCAGCCCGCCCGCCTTGCGCAGAAACGCGCCGAAGCCCGGCAGGAGCGGAATGATGTCGTGCATCAGCCCGTACGCCGGCGCCTCGGGAGCAAAGCGACGCCAGAAGAACGAGAGCAGGCCCAGCAGGTCGGGCAGCGCCGCCCCGCCGTTGTGCGTCGCGACATAGAGCGAAGGGCCGCAGGTGAGGTGCTCGGCCCCTTCGAGCTCGGTGCGGTAGTAGCGGTCGGTCAGCGCCGAGACCAGCGGCAAGACCCGGCGGATGAAGTCCGGGTCTCGTTCGCGCAACAGCGGGTGGAGCCTGTGAACCGGCTCGCCGCCGGGGAGGCCGTGCGCCGACTCGATCTGCTTGAGGCCAATAGCCATTCGTTCCGTCCGCCAGACCTCTCGGCCGGCAGGCTCGACTCCGCCGCTGCGCCTTCAATGACGTAGGAAGTCGCCGCCTCCCCAGCAACCGACGGGGCGTCTGCTCACTCCCGCGCCGACAGCAACCGCCACAAGCGGGTCGCGCCACGGCGCGAGGGAGGGTGCGGCGCTAACTTCGATGCGTCCCGAGGCCACGGTGCGCAAGCGGCTCAACCTCAAGATCGTCGTCCCGATCCTCTTGAGCGTCTCGCTCATCGTGTTCCTGCTGGGCTTCGGCGACCTCTCGGTCGTCGCCGACCGCATCGGGCGGCTGACCGCGGGGACACTGGCCGCCGTCTTCGGGCTCGCCGCGGTCTACCTGGTGCTCAAGCTGCTGCAGTACCGGCGGCTGCTCGGAAAGCTGCACATCCGTCCGAGCTCGACGCAGATGGCGCTCTCGTTCGCCATCGGCGAGATGAGCCTCTCGCTGCCGGCCGGCGCCTACGCGCAGAGCTTCGTGCTCAGGCACATCCACGGCGCCCATGTCTCGCGCTCGGCGGCGGCCGCCACCTTCGCGCTCGGCTACGAAGGCGCCATCGCGCTGATCACGCTGGCGGTCGTCGGCATCCCGGCGTGGAGCTGGCTGCGGCCCGCGTTGGGCATCTTCTTCGCCGTCGCCGCGTTCGTCCTCGTGCTGCTGCTGGGCGTCCCCGCGGTCTCGCGCGGCCTGATCTGGGTCGTGACCGCCGACGGCTGGCGCAAGCCCGGCGGCTGGCTGCTCATCGTCGCGCGCTCGGTGCGCGAGCTCGCCACGCCGCGCACGCTCATCCCCAGCGCTCTCCTCGCCGCGGGCTACATGTCGTGCGTCGTCGGCTCGTTCCTGCTCATCGGGCGAGGCGTCGGCTTGAGCGACTTTCGCCTGGAGGAGGCGACGACGGTCTACTTCTTCGGGCTCGCGGTGGTGCTGCTGCTCGGGCCGGCCTCGACGCAGCTCGGCGTCATCGAGGCGAGCGGTCTCGGGGCCATGTTCGCCTGGGGCTATACGCGCAACGAGGCGCTGGCCGCGCTGCTGGGGTTTCGCCTCGCGTGGACCGCCTCGGTGTGGCTCATCTGCATCCCGGTGACGGTCTTCCTGCGCCATGAGTTGGTGGCGCATGAACACAAGGGCTGAGCCGAGCGGGATGCGGGGACGCCGGCCTGTGCCGGCGCGTCCGCGAATCCGACGAGGGCAACAAAGCAGCTCACGACGCGCCTCAGGCCGCCGTGACGGCGGCCCCTCCCCGCCCTCTCGACCTCCTCGCCCCTTCGAATCGGCCAGCACACTGGCCGGCGATCCGTGCTCACGGAGCGACG
>JBMNNX010000174.1:0-14698 GCA_050942745.1 Myxococcales bacterium
GGAAGCAGGCGCGCCAACAAGAGCAAACCAGTCAGGAAGAGCCCGAGGGAGCCGACGACGAATCCGACCTCGATCAGCGTGGGCGAATAGGGCGCCGGATCGCCGGTGCCGAAGCCGCGCTGAAGCGGCGTGACGACCAGGACGAGCCGCTCGAGCCACATCCCGACGACAACGGCCGCGGCGATCGCGAAGAGGGCGCCGGGCGAGCGTCGGACGCGCCCTACCGCCAAGGCGCCCGGCACGGCCACACTCAAAACGAGCATCGACCAGAACGCCCACGCGAGCGGACCGCAGGCACGGTCCGCGAGCAGCCGCCTCTCTGCCTCGGATCCCGAGAGCAGGCCCGTTGCCTCGATGGCGAAGAGCGCGGCCATCAAGCATGTTGTCGCGATGAGCAGCTTTGCCAGCTTTTCGAGGTGCTCGCGCGAGACCGAAGGCCCGAGGCGCAGCGCGCTGCGAGCAGCGATCAGGACCGCGAGCACGAACGCCACTCCGGTGTGGATGGCGCCGCCGAGGAAGTAGAGCGGGAGGACGGCGGCGCGCCACCCTGGGATCGGTGTCAGCGCGAAGTCGAGAGAGACGATGGTGCTCGTCGCGAGGAAGGTCGCGGTCACCACGACGGCCAGAACGTCCATCAAGCTGCGGTGGGCGCGCCAGTCGAGGAGCGAGCCCGTCCAGCGCAGCGCGAGGAGGGAGAGCAGGCGGCGCATCCGCGCCGATGCGACCCGGGCGCTCAGCGCGCCAAGGTCGGGGAGCAGGCCCGCGTACCAGAACGTCAGCGACACCAGCAGGTAGACGCCGATGGCAAATGCGTCCCAGGTCAGCGGCGACTGGAAGCCGACCCATAGCGGCCCGCGCGAATTCGGATAGGGAGCGCTCCAGTACACCAGCCAGGGCCGGCCGAGGTGGGCGATGGGGATGACCGCCGCGCACGCGATCGAGAGCACCGAGACCGTCTCGGCGACACGGTGAATCCTGCCGCGCCAGCGGCGCCGCAGCAGCAGCAAGACCGCCGAGAGCAGGCTGCCCGCGTGCGCGATGCCTAGCCAGAAGACGAAGGTCGCGATCTCAATTCCCCACGGCACCTCGTCCGTCACTCCCCAGGCGCCAATTCCCCGCGAGAGCGTGACACCGAGGCTGACCGCGCCGGCGCCTAGCAGGCCAAGGGAAATCGTGAGCAGGGCCCACCAGCCGCGCAGGCGGTCGCGCGGGACCGGGCACAGCAGCCCTTCGGGCGCAGGCGGCGTGCCGGCCCCGCCGACTCCCGCGGGACGCCCTGCGTGTCCGCGCTGATCGGTAGCGACCGTTCGCTCTTTCGCCGAGGACGCGCTAGCCACGCCGGCTACCTCCGCCTCGTCGCGCGAGGAAGCGCACGGCCGGGTCCAGGTCGAGCTGCGGCACGAGAACCAGCACTTCCCGGCCCTCGGTCGCGAGCGAGATTCGGCTGCGCGGGTCCAGCAGGTCTCCGAAGTAGATGGCCTTGGCGGGACAGCTCTGCTGACAGGCCGTCGTCAGCTCGCCATCGGCGATGTCCCGCCCCACTTTGCGGGCCTTCGCGCGCGCCTCCTCGATGCGATGAGCGCACAGCGAGCACTTCTCCATCACGCCGCGCCCCCGCACCACGAGGTCGGGGTTGAGCACGAGCCGCTCGACGGGATCGCGCTCGTGGTCGATCCAGTTGAAGCGGCGGGCCTTGATAGGACAGGCGGCGGCGCAGTAGCGAGTGCCGGTGCAGCGCGCGTAGATCTGCTCGCTCAGCCCCTCGGGCGAGTGGACGGAGGCGAGCACCGGGCAAGCGCTCTCGCAGGGCGCGCTCGCGCAGTGCATGCAGAGCATCGGCTGGCGCTCAGCGCGCCCGTCGGCGCCGAGGCGGGGCTCCAGCCGCAGCCAGTGCATCGTGCGGCCGCGGCGCGACTCTTCGGGCCCCACCGCCGGGATGTTGTTCTCCGCCTGGCAGCTCACGACGCACGCGCCGCACCCGGTACATGCGTCCAGATCGATGAGCAGGCCCCAGCGCCGCTCTCGCTCCGGCGCGGGCTCGCGCGATGCAGGCCGCAAAGCCGCTCGTGCGGAGGGACGCGAAGCCGGGCCGGCGGCAATCCCCAGCTCCGGCGAAAGCGCCAGGCGCGCGTCGCCGGGCGCTCTGTTCACGACGAGCGGCTGACCTTCGAAGGTGCGACCGCCGGCGAGCCTCCAGGCGTTGGCTCCGACGCCATTTCCGATCTCTCCCGCGCGGCTGCGGCCGTAGCCCACGGCCACGGCGATGACCTCGTCGTGGACTCCGGGGACGACGCGCGCCGGCAGGGTGATGGAGCGGCCTTCCACGTTGAGCGCGAGGTTGTCGCCGTCGCGGACGCCGAGCGCCGTGGCCCGGGCCGGCGAGAGCGCCGCGTGGTTGCACCAGGCCGTTCCCGCGACTGGATCGGGCAGCTCCTGGAGCCAGGCGTTATTCGCCGCTGCGCCGGCGCGCAGCGCGACGCTCTGGTAGAGCGCAAGCTCCAACGCTGTGGCTCGAGCCGGCGCCGGCCGGAGCAGGCGCTCGAGCCCATCGAGCGCGAAGGCGGGCTTCGCGCTCTCCGCGGGCACGAGGGCAAAGCCGTCGTGCAGCGAGCGGTCCCAAAAGCTCTCGAAGCACCCGCCCGCCTCGCGCGCCCGCGGATAGACCTCGCGCTCCCAGCGCTCGGCGAGCAGCTCGCGAAAGCCGACTTGCGCGCCGCTCCAACGCAGCAGCGACTCGAAGGCGTGGCGGGTTCGCCACAGCGGACTGACCACCGGCTGGCGCACGGCGAGGACCCCGGGCGCGGAGATGGCGTCGCCCCACGACTCGATGAAGTGGTGGTCGGGCGCGAGGATGCCCGCGGCGTGCGCGGTCTCGTCGTCGCGGTCCGCGGTGGAGACGGCGAGCTCGAGAGAGCCGAGGAGCTGCGCGATCCGCTCGCCCTTCGGGTGGTCGTAGGCCGGGTTGGTGCCCACGAAGATGGCGGCGGCGACGTGCCCTGATTCGAGCTCGGAGAGCAGGTCCGAGGTCGTCAGGCCCGCCGCTTCTGGGTGCGTGGAGGTGAGCTCGACGGTAGCGCCATAGGCCTCGAGCAGCTCGTTGGCGTAGTTGGCGAGAGCCTGCGCGGCCGGGTCGTCGGACCCGCAGACGACGAGGCACTGGCCGCGCGCCTCCCAGAGCGATGCGGCCGCTCGCTCGAGCGCCGAGGCGAACGGGACCTCGGGGAACCGAGTCAGGAGCTCGGGCGCGGGTTGCCCGCGCGCGCTCAGCAGGCGGCTGCACAGGCCGGCGAGCGCCGGAATCATTTGCGAGGGGCGAATCGCGACGCGTTCGTCCGCTGAGCTGCCGGTGAGGCTGACGTGCGGCTCGAACTGGACGTGGCGCGCGCCGCGGTTGATCGAGCGCTGGCTCGTGAAGGCGACAGGCGAGAGCCACGTTCCCAGGAAGTCGGCGCCGAAGCTGGCGATCACGCGGGCCTTGTCGAAGCGGTACCACGGGACGGCGCGCAGCCCGTGCGTCGCCGCGTGCGCCGCGGCGATCGACAGGCGCTCGCCCGCGGGCTCGTGGCGCACCACGCGCGCGGTCGGGTAGGCGGCGACGAAGCGCGCGATCGCAGCCTCGGCGGTCGGGCCGATGGCCGGCGGCACGGCGAGGCGAATGGCCTTGCCCTCCTGCGCCAGCTTGGCGAGCTGCGAGCGGACGTGGGCGTCGAGCGCCTCCCAAGTCACCGCGCGCCCCGACATCGAGGGCCCGCGGGCGCGGTCCCGGTCGTAGAGAGAGAGGACGGATGCCTGGCCGAGCGCGCAGACGCCCCCGCGGCTCGTCGGATGGTCCGGGTTCCCCTCGAGCTTGATCGGGCGGGCGTCGCGGGTCTTGGCGAGCAGACCGCAGCCGGCGGAGCAAGCGCCGCAGGTGGTGGCGTACCAGACCGCGACCCCCGGCGCGGCGGCGGCCCGGCTCGCGAGCGGCACGGCCTTCTCGGCGGGACCGCGCTTGCAGGCCGCGGAGAAGGCCGCCGCCGACAGACCCATCGCGCGAAGAAAGCCGCGGCGATCGAGCCGAAGCACCCCGTCCTCCGGCGCGGCCGGGGCTTGGATAGGCGAGGCTGTCGGTCGGCGCGCGGTCATTCCTGTCTACCGATGGCAGGCGAAGCAGTCGGTGGTCGCCTTTTCCAGCCCTTCGCGCGGCTCGCGGTGGCAGTCGAGGCACCAGCCCATGCTCATTGTCGCGGCCTGCTCGACCCTCGCCATCCTCTCGACCTCGCCGTGGCACTCATCGCAGCCGACCTCGGCGGCCTCGTGCGCTGCGTGGCTGAACCAGGTGTGGTCGGGCAGGTCGTGGACGGCGGCCCACTCGATCGCGGCGCCTCTGGCGTGCGCCTCGGCCACCGGGGCGAAGCCGTCCGGCTGCTTGTCGATGAGGCCGTGGCAGCTCATGCAGACGCGCGTCTCGGGCACGCCGGCGTGTCGGCCGTGGCGCGCGGCCCAGTGGCAGTAGAGGCAGGGCACCTGTCGCTCGCCCGCGTGCAGGGCGTGCGAGAACGCGACGGGTTGGGCCGGAGCTTCGCCCCGGTTCGACTGCGCGCACGCGCACAGGAGCCAGCTCGCCAAAAGCATCCTGATGCCGACCGAATTCACCGCTGAACATCTAGCCGACGCGCTAGTCGAGAGTCGAGGGTCGAGAGTCGAGGGTCGAGCAACTGCGTACCTGAGCAAGAGCCGGCGCCCCGGTCACCCCGAGCGTAGCTTCCCGCGGAACGCGGGAAGCGGAGTCGAGGGCAACGAAACCGAGCAGGCCTTCGACTCCGCTGCCGACGGCGCTGGCCGCGCCTCAAGTCGAGAGTCGAGAGCTCGGCCGGCACGCGGCGCTCCCTCTGCGGCTGTCGGCGGGCATGCCCAACTTCTGACCGTGGGGGACGGGCTGCGGGCGCGGTTGCTCGTCCGCAATCCAGGAAGACGGGGCCTTGCCCGAGGAGGCTGTCGTGAAGGTGCGCGAGCTGATGCACCAGAAGTTCCTGACCGTTCGCGAGGACGACGACCTCGCGCTTGCGCTCCAGATGATGAGCTGGACGAACAGTCGGGAGCTGCCGGTGGTGCGCGACGGCCAGGTCGTCGGCGTCATCTCCCAGCGCGACATCTTCGCCCACATGGCCGAGGAGAAGGGGCGCGAGAGCCTGACTGATCTCGTCGGTCTCGCGATGAGCCGGCCTGCCAAGGTGGTGCGCGCCGACGAGGACGACGCGAAGGCCGCCGAGGTGATGGTCAAAGAGAACGTCGATTTCCTGCCCGTCGTCGAGGACGGCTCGTTGGTCGGTGTGCTCTCGCTCGCCGACCTTGCCGCGGAGCGAGTGCGCGGCGGTATGGGCGCGGGCGTCAGCGAGGGCGCGCCGGTGAGCACGGTCATGACCCGCAATCCGAAGACCGCTCGACCCGACGAGCTGCTCGTCGACGTGGTCGAGCGCATGGTCAACCTGCAGGTGCGCCACCTGCCGGTCGTCGGCCCTGACGGCAAGGTGGTGGGCATGCTCTCGGACCGCGACGTGCGCAACGCGGTCGGCGACCCGCGCAAGGCGCTCGAGAACGGGGCGAAGAAGCAGCAGCTCCAGCGCCTGAAGGTCGAAGAGGTGATGAGCCCCGACGGCAGGAGGGTCCGCGAGAGCGAGCCGCTCGGCAACGTGCTCGGGTGGTTCCTCGGAGCCCGCTACGGAGCGCTCTCGGTGGTCGATGACCAGGGGCGCCTGGTCGGCATCGTGTCCTACATCGACCTGCTGAGAGGGCTGAGCGGAGGGTAGGGTCGCACGGCAAGGGCACGGCCATGCGCCCGGCGCGACATTCGGCGCGATTTGCGGCTCGAGCCGCTCGAGCGGCGATATCGCGACGCGATTTTGCGCTCTGATCGGCCTGGCGCGGGAAATCGCCCCGCGATTTCGCGGATCAGGCGGCTTCGCTCGGAAAATCGCGCCGCGATTTCCTGCCTCGGTCGGCCTGCGGCGCAAATCACGTCGCGATTTCTCCGCTCAGACGGCCTCGTCGCCCAAATCGAGACGCGATTTGCCGCGCCGTTCGACGAGACTGCGAATCGCGTCCCGAAGCCGCCCATCCGGGGAGGCGTATCGCCCTCACGCCCCGGCGCGCCGTGATGGCATCGGCGGTCGGGGCGGATGGCCATGCGCCCGCGGCCGATTCCGGCACCGCCACCTCGGTACGGGCGCATGGCGATGCAGCGCGCTTCGGCGCCTTCAAGACTCGAGGAAGCCCTCGAGCGCGCGGGTCGCAGATGATCCTCGCGCGCAGAGAGGCGCTGGACGAGCCCGATGTCGCGGGCTCGCGTCGGCCTCCGAGGCATGCAGGACCGGGCGCATCGCCACGCGCCCCTACCGACGGTGACCGCGCCGGAATCGGCCGCGGGCGCTGAAGGGAAGAGCGACCATCAGCAGCCAGGCGCCGGCGAGATGCGCTTGGACGAGGACGGGGAGCGAGCCAGGCAACTCGGGCTCGGGTGCGCCCGTGAAGACGGACCGGACATAGGGAACGACGACGGCTGCGCCCCACACGGCGCCCCAGCGGTGCGCGAGCGCGGTTCCGATTCCGGTCGCAACCTCGAGTGCCAGAAGGGCGAAGACGATGCGGTCGGCGAGGAGCGCGACGGCGCGTACCCTCGGCTCCTTCCAGGTCCACCAGGCAAGGCCTGCGACGCCGAGGGCGAGGAGCAGTCCTGCGACCAGCGAAGCGGTCTCGAGCGCGAGCAGCAGGAGGGGCGAGGGCGCGGCGGCGAGGATCGCGCTGGGGAAGGCGAGCGCGAAGAGGTGGCCGGCCGCTACCCCGATGCCGCCGGCGGCGAGCGCGGTGGCGGCGAAGCCGGGCCCTCGGTGCGCGACGAACCGGTAGGGCGGCACGCGCGGCCGCAGCGCTCCGAGACGCCCGACGAGCGGAACAGCGATCAACGCCGCGAGTGAGAGGTACGGCAGCACGCCGAACAGGAGGCCGTCGATCATCGAGCCGCTCCAGCGTTCGGGGGCACGACGCGGCGACTGGGGTCGTCGCTCGCGAGGAGCGCTGCGATCTCGGCGGCCGTCTCGCGCGAGCAGGCGGCGTCGGCGAGGAGCGCCTCGAGCGCACCCGGATCGACATCCTCGAGCTCCCGCGACCGGGCGACGGCGCGTGCGGCGGCGAGCCGGGCGAGGGCGGCGCGCACCGGCGCGTCGGCACCCGCTGCGAAGAGGCGAGCGAGGTAGGCGATCTGCAGCTTGTCTCCGCCGCCAAAGCGGCTCGCGAGCGCCGCGGGACCCTGGTCGGTTCGAGAGGGCATCGGCGGCGGAACGTAGAAGACGAGCGGCAGGGTGCGCAGCCCCGGGTGGAGCGGCAGCGCGACGCCAAAGCGCTTCACCAGCGAGACGACCGGGGAGCGCGCTGCCGACTCGAGCAACCGGGCCGGCACGCCGTCTCGCTTCGCCGCTTCGAGCACCGACGGGTCGCGGGGATCGAGGACGAGCTCGCGCACGCTGTCGATGAGCGAGTCCGCGGGCGCTCGGGCCGCCTTTGCGAGCGCTTGATCGTCATAGAGGATCGTCCCGAAGAAGCGCGCGCCGCAGACCTTCACGCACGCGGGCGGGCGCCCCGCCTCGACACGCGAGAGGCAGAAGTCACACCGCTCGATCGCGCCGTCGGACCAATTCGGAATCGCCTTCAGGTATGGGCAAGCGGACCTCTCGCCTCGTCGTGGTGCACGCTGCGCAGCCGAAGGCTGGGCCTTGCTGGCGCGCAAGTCGCTCGCGCAGGCGGGTTGCAGGCACTGGTTGCAGAGCCGCGGAAGGTGGAAAGGCGGGAGCCTGCCGGGATCGAGCAGCGCGCGGCGTGCCTCCGGCGGCAGGGCGCGCAGGCTCGGGTTGCCCTCGGGTTTCGCGAAGCCTTCGTGGTGCGACGCGCGCAGCGAGGGCTCGAGCGGATGGCCCGTGATCACCGAGATGCGACGCGCGATCGGGCGGTCGTCATGCTCGGGCGCTCTGAGGAGCGCGGCCGCATCGCAAGTCCACGGCTCGCCGAAGTCGTCGAGCGTCGGGGCACGGCCCGCGCGCAGCTCGAAATCGTCCCACCCGCGCGGCCAGCCTGGACCAGGGCGCGCCTCGACGTGGGCGAGCCAGGCGTGCTCGGCGCCGCGACGGATCCCCGTCTCTCGACGACAGGCGAGGGTGCAGGCGTGGCAGCCGAGGCAAGCGCCGAGGTCGATCACCATCGAGCTGTGTGCGCGCACGGTCATCGATTCAGGCGTCCTCTCGAGAGTCGTTCGACGAGTCCTGGGTGCCCCAAGCGCATCGGCAACTGCGCCGCCTGTCGTGTTTGCCTGCGCTTCATCAGTACTCCCGCCGTTCGAGCCGCCGGACGACGGCGCGGATCGAGGTGTCCAGGTCCACCAAGCTCGCGGCAGTCCCCGACCGCTGCCCGCCGCGGGCGGGGGACCTTGGCTGATCGACGGCGAGGTCCGCGACGGTGTCGAGCACGCAGACGCCGCGCGGAAGCGACGGCGCGAGCGCGGCTCGCGCGCAGACCGTGCCCTGCGAATTGGCGAGCTCCACCAGATCGCCCTCGTCGATTCCCAGCTCGCGTGCGTCCACCGGGTTGAGCCGCGCGATGCGAGCTTCTCCGAAGAGCGGCAGCATCCGCGCGCCTTCGTCGTTCTGCGGACCGCGCAGTAGCACGCGAAGCCCCTCGCAGGCGCTCGAGCGCGTCCTCTCCGTCGCGAAGGAGAGGCGGGCGCGTCGGGGCCTCGGTTCGCTCCGATCGCATGGAGCGAGCTTCTCGTTGTCGAGCAGGGCCTCGACGTCGCGAGAGCATTCGAGGAGCTTGTCGCTCGCAAGCGCCCGAAGGCTCCCGAGCGATCCGCAGGCTCGATAGCGGCTGCCCAAATCGCTGGCGCCATCGGCGTCAGCGCGGTCGATGGCGTCGGCGAGCGCGGCGAAGAGCTCCCAGTCGTCGCCGTCGTCACCGGCAGGAAGGACGAGGTCCGCGTGCAGCGCGGCGTCGTCGGCGAAGCGGCTGACGGCCGCCACGAGGTCGAGCGCCGCCGCGCGGGGCGGCTCGTCGTCCGGAAGCCCGAGGTCGCTCGTCCCGAGCGCCCAACGAAGGAACGGCTCCCGGGCGATCGCCAGCGATGTGCCGCCCCAGAGCAGCGCGACCCTCGGCGCATCGGGCGCCCTCCACGGCTGGCGCCTCTCCCAGTCCAGTCGGCGCTCGATCTTCGGCGGCCTTGCCCAATCCAAAGCGAAGGCGACATCCGTCCAGGCGCGAGGCGGCGTGTGCTTCCCGAGGATATGGAACCCGCCGCGGCGGCAGCCCGAGAGCAGCAAGGCGTCGAGCGCGGCGCGGCAGGCGCGGGCGTCGGCGTTGGTTGTGTCGGCGAGCACGAGCGCGCAGCGTCCGGCGGTCGCTTCGGCGGTCCGCATCCACTCGCGCGCGAAGGCGAGCAGAGACTCGGCGGGCACGCCGGTGTGCGCCGCCTGCCAGGCTGGGGTGCAGGGATGGCGCGCGTCGTCCATGCCTGTCGGCCAGTCGCCGGGCAACGCGCGCGCGACGCCGAGTCGGGCGAAGAGCAGGTCGTAGAGCGTCGTGACCGGCCTATCGCCCTCCGCGGCGCGGAGAAAGCGGACGGGAACGCCTCGCAGGAGCAGATAGCCGTCGGCGTCGCGGCCCGCCTCGACCTGCAGCGCGGTCTCCGAGACATCGATCAGAGAGAGCAGGGGATCGCCCGCCCTGCCGTGGTCAGCAGGCACAGGGCCAGAGGCCGGGTTCCAGCAGACGAAGCCATCGGGAGAAGCCGCGCCGCCGAGGTCCGCGGCGCGCACGAAGCCTCCCGGACGCCAGCCCGTCGTCGCCTGTTCCAGGAAGACGAGAAACGGAGCGTCGGTCTCGCTCGCGACCGCGTCGAGCACGAACCGCGACTGCTGCTCCGCGTGCTGCTCGCGCAGGATGACGTGACAGAAGGCCTCCCAGAACGCGACTTCGCCGTCGGGCGCTACGGGCAACCACTCGTCCGAGAGGGACAACAGGTCATCGAGCGGCGAGACCAACACGACGCGAGTCCCGCGCATGCGCGCCCGTGGCAGCTCGCGCGCCTCACGCGGAAGGACGAGCGGCCCCGGGCCGAGCAGCGCGAGCATCGCCGCTGACTGCCAGGCAGAGGTCGCGCCCAGGGGGTCCGGTTCGATCGGATCTGCGCCAGGCCCGGCCGCGACCTCCAAGATCCAGTCCTCGCCCATCGCCTCGCCCAGCGTCGCTTCGACGTCGCCTTCGGGAACGAGGCTCAGTCCTCCGAGAAGCTGGAGCAACCGATGCCCCGACGCCGCGCGGACGGGCGACGAGGCGCCGTTCGGGCCGAAGCCGACGACGCGCCGGCGCTCGTTGCGGTTGGTCGCCGCGATCGCCGCCGCGGCGAGCTCCAGCGCCTGTGTGCGCGTGACGAAGGCCCAGCCTCCCTTGCCGCGCGATCGCGTGTAGCGCCGGCGCACCGCCGCGTCCGCCTGGACCGCGTTCCAGGCCGCGACCGGGGCGAGCCCTTCGCCTAAGGCCTGCTGCCACGCTTCGAAGAGGGCGGCGCGAACCATCGGCTGCGAGAGCCGGAGTCCGTCGGCAGGGCTCGCGGGCGGAAGCTCGCGGCGATTGCGAGGAAGCCAGCGCCTCATCGGCCTCCTCCAGCTCGGCCCGGCGGGCGGCGGCGGGCAACGCGCAGCAAGGTCAGCGAAAGCGCGAGCCCGAAGAGCGCGATGACCGGAAACGCGTGGTCGGCGGCGGGAGGAGCGCCCTCGCGCGCGGTCGAGGCGAGATAGGCGCGCAGGCGAAACGACTCGTCGTCCGCGAGAGGCCGTTCGCGGTAGACGTAGGCCATCGCCGCGTTCGCGGGCTTCTCTATCTGGCGCGCGAGCGCCTCGTCGCCGAGCCGGGCATAGGCGAGCGTCAGATCGGTCGCCAGCGTGCCGCCGCCGGCGAGGCTCGTCCCGCGGACGTCGTGACAGGCGCTGCACTGGAGCCCGCCCGCCTTGAAGCTGCGCCGACCCTCGAAGAGCAGGCGTCCGGTCTCCATTTCCGAGACGCTCGCCTCGCTGCCGCGGTGCGGCCGTTCGGCCGTGACGCGGCAGCCGCCGCGCGACGAGCACTCGTCGAGGTACTCGATGAGCTGCTCGAGCTCCTCGTCGCTCATCGGCTGGTCCGGCATGCGAGAGCCGCCAAAGCGCGCGAGCAACTCGGCCGCCAGGGGATCCGAGCGGTCGAAGAGCGCGCTCGGCCGGCGGATCATCTGCTCGAGCCAGGCCCTGTCGCGCAGCCGCGTCACCCCGAGGAGATCCGGCCCCGCGCGATCGCCCTCGCCCAGGGTGTGGCAGCCGGCGCACGAGGCGCGATAGCGCTCGGCGGGCGCGGGTTCAGCACGCGCCGGCAGAGCCGGCGACAGGAGCAGGGCGAAAGGGAGAAGCAGGCGTGCCGCCTGACGGCGATCCATGGGCTTGGCGGGGCGCCGGCGCTAGATCGTCCGGCGTTTCCCCGGGGTCTGTATCACAAGCCGATGGGCGGAGTCGGAGGCGCCGCTGCGGACCTACTTCTTCTCCGGATCGCCGGCGCCGCCGACTGCGGGCGCGTCTTCGTAGTAGGGCACGAGCGGTGGAGCGAAGAGGATGTCCAGGCCCCACGACGGAATCGTGTAGTAGCCGGGGAAGAAGTAGCCGTTCCAATAGCCTGCGTAGCAGTAGCGCGGGTAGTAGAAGCTGGTCTCGGGCATGCGGATGAAGTGCGTGAACTCGACCTGCTCGCGTGCCCCGGCGCGAACGCGCCAGTGAAACAGGAAGTCCTCGAGCCGCGAGACGTCGACGTTGGACGGCACCTTGTAGAAGAGGTCGATGTTGCGCGCCCCATCGGGAGGCACCAGGAGCTCGAGCGCCCGGTTGCCATCGACGAAGACGCGATAGGGCTGAAGCCGCGGAATGCCGTCGAGGTTGACGATGGTCTGCTCGTCCAGCGGAAGCTGCAGGGGCGTCGCGCCGATGTTGGTGACCGAGAGCTCGACCTGCAGCACGCGCTCCTTGCCGTCGCCCGAATCGAGCTCGGCCTCGTAGACGCCCTGGGAGTTGACCCGCAGCGTGCCGACGCGCTGGCCGCTCTCGTCTTCGATGTCGTAGCTGGCTATCGCGAGGTAACCGCGCCCGGGGACCTCGACGAGGTTGTCGGTCGGGCGGAAGTAGACTCGCTCGGCAGCGCAGCCGCTCGCGAGCAGGGCGGCCGTGCACGACAGCAGCGAGAACAGGCCGATCGAGCGGCGGTGGTTCATTGCTCCCCCCCTTGGCCGGGCGCCACTTCGCTCTGCGATGCAACGTGGGCGGTCCCGGTCATCCCGAGCATGGTGGCGACCAGCGGGCGCCTCGGGGCCGAGGGATTTGCGGCTTCGCTCGCCTGTTTCGACTCGGCTCCGGGCCACTGGGACGCTCGTCTCTTCGGAGTCTATGCAGCCGAGGAGGCCGTGACCTGACGGGCCGCGGCTTCATCACGGCCGCAGGGCGGGCGAGCTTGAACGACGCCGGGCCGCGCTCGGGAAAAGAAAAGGGCCGGTCCACGAAGGGCCGGCCCGGGGAAGAGAGAGTGGAAGGCGAGAACGCTACTTCTGCTTCGACGGTAGGATCGCGTTCATGCGCTCGCGGTGGATCTCGGCGAACTGCTCGACGTACTTCTCGAGCAGCTCCACGGTCTCCTTGCCGTACTTCTCCACGAACTTCTGGCGGTCGGCCTCGAAGCTGTCGAGCTGCTCCTTGGTCGCGTCGAACATCGCCTTGTCCATCAGGCCCGGCTCCTTACCGGCGGCCTTGGCCTCATCCATGCGCTTCTGGCGCTCGGCCTGCTCCTTCTCGCTCTGCATCGCGAGCACGCGGGTTGTGTAGTACTCGGCCGTAATCGTCGAGAGCTTGGGGATGTCGCTCCTATCGAGGCCCGACTTGGCGAGGGCGGCCTTCGCGGCCTCCTCCATCACCTTGCGCCGCTCGTCCTTGGAGATCTCCTTGGCCATGTCCTTGCCGGCCTTCTTGAAGGCGCCGATGGCCATCCCCATCGCGAGCTTCGTGTGCGGCAGCATCTCGCGCTCGTAGACGATGAAAGCCTTGAGCTTCTCTTCGGTGAGCTCCTTGGCGCCTGCCTCCTTGACGGCCTCGACCTTCTTCATCTCGGCCTTGGTAGGCGCCGCGTCCGCCAGCTTCTGGGCTGCGGCAGGAGCGGGTTCGGCGGGCTTATCGCTGGACTTCTGACAGCCGGCCACCAATGCGATCGCGGTCAGGGAGAGTATGAGCTTTTTCATGGGCCGGGACTCTAGCCGATGCGCTCGTGCGGGTCTACGGAGGCGCGGGCGCTAGTCGAGGGTCGAGAGTCGAGAGTCGAGAGTTGGGTCGGGGCCGACCATCGCTGGTCAGGCAGGGGGACGGAGTACGGACCGAGCGCCGCGCACGCCCTCGGCTAGACGAGCTCCATTACCCGCTCTTCGAGCTTACGGCCCTTGGCGACGCCGGAGATGCGCACCTTGGCGGCCAGGAGCACCCCGAGCACCTCGGCGATGACCTCCTCGGCCTCGTGCTTGCCCGGCGAGAAGGTGACGACCAGGCTGCGGCGCGCCCGGTCGAAGGCGAGCGCCTCGACGCAGGGCAGGGCGCGCAGCCCGTCCTCGGGGACGGCGTCGCTCGCCAGCGAGAAGCGCACCTCGGCGACTGCGCGGGTGAGCTCCTGCATCGCGCCCGAGGCGACCACGCGGCCGTGGTCGAGGATCGCCGCCGCGTCGCACAACTCCTCGAGCTCGGTCAGGTTGTGGCTGGAGATGACGATGGTGTGGCCCTCGGTGCGCTGCTGCTTGATGAACTCGCGCAACTGGAAGGCGCTCTTCGGGTCGAGCCCCGCGGTCGGCTCGTCGAGCAGCACGAGCTCGGGGCTGCCGAGGAAGGCCTGCGCAAGGCCGACGCGCTTGGCCATGCCGTGCGAGAGCGCCCCGCAGCGAACCCGCCACCACTGCGACATCCCCACGCGCTCGAGCGCCTCCTGGGCTGCGGCTATCGCCTTGCGGCGCGGCATCCCCTGGAGCTGGGCGTAGAAGGCGATCGCGTGGCCGACCGGGTCGTTAGCCGGCAGCAGCGCGTCCTGGGGCAGCGCGCCGATGCGGCCGCGCAGCGCGGCCAGGTCGCCAGGCCGATGCCCGAGCACACGCACCGAGCCGGAGGTCGGGGAGAGGAAGCCGCAGACGATCGAAAAGGTTGTCGTCTTGCCCGCGCCGTTGGGGCCGATGAGCCCGAAGACCCCGCCGGCGGGGACCTGCAGCGAGGCCTGATCGACGGCGAGCGTCGAGCCGAAGCGTTTGACGACCGACTCGAGGACGATGGGCGGCTCGGCCGCGGCGGCCGGGAGCGTGGGTGCCTGCTGGATTGCCGCCTCGGTCATCAGATGTCCCTCCTGCGCAGCGCGACGTAGGCCAGCCCGAGGAAGGTGGCGGCGAAGAGCACGTAGGCGCCCGCCGCGCCGAGCTCCTGCAGCGGCTCGACCGAGACGAGGCCGTCCTCGTAGTGCGAGGGCGTTGCCCAGCTCAAGAACGAGAGCCTCTCGAACTTGCCGAGGATGGCCAGCAGCCAGAAGACGAACAGGGCGCAGATGCTTGTGAGCAGCGAGAAGACGGGCGTGCGGAACAGCGCCGAAC
>JBMNNX010000159.1:0-15562 GCA_050942745.1 Myxococcales bacterium
GTGAAGTAAGGGAGAAGAGCGGGCCGACGGCCAAAATGTGCGGCACGAGGACCGCTGACGCATCGATCGGAGCCGTCAGCGGCTGTATCCTCCACGGAGCGTCTGGGGCGGCTCAGTGCCGAAGGGCCTTTCCCCGACGCTCTCCTAGAGTGCTCCCTTGCGAACGAACGAAGTCACGCGCCCCAACAGGAGTCTCGGCGATGGCAGGACACTCGCGTCGGCAGAAGACGGTGGTCTTTGCGGTCCTCGCCTTGGGGCTCGCGGCAGCGCTTGTCCTCTACCTCAGGTCCGAGGACGAGGAGATGCTCTCTTTGCAGGTCGCCGACTCGGTGGCGCCCTCGCAGGAGGCGCCCTCCGTAGATCGGAGCAGTCGCCGAACTTCGAAGCCGCGCCCTTCGCAGCCCGCCGCGCAGGCCGCGGAAGACGCCGGTGAGGCCGCCGGGGCGCCGGCGGTCGTCATCCGCGCCGGCTGGGGCTCGGGCTCGAATGAGCTCGGGCGTACGCGCCCCTCGGAGGGCAACCCCGAGGCGCCGATGAGCTTCGCGACCGACGGGCTCGGCCGCAGCTACGTGCTCGATCAGGTCAACGGGCGCATCGTGCGCTACGACAAGGACGGCAACCCCATCGACTCGTTCCTGACCACGCAGCAGGCGCCTCAGGACCTCGTGATCAGCCCCGAGGGCAACGCGCTGGTCCTCGATCGGCTCGTCGATAAATCCGTCGCCGTCCTCGGGCCCGACGGCCGGCTCCTCGGCGAGCTGCCGGTCGAAGGCCGGGGAATCGAGGAAGGCGGCGGCGTCACCGGCGTGTTCGTGGACGGCACCGACGTCTACGTCGAGCGCGAGCACGGAGACCTCGTCCGCATCGGCGACACCGAGGGCAAGGTCGATGAGGAGCGCCCCGAGGTGCCCGGCCGGCCCTCGCGCGACGGCCAGTCCTTTCTCAACGCGGGCATCATCGACGCGGCCTCGGGCCGGGTCTACGTCAACTCGGTGGAGCGGCCTTCGCTGCAGCATCGCTTCACGCGGGAGCTGCGGATGGGCGCGCCGAGTCCCGGCATTCTGCTGCTCGACACCGACCTGCGCGGCAACATCTACCTCGGCGTCCTCCTCGAGCTCGGCGGCGCGGGTCCCGAAGACGAGCCGATGCCTTCCATCCGCGTGGTCTGCATGTCGCCAACCGACGGCCAGCCGTGGGGCAGCGCCGATCTGCCGGTCAGCCCCATGCCCGAGGAGACGTTCCGCGACATCGTCGTCCTCGACGAGGGCGGCGTCCTCTTTGCGTTTCGCAGCGAGTCCGGCGTCGCCTACCAGCGCTACGTGTGCCGCTGATGCCTGATGCGGTCAGCCGGCTCCAAACCCGCGGCGGTCCGAGCGAGGCCTGGCGACCAGCGGCGAAGCGCGCGCTACCGAGGCCGGTCCACGCCTCGGTTCGGCCTACGATTCGCCAACCCGAGGACCGGCGATGTCCTCAAGGCGCGGCGAGCTGGACGAGCCCGCGGTACTGCGGCACCCCCAAGCCGTCGCCCAGGCAGCCCAACTTGCTCGAGAGCGAAATGTCGTAACGGCGTGGACACTGCCCCGTCGCGTGCCCGATCTGGGGCGAGGCGATGATCTCGTCCTCGAACCGCAGGAGGTGCGAAGGGACGTTCTGGTATTCCCGGAGTTGGGCGGGGAGCTCGCCGACGACGGTGAAGGCGGGGCTCAGCCGCATGACGGTGCCGCTCCCCGAGATGCCGGTCTGATAGTGGTTGCACGAGACGAGCAGGCTGCCGTCGGCTTCGACGGCGAGGGCCTGCAGGTCGGTGTAGTTGTACGGGTCCGGACTGAGGGCAAGGTCAACCGTGCTGAGCGTGTCGCCGTCCTCCGAGTAGAGGCCGAGCTGGCGGGACAGGTAGGTGACGACGATGCGCCCGTCGGGCGAGTTGGGCGATCCCTTGCGTCTTGCCCGGCGCCTGCGCGGCGCGCTTCAGGAACTGGCCGTTGGCGTCGAAGATGACCGGCTGGCGATCGCCGGTCACCCAGATCGAGCCGTCGCGCGCCTGCAGGATGGCCCGCGGCGGCAACGTGCGTGTGAAGAGCGGGGCTCCGGAGAAATCGCTGTTATTGAATACGCCGAGCCGCAAGCCTCCTCGGGAGACGACGACCACGGCAGCGGCGGGCTCTTCTATTGGTTCCTGCGCGACGAGGATGGCGCCGTCGGCGCGCATCGCGAGCGCCCGCGGCCGGCTGTCGAGCAAGGCGGGGCCGATCGCCGTCCCGATTCTGGTGCCGTCGGAGCGAAAAGCGTCGATGGCGTGGCTGTCGCCGCGGCCGACCCAGATGTTGCCGAGGACCAGCACCTCGACCGAGCGGGAGACGAACACCGTTGGGGCGACCTCGAAGGCGCCGGTGGCTACGAAGCGGGTGTCGCCGAAATCGGCCGAAAGCGCGCTCGATGGCAGGTGGAACCTCGCCCCGCCCGAGCCGAGATCGACGATCTGTGCGCCCATCTCAGGCTGCACCGACCAGGCAGCTTGGACGTCCGCCGGCACGACGCAGGTGATGTTCACGGGCTCGTTCGCGCGTACCCGCGGCTTGTCGACCGTGCACTCGACCTGCGGCTCTTCGCCCGCGTCTTCGGGCGAGCCGGCGTCGCCGGACACACCCGCGTCGCTCGGGATGCCGGCGTCATCGGGAAGGCTCCTCGGAATGGCCAGCGTCCAAGCCTTCGCCACCGCCGTCCCCGGCATCGGGCGCTCCCGGCTCGCCCGCATCCTCTAATAAGGACGAGGCGTCCGCGGGAAGGTCTCCGCGTCGATTGCGGGGAGCGCCGCTGCGTCGGGGGTTTCTTCGATGAACTGAGGGCAGGCGGTAGCCAGGACGAGTGACAGGAGGACGAAGGGGCGCATGGGCGAATCGTAGGAAAGCGCCCAGTGTCTCTTCAACCGCGCGCGCTGGAGGCCTCGATGGGAGGCGGCTCCGAAGGAGCGGCGGGTTGAGGCAGCGTGCTCGCGGCGACGAGAGCCCGGAAGAGCACCGTCGCCGAGACGACCGCGACGGGGACGAAGAAGGAGTTGAGCAGCGGGATCCAGAGCATCAACGCGATCGCCGCGCCGAACCCCAGGCACAACGGCAGGCGCTTCTTCAGGACGTGTACCTCGTGGTCGAAGTTGTAGAGGTAGCGCGCCATCGGGACGTCCAAGTACGAGACGGCGACCCAGACCGCGGTCCAGCACCAGCTCAGCCCCGTCCAAAGCGGCCCGCCGGCGACCGGTATCAGCAACAGCGGCAGGAGGGCCGCCTGACCGACGAGCAGCACGAGGAGCCTGACCAGCCCGTTGGCGACGGCGCGCACGGTCTCTTTGACGAGGCGGCCGAAGCCTCCGTCGTCATTCACCGGAAACCCGAGCGCCTTCTCAGCCTGGACCGAGATGGAGTCCATCAGCGGCGCGACGAGCAGGGGCGGCATCACGTTGGCGCCGATGATGAAGAGCAGCCCGTAGACGAGCGCGACCAGCAGCTTGTGGGCTATGAGCGCGTACCAGGCCTCGGGCTCCTTCCAGAAGGCGGCGACCAGGTCGGGCGCGAGGTACCAGAGCGCTATCAGCACCCCGATGAGCGAGAAGAACGTCACCGCCGCGACGCTCAGGGTGAGCAGCATCAGCTTCGAGGTCCCAAAGATCAGGCGCATCCCACGGAAGGGGATGGCGAAGCCCCGAAAGAAATCGAGCGGGCCCGCGCGGTGCAGGTCTGGGATGTTCATTCGGTCAACCTCCTCCACGCATACGCATGACGCAGTCGATTGATTGCCGGGTCCGTGAAAGGGCGTCGATTCTAGTTGCCAACCTCGCCGGCGGAGGCGAGCGACCGGGCGGCAGGCGCCAATTCGCCTCGGGCTTTAGCGAGCGGCTGGCCGCTTTGCCGTCCCGCGACGGGCGTCGCTCGGCCGGCAGGCAGGGTTCCAGCGACGGGGCGTCCGCGACACCTCGATCAGGGTCCTGCCGGCAGTGGGGACTGTGCTTTTGCCGTGTTTTCGAGAGGTTGCTTGACTGTTCGCGTCGGCGCGATGTTTGCTGCACACCGCTCCGTCCGATTGACCAAAGGAGTTCTCAATGAAGCATCTGACGCGCGCCCTTCTGAAGCTGATGACCGCTGGAATCCCCGTCGTGATCGCCGCCTGCTATGGCGCACCGTACCAGTACAGCAAGAGCGGTCGCGTGCTTGATCGCTCGACGCACGTCGGCATCCCGGGCATCAGGATCGGCTGTGTCCTGCCCGACGGAGGGGTCGCATACGAGACCCACAGCAACACCGACGGCTCGTTCCTCGTCGAGTACGACCAGGAGTGCGCGAAGATCACCGCAGAGGACGTGGACGGCGAGGAGAACGGCCGCTACAAGGCGACCGAGATTCCGTTCAGCGCCGAGTCGGCCACCCTCACGGTGCTGATGGACAAGGAGTAGGCAAGGTGCAGAGCAAGCTGCGCGGATGGCTCCATCCGCTCTACCGCTCCCTCGAGACGTCCGCGCACTTGCTGCGCTACCTGTTCATCGAGATCACGCAGCGCTGCAACCTCAACTGCCTGCACTGCGGCAGCGACTGCGGGCGCGAGACGCGGCTGAACGAGCTCACCACCGACGAGTGGCTCGCCTTCTTCCGCTATCTGCCGCAGCACTTCGATCGCAGACAGCTCGTCCTCGTCGTCACCGGGGGCGAGCCGTTCTGCTGCCCGGACTTCGATCGGATCCTCGCCGGTCTGAAGGAGAACGGCCTGACCTGGGCCATGGTCTCCAACGGCTGGGCGCTGACCGAGGCGAACGTCGCCAAGATCGTTGACGCGGGCATCGCCAGCATCACCGTCAGCCTCGACGGGCTCGCCGAATCGCACGACTGGCTGCGCGGCCGCGCCGGCTCCTACGAGCGCGCGGTCGCCGGCATTCGTCGCCTCGTGGCAGCGCAGTTGCCGTTCTTCGACGTCGTCACCTGCGTCAACCCGCGCAACCTCGACGAGCTGCCGCGCGTGCTCGAGCAGCTTCGCGCCTTGGGAGTGCCGGCCTGGCGGCTCTTCAACATCTTCCCCAAAGGCCGGGCGAAGCAGAACTCCGAGCTGCAACTCTCCGAGGAGCAGATGCGCCGGCTCTTCGCCTGGATCAAGGAGACGAGCGTCTCGCTCGAGGGGAGCGGCTTCAAGATGCAGTTCAGCTGCGAGGGCTACCTGCCTCCTGCGCTCGACCGGCAGGTTCGCGACGAGCCCTACTTCTGCCGCGCTGGCATCAACATCGGCTCGGTCCTCGCCGACGGGTCCATCTCCGCTTGCCCGAACATCTCGCGCTCGCTCGTGCAGGGGAACATCCGCGAGGACGACTTCGAGACGGTCTGGGAGAAGCGCTTCGAGCCTTTCCGCGAGCGCGAGTGGATGCGAACCGGCGATTGCGTCGGCTGCAAGCAGTGGCGCCACTGCAAGGGCAACTCCCTGCACCTGTGGGACGACGAGGCGAAGCGCACCGCGCTTTGCCACCACCGGATCCTCTCAGCATAGCGCCGCGCGACGCTCGCAGCGATGTGGTCAGGCGAGCGGCTTCGCGGCGCGCCGAGAGCGCCTATTGGCGCGTGGATTGGCGGCGTTGCGCCGACGAGCGGCGCCTCGGCACGAAGGCGAGCGCGAGCGCAGCGGCGAGAAGCGGCCCGGCCGCCGACGGCGTGCTCGCGCAGCCGCAACCCGTCGAGACGACCACGAATTCGCTGCCTCGGCCCGATCCGCTGTCAACGCTTGCGTCCTCGATGCCTGCGTCGTCTACAAGCCCAGCGTCGAGACTGCCGGCGTCGCGAGGGTTCCCCGCATCGTCCTCAGTGCCCGCGTCGTCAGGGACACCGGCGTCGTCAGGGATGCCGGCGTCATACGGGATGCCGGCGTCATACGGGATGCCGGCGTCATACGGGATGCCCGCGTCGTAGGGGATGCCCGCGTCGTAGAGGATGCCGGCGTCGTACGGGATGCCGGCGTCGTACGGGATGCCCGCGTCGTACGGGATGCCCGCGTCATACGGGATGCCCGCGTCATACGGGATGCCCGCGTCGTAGGGGATGCCCGCGTCGTAGGGGATGCCCGCGTCGTAGGGGAACCCGGCATCCGGCTGCTCGCAACCCGTTGATACCAGCCCCGCCGCACGAGCCACGAACGCCGCGAGCTCCGCGCGCGTCGCGGTCTTCGTCGGGCAGAACCGCCCTGGCGCGCATCCCGACACCACGCAGTTCTCGACCAGGCTGTGAATCGCACCGGCGGCCGGATCGCTGACTGGGACGTCGGAGAACTGCGAGCTGGCCGGCGCCGTCGTAGGCAACCCGAAGGTCCTGGCCGTGAAGATGGCGACCGCCGAGCGCGGCGCCGGATCATCGGGGCAGAACCGGCCTCCGCCACAGCCGGCGGTGATGCCGCGAGCGGCGGCCGTCTCGATCTCGCCGTACAGCGGGTGGCTCTGCGGCACGTCGCTGAAGGTCGGCGTGGACGGATGCACCTGGGGGAACCCGGCGACGCGCACGAGCATTGCGATGGCGGCACCGCGTGTCGTCCGGCAGAGCGGGCAATAGTAGGGCGGGTTGGCGCTGCACCCGTTGGTTCCGCCCGCGGCGTAGACCGCTTCGATCACCGGGAAGGCCCAGTACGAGTCGGCGACGTCGTCGAACGTTCCCGTGGCCCCGGCTACCGCCGCGGGCCTGCAGCAGCGCGAGGGCTCGTTTTCGGGAACCTGCAGGCGCATCACGCCAAGGTGGTTGGCGACGACGCGCTCGGAGCCGTCGCTCGGTCGGTTGACGACGCCTCGGGCCGCCAGCCACAGCGCGCTCGAGCCGCCGCCGTCGAAGTTCATGCCCTCCCAGGCTCCCAAGTCGAGCAGGATCTGGCCGAGCTCTCGGGTGGTCACTCCGCGCGACGACGTCGAGCGCCCGTCCACGACCAGAAGGATCAACGTCTTGCCGTCCCGGCTTATCCCAACGGCGCTGCGCGGATGGCGCTGGCCGTAGTGGCTGTCGGTGTCGGTCTGCGGCACGCCGTTCACCAGGCAGTTGGGATCGCCGCCGACGATCTCGCGCATCCAGGCTTCGGGCGTCGTGCCGAGGTTCTCGGAGGCTGGGCGAATGCTGATCTTGCCGTCCCTTCCGGCGGCGAAGAGCGCCCAGCTCGCGTCGTCGTCGGTGTCGGGCCAGCGCTGGCCCGCGCCCATGGCGAGGCCCACGGTGCCGTAGGTCGTGTAGCCGAAGAAGTCGCCGTTTATCGCCGCGCGGGCGCCCACGCTGCGGCCCCAGTTGCTCGGCGTCTGCCGGCGCTCGTCGCTGCGAGTCGCGCGCAGGTCGATCGACGGGTCGCACATGTCCACGATAAGAGCGTGGATGGAGAGCGGATCGCTCGTCGTGCGGTGCAGGTACCTCAGACCAGGCTCGATGTCGCTCCAGGTGTCCGCGGCGCGCGCGGGCGCGCTGATGGACAGCGCGAGGGTGACCAGCAGGACGGGCTTCAATGTGTTGGTTGAGTCGCGCATAGCGTTGAGCTAGCAGGCATTTTCGCGACTGTCGAGACACGCCTCGGCTCAGAAGAGGATCCGACGCTGGCTCGAGGCGAGGTAGCACTTCTAGGAAATCGAACGCCAGGAACCGACTGCCGAGCCCGCATCGTTGGCCGCGATTCGTCATGGCCGCCGCTGTTTGCGAGCGATTCCAGCCCGCGTAGGCTCCTGCAGCACGTTGCCGCGCACGTGCGTGACCAGGCAGCAGTGTCACTCAACGGAGAGGGTAGCCGCGATGCGCACGCCGAAGGGCCCATTCCACAGCTTCGCGCGGACGGTGGCTGCGCGCGATGACGACGCACCGCAGCGGCCCGGTCAGCAGGAGGTCCGCGGCGCGAAGCTGCGGAGACCAAGCCGGCCGGAGCGATAACTCGCGCGGCCCTCGGTTTGAGCAGAGAATCGTCGCTCTCCGTTCCGGCGGGCGAAATAGCCGGCAGCCTCCTGCGTAGAGAGGACCGCATGGAAAACAGACCTCAGCCTTCGGCTTGTTGCTGGTGACGTTCACGTCGCCGCTGCGCGCGCTGCGCGAGGCGGCCGACTCGCGCCGCTTTCTGTTGCCCTTCGTCGTCGCTACGGCGCTCTCCGGGGCGTACGCGGTGGCGGCTATCCCGCGCATCGACTTCGCGACGACCATCGCCGAGAAGCTCGACGCCTCGCCCGCTGCCGCGAAGATGACTCCGCACGAGCGCAGGCAGGCGATTGAGGCCGGCTCGAAGGTCGGCGCGATAGCCTCGGTCGCCGGGGGCGTCGTCGGCCCGGCGGCCATGATGCTCGCGACCGCGTTCTTCCTGTGGATTCGGCTACAAGGTCGCTGCGGGCAAACCCGGCTTCGTCCCCACGCTCGCGGTCGCCGCGCACGGGATGCTGCCGCTCTCGCTCAAGAGCCTGCTGAGCATCCCCGCCCTGCTGCGACAAGAGGCCATCCCCGCCGACGAGCTCGGGAACCAGCTGCCCTCCAGCCTCGCGGCGTTGGCCCCGGACGCCGCCGCGTCGAGGCTCCTGCTGCTGTCGGCCTTCGACCTCTTCAGCCTCTGGTCACTCGTGCTCGTAGCCCTCGGCATGGCGCACGTCGCGCAGGTCTCCAAGGCGCGTTCGGCCGTCGTCACCCTCGCCCTGGGGGGCGGCTACGTCGCTCTCTTCCACCTCGCGCTCCCGTCGCTCGGCGGCGCGTCCTGATGCCCATGTTCGCCTCTCTCCTTCTCGCCATCGCCACGGCGACCGGGCCCCTCGGGACCTCGGGCGTTCCCCTCTCTCTCGACGACGCGCTCGCCGGGGCCGCCCGCAACAACCCGGACCTGCAGCTCGCCCGGCTGCAGGGCGAGAGCGCCGACGCGCAGGCGACCGCGAGCTGGGCCGGCGTGTTGCCGCGGCTCGACCTCACCGCGGGCTTCGGGCGCATCCACTACGGCGCTCAGGAGCGCGTCGTCACCGCGCCCGCCATCGGCACCGAACCGGCGACCGGCGCGCCCACTCTCACCTTCGAGCAGAACCCGGTCGAGACCCCGGCGCGCGAGTTCGCCAACTACTCGCTCGGCCTGCAGCTCCAGCAGCCGCTCTTCGACGGCTTCCGTTCCTGGACCGAGATCGAGAAGGCCAAGGCCGGCGTCGAGGAGGCGCGCCACGCGCTCGACGAGACCCAGCTCGCGGTCGCCTTCGAGGTGACGCGCCGCTTCTACGAGGTGGTCAAGGCGCAGCAGGGCGTCAAAGTGCTCACCGAGACCGTGGCGCTCAGCGACAGCTACGTCCAGCGGGCCCGCGCGCTCTTCGAGGCCGGGCGCGGCGCCAAGAGTGAGCTGATAGCCGCCCAGGTCAACCTCGGCGCCGACCTGGCCAGCCTCGAGAGCCAGCGCGCGCAAGTCGTGCAGGCCTGGACCGACCTCGCCCTCGCGATAGGGCGCGACGCGGGGCAGCCGCTCGAGGTGATCGAGCCCGAGCAGATCCAGCTCGTCGCCCACCGTCCGCTTTCGCCGCTCGGCCCGCTCGCCGAGCTCATCGAGAAGGCCAAGGCCTCGCGGCCCGCCGTCGCCCGGGCGCGCGCCGCGCTCGAAGCCGCGACGCTCGACAAGCGCATCGCCTCGGCCGATCGCTACCCGACCGTCGGCCTCGGCCTCAGCTACGAGCGCTCGGGCCCCAACTTCACCGGCAGCGAGGGCGTCTACGGCAACCCCGTGCGCCAGTACGTCGCCTCGGCGCAGCTCTATGGCCAGTGGAACATCTTCAACGGCGGGCGCACCAGCGCCGCCGAGCAGGCCGCGGCCATCGCCGGGCGCAGGGCGCGGATCGCGCTCGAGCAGGCCGAGCAGCAGGTCGCGGCCGAGGTCGCCCGCGCCTACGCCGCTGTCGTCAGCCTGACTCGCACGGTCGAGCTCTCCGACAACAACCTCGCCAGCGCCAAAGAAGGCGTGCGCCTCTCCACCGAGAGGCTCGGCGCCGGAGTCGCGACTCAGCTCGAGGTGCGCGACGCCAGCCTCAAGCTGACCTCGTCGCACCTCGATTTGGTGAACGCCCGTATCGATCTGATCATCGCCCGCGCCGAGCCGAACCGCGCAGTCGGCGGCGGACTGTAGGCCGAGGGGGCATCGAATGAGGACGGTGTCGATGGTGGGGGAAAAGAGGATGAAGCCGCCTCGGTGGGCGGAGCTGGAGCTCCGCCGTCCAGGTGTCGCTTGGATACCATCCGCCTCCACGGTCTCCGTGGCCTGCGGGGCCGGGCGCACTGCCGTGCGCCCCTACCAATGTCGCCCAACCCACTAAGACTTCAAGACTCAAAACTCATAACTACCCAATGTCCTGGCCCAAGCGCATCCTCGCCCTCCTTTTCGTGCTCGGCATCGCCGGGCTTGTCGCCCTCTCGCTCCAGTCGAAGCAGGAGAAGCCCCTCCCGGTTCAGCTCACCGAGGTGCGGCGCGGCTCGATCACTCGGCGGGTCGCCGCCGCCGGCAAGCTGCAGCCGGCCAAGCAGGTGAAGATCTCCTCGAACCTCTCCGGCGATCTGCTCGAGCTCGCGGTCGAGGAGGGCGACAAGGTCGTGAAGGGCCAGCTGCTCGCCCGCATCGACGCGCGCCGCTACAGCGCCCAGGTCCGCCAGCAGGAGGCGACCCTGGCCGGGGTCGAGGCCGAGCTCAAGCTGGCCGAGGTCGAGCTCGCGCGGCTGCAGGCCGAGCGCGACCGCGTCGCCAAGCTCGTCGAGACCTCGAGCGCGAGCGCCGCCGAGCTCGAGCGCGCCGACCCCGATCTCCTCGCGCAGCGCGCGCGCATCGCCGCGGTCAAGCAGCGGGTCGCGCAGGCGAGCGCGGTCCTCGCCGAGGCCTCGCACCTGCTGTCGATGAGCACGCTCTACGCGCCCATCGACGGCGTCGTCACCTCCAAGCTCAAGGAGGTCGGCGAGCGGCTGCGCGGCTCGGACTTCAGCGAGGACGTGCTGCTGGTCATCTCCACGCTCTCGTCGATGGAGGTCAACGTCGAGGTCGGCGAGCACGAGGTCGTCTTCCTGCACGAGGGCGACAAGGCCGAGGTCGAGATCGACGCCTTCCCCGACCGCAAGTGGCCGGCGACGGTCGTCGAGATCGCCAAGAACGCCACCATCAAGAACCCGGGCACCGAGGCCGAGGTGACCACCTTCCCGGTGCGCATGACGCTCGAGACCCCGGTGCCCGGCGCGCTGCCGGGCATGAGTGCCGAGGCCTCCATCGCCACCGAGACGCACGACAACGCGCTCGTCATCCCCATCCAAGCCGTCGCCGCGCGCACCGAGCGCGAGCTGAAGAAGGAGAAGAGCGGCGAGGGCGCCGTGGTCGAGGGCCAAGTCGGCCAAGTGGTCGGCGCCAAGCCCGCCCCGCGCACCCGGATGCAGAAGGTCGTCTTCGTCGTCGAGAACGGAATCGCCAAGGCCCGCCCCGTCGAGACCGGGCTCGCCAGCGAGACCGAGAGCGAGATCCTCGACGGGCTGAAGGAGGGCGAGACCATCGTCGAGGGCCCGTACAAGGCCGTGGCGCGCGAGCTCTCCGACGGCAAGCCAGTCAAGGACGAGAAGAAGGACAAGCCCGCCGAAGGAAAGCGCTCGTGAGCTCGGAAGAGTCGCCGAAGAGCACTCCGTCGGTCGAGTCTCCCGCGCACCCTGAGCACAGCTCCCGACGCGCAAGCGCCGGGAGCGGAGGCGATGGGCCCCTCGACTTCGCCTCGCGCGTCCCGCGCGAGGCTACGCTCGGGGTGACCGGGGGGGCGCCTGCGCTCATCGTCCTCGAGGAGATCCGGCGCACCTACCACGTCGGCGGCGAGGTGGTGCGCGCGCTCGACGGCGTCAGCATCGCGGTCAACCGCGGCGAGTGGGTCGCCATCGTCGGCCAGTCGGGCTCGGGCAAATCGACCCTGATGAACATCCTCGGCTGCCTCGACACACCGACCTCGGGCCGCTACCTGCTCAACGGCACCGACGTGCGCGGGCTCTCCGACGACGAGCTCGCCGACCTGCGCAACAAGGAGATCGGCTTCGTCTTCCAGACCTTCCAGCTCCTGGCGCGCTCGACCGCGCTCGCCAACGTCGAGCTGCCGCTCGTCTACCGCGGCGTGCCCCGGCGCCAGCGGCGCGAAATGGCCAAGGAGGCGCTGGTGCGCGTCGGGCTCGAGCAGCGCATGCACCACCGGCCAACGAGCTCTCCGGCGGCCAGCGCCAGCGCGTCGCCGTCGCCCGCGCCCTGGTCGGCAGGCCCTCGCTATTGCTCGCCGACGAGCCGACCGGCAACCTCGACACCGCCACCGGCGAGGAGATCATCGGGCTCTTCACCGAGCTGCACGAGGCGGGCAACACCATCGTCCTCGTTACCCACGAGCCGAAGCTCGCCGCGCGCTGCCCGCGCGCGGTGCGGCTCTCCGACGGCAGGGTCGTCGCCGACGGGCCCGGCGCCGAGGTCGCGGCGATGCAGCTCCCGAGGGCGGTAGGCACATGAGGATAGGCCGCGCCATCTCCGAGCTCGTCGAGGGGCTGCGCATCGGGCTCGGCGCGCTCGCGGGCAACCGCCTGCGCACCCTGTTGACGACGCTGGACATCGTCATCGGCGTGATGACGGTGATCGCCATCGTCGCGATCGTCCAGGGCCTCAACAAGAGCTTCGCCGAGCAGGTCGCCGGGCTGGGCGCGAGCACGCTCTACGTCTCCAAGCACCAGTGGCTCAGCATGGGCGACGACTGGTGGACGAGGCGAAACCGCGCGCCCATCGGCCGCAAGGAGCTGAGGGCTATCCAGGAGGGCTCGCAGCTCGCCCGCGCGGTCGCGCCGCAGATAGGCGGGCGCGTCACCGTCTCGGGCAACGGCCACGAGCTGACCCGCGTCTCCATCTCCGGCACCAACTCCCAGTACCTCGAGACCGGAGCGGGGAACCTGCGAGCGGGGCGCTTCCTCGTCGAGGCCGACGTCGACTTCTCGCGCACCGCGGTGGTCCTCGGCGCCGACGTCGCCGACCAGATCTTCCCCGACGTCGAGCCCGAGGAGATCCTCGGCGCGCGCGTGCGCATCGAGGGGCGCAGCTTCACCGTGCAGGGCGTGATGGAGCGGCGCGGCAGCTTCCTCGGCCAGTCGATGGACAACAACGTCATCATCCCGTGGACGACCTTCCAACGGCTGCTCGGCAGCAGGCGCTCGATCCAGATCGCCGTCGTCGGCAAGCCCGAGGAGCTCTCCAAGCTCGAGGACGAGCTCGTCGGCATCCTGCGGCGCGTGCGCCGGGTCGCCCCGGGCAAGCCCGACGACTTCTCGATCAACCGGCAGGAGCAGTTCCTCAAGGTCTACCGGCAGCTCACCGGCGCGCTCTACGGCGTCGCGATCGGCGTCGGGCTCATCACGCTCGTGGTCGGCGGCATCGGCATCATGAACATCATGCTCGTCTCGGTGCACGAGCGGACCCGCGAGATAGGCCTGCGGCGCGCGCTCGGGGCGCGCAAGCGGACCATCATGGTGCAGTTCCTCATCGAGTCCTCGGCGGTCGCGGCTGTCGGCGGCGCCATCGGCACCGGCTTGGGGCTCGCGGTCGCGCAGTTCGTCGCGCTCGTCTCGCCGCTGGCCGCGGCGGTGACGCCTTCGGCGGTGGCGCTCGGCTTCGGCTTCTCGGCCATCGTCGGCCTCGTCTTCGGCTCCTGGCCCGCGTGGCGCGCGGCCAACCTCGACCCCGTGGAGGCGCTGCGGTGGGAGTGACGCTGTGTCGAAGCGGCCTTCGGGCAGCGTCCGGTCGGCCCGACCCTAGGCCGAGCTCGCGGGGCCGCTGCCGAGGACCATTCGGCTCCGCTCGAGGAGCGCAGAGGGCTCGGGCCGGGATCAGGACTTCGCGACCCCTGGTGAGCACGCCATGACCGCGCTGTTCGACAACATCGCCCTCGCGCTCTCGACCTTGCGGGCCAACCCGCTGCGCTCGCTGCTGACGCTGCTCGGAATCGTCATCGGCGCGGCGACGGTGGTGGCGATGATGTCGCTGACCGAGGGCCTGCGGAAGAAGGTGAACGACGACCTGTCGGTTCTGGGCGCCGGCGCCTTCCAGGTGCAGAAGTTCCCGGCCATCGGCATCAACCTGGACTGGGCGAAGTACCGCAAGCGCAAGAACCTGACCGTCGAGCAGGGCGAGGCGCTGCGCGAGCACTGCCCGCACGTCGCGCGGGTCTCCATCGAGGCCTGGACCTGGCCGGAGAAGGTCACGGCGCTCGGGCGTTCCACGCAGCCGAACATCTCCGTCTGCGGCACGACCCCGGAGTTCGAACAGGTCAACGGCTACGCGGTGGCCGACGGGCGCTTCCTCTCCGAGGCCGATGCCGAGCTGGCGCGGCGGGTCGCGGTCATCGGGGCCGACGTGGCCGATGTGCTCTTTCCGCAGGGCAGCGCGGTCGGCGGGAGGATCCGCATCCGCAACACGAGCTTCACCGTCATCGGCACGCTCGAGCGCGCTGGCAGCGTGTTCGGGCTGTCGAGCAAGGACGCGCTGGTGGTCCTGCCGATGAGCGCCTTCGAGCTCGTCTTCGGCAAGAAGCGCCCGGTCAACCTGGCCGTGCAGGCCGTCACGCCCGAAGCGGTCCGCTACGCGCAGGACGAGGTCGTCGCCCAGCTCCGACGTCTGCGGCGCGTGCCCGACGGCGAGGAGAACGACTTCGAGATCTTCTCCAACGACTCGCTCACCTCGGCCTTCAACAAGCTCGCGGCGACCGTGGCGGCGGCGACCTTCGGCGTCTGCCTGCTCGCGCTGCTCGTCGGCGGCATCGGGGTGATGAACATCATGCTGGTGTCGGTGGTCGAGCGCACCCGCGAGATAGGCATCCGCAAGGCGCTCGGGGCGCGCCGCCGGCGGGTGCTCACGCAGTTCGTCATCGAGGCGATCGTCCTGTCGCTGCTCGGCGGGGTCATCGGCGTGCTGGTCGGCGCGCTGGTCGCCGTCGGGGCGCGCGAGGTCTATCAGGTGCCGGCGAGCGTGCCGCTGTGGGCGGTGCTGCTCGCGCTGTTCTCGGCGTCCGGTTGCGGGCTGGTCTTCGGCATCTATCCGGCGGTGCGCGCGAGCCGGCTCGATCCGGTCGAGGCGATGCGGGCGGAGTAGGGCTGGAGCGTCGGCGCTTCGCGCCGGCGCGCCCGGAGGCCGAAGTCGCGGGCCCGTCGACTTAGGGCGGGGCCCGTTCGGCCTGAGCGTAGCTGCCGACGCTTGCGTCGGCAGCGGAGTCGAAGGCCTGCTCGGTTTCGTTGCGGCCCCTCGACTCCGCTTCCCGCGTTCCGCGAGAAGCTACGCTCGGGGTGACCGAGGTGGCTGCTCTTGCTCAGGTACACAGTTACTCGACTTCGCCTCCCGCGTCCCGCGGGAGGCTACGCGCCGAATAGCTCCCCGCGCTTCCCCGACTGAGCGCGCGCGAGCCCCCACCAAGCCCCCTCCCCGCGGAGCGGCCTTGCCATTCATCGCATTTTCCCGGACGCGCGCAGCGCTTCAATGATTTGCGCGGCATCTAGGACTCGTTCGAGTCCTCGGGCAATTACGGTGGTGCCGGGCATTTTGGTGGACG
>JBMNNX010000501.1:0-2680 GCA_050942745.1 Myxococcales bacterium
ATCGACGGGGCGCCAGCCGTATTCGGCGAGGACGCGCACAGCAAAGCGCAGCTTGGCTCGATAGCGTGCGTCGCGTTCTGGGATGGCCTCGCCGGTCGCGGGGTCGAGCCATTCCGGGCCGAGGGGCTCTCGGATGAAACCTGCTGCAAGTAATTGAGAAGGCATAGCAACCTCATAGGGACGCTAGGGACAAGGCGCGCTGGCTCATCGGGCGCCCTCGGTTGCAGGAGTGCAGGAGTGAGCAGGAGTGCCGCCTATCGGTCCCCCCGGTTTTTGCACTACCCCCATGCAAATTCGCGCGCGCTGGGTTGCCCGCACTCCTGCGACTCCTGCACTCCTGCGGACATGACCGACCAGCGAGGCGACCCGCTACGGCTGTCGCGCCCGACCTCGGCGATCCATGCCCCGGCCTTGCGCTTGTCGCGGTAGAGCTGCAGCCGCTTCCCGAGCTTCTGCCCGAGCACCTTTCCATCGGCGACAAGCCCCGCCGCGCCCAGGGCGTCGAGCAGCTCGGCGTGCCTCGGGGCGGTATCGCGCCGAAGGGCCTCGGCCATGTCCAGGTCGAGCAGCCGCTTGATCTCGCCCGTCGACAGCCCGCGTCGATCGGCGTCGAGCTGCTCGAGGCCGGCGAGCAGGGCGCCGTGCAAGTCGTCGGAGCGGTCGGCGCGGCGAAGCCCGTTCACGGTGTCCCGCCAGGGATCGGGCAGCTCGAGCCAGGCGCAGATGGCGCGCACGATCGAAGACCAACGCTCGAACGAGCCGAAGGGCGACAGCTCGTCGGCGCAGGGTCGGCCGGCGACGAACCACCCGCGGGCGATGGTCAAGGCCGCGGCGAGCAGGCGAGGGCGCTCTTGCCGCACCCAACCGAGCAGGTCGGGGTGCCGGAAGCCCTCACGCTCCTCGGGGTGCTCGTACTCGGTCGCCAGTCGTATGTGTATCGCACGGCGAACGAGGTCTCCGGTCAGGGCGGCGTTGTTGAGGGTTGCCCACCACGTCGTTAGGTTCGGCAGCTTGAGTGCCGCGCTCGCGTCGTTGCTGCCGAGCTTGCGCGATGCGTAGGTGCCCTCGGAGGTCAAGAGCTTGTCGAGCACTGGGCCGCCGAAGTCGGTTGCGACATTGTCGAGGTTGACGATCGGGTCGGCCGCCTGGAGGTGGGCGACGATGCGCTTGTCCATCTCGGCCGCGTCGGGCGTGAAGCCCTCACAGGGCGCGGTGCGTCCGGTGGCGATGATTGCCGCGGCATGGACGGCGAGCCCCTTTCCGGCCCCGCGGCTATTCGCGTCGACAAGGAGCAGGGGCACGTTGCCGTCGCCGATGGCCGGGCGGACGATCGGCGTCAGAGCGCCGGCCAGCCATGCAGCGCGGTGCGCCGGAAGCTCGAAGGGGAAGTCGCAGACCACCTCGAGCAGCTCGTCGCGGGCCTCGAGCGCCTGCGCGCGGGTCGGCCGGTCGGGGATCGGGTTGCAAGCGCCGGCCGGAACGAACAGGAGGCCGGTCTGCGGGTCGTAGCCGGGGCGATCGATGATCGTGCCGTCCGGGCGGAGAGCGGGAGCGCCGATGATGCCGCGCAGCTCGCGGATGCGCGGCCACTCGCCACGCTGCAGGACGGCCGCGACGACGGGCGCCGGAGGATCGATGTCGACGGGGCCTTTCTTGCGCGTGTCCCACTTCTGCCAGTTGACGAGTGCCGACAGCCGCTCCCAGACGAGCGGGGCGGTCATGTCTCGCACGACGGGGGCGCCGGCCTCCCTGCGGGTCGCCTCGGTGTTCTGCGCCGCATCCCAGGCCGCTACCGTCACCAGGCGGCCATCGCGCTGGTAGGTCGTCGCGTGCTCGGCGAGGGCATCGATCGCGAAGGCGACGGCCTCATGCCCGAGCCCCTTGACCACCTGGAAGGACGGGCGCTCTTCGTCCTGCCCGCCCCGTGCCCGGCCCGGTGCATCGTCGTCAGTCGGCGGAGGGCCCCCGGGACGGCGAGCGTCTTCGAGGTAGCCCTCTGCCTTCAGGTGCTCGACTCGGGAGCGCCCTACGGCGAACGCCTCCAGGTCGAGAGCATCGCCGTGATGGCAACCTTCACCCGCGATGCCGCAGTCGGGGTGCGAAGCGTGGAAGCAAATCCAGCGAGACTCATCCCCGGCAAGCGGCTTGAAGCCCGTGGGCTTCTGGCAGAGAGGGCACTCGGCAGGCCAGCGAAGAGGATGGTCCGCGTTGAATCGGGCAACGGCCTGCTCGATGTTGCTGTTGCCACTCACCGGGCGCGGCGGCGCAGTCTCTTTCCTGCCGGTGTCTAGAACCCATGCCGGCGCAGGGGCGAGGGCAACGTCAAGCCCGTTTTGCCACTGATACTGGCCGCCGCTCTTGTGACCGGATGGCGCAGCTACGATGTAACCGCCGTCTGCTTTGCGGTCGAGTCCGGGCGCGATGCCGTTCTTCGATGGCACCTTGCCGCCGGGGTGCGCGAAAAGAATATGGCGACCGCCCCCGCCGGTCAGTGCCTCGATGGTGTCGGGCAGCTTGCCATGCGCTCGCTCTAACTCGGCGAGGGTTTCATCGCCGCCGTGCCGGGGGTCAACGTCGAGAACAACGAGACCAGACTCGGCACCGGTGCGGATACCGATGTTCGCGTCGGGCCACACACCCCACCAGCGTTCGATGGTTGCGCGGTCGGTCGTCGCGTCGA
>JBMNNX010000161.1:0-15367 GCA_050942745.1 Myxococcales bacterium
AAGCCCTTTAGGCCGAGCGCCAGCGCATCCTCGCCGCCGCCTACCAGGCCCACCCCGAGCGCTTCGTCCGACGCCCGCCTGTGCCTCCCGCCGTCTGGATCAACCCGCCCAAGGAACACTCTGCCGAGAAGGAGAGCGCTGCTCAGTAAATCCACCTGGTCTGTGTCTCAAAGTCGTTGACAGGTCCCGCTCAGCCGAAAGTGGGCCACTTCGAAACAGGAAGCTCCCCAGCGGAGGTCAGGGACTTGGAAACAGCGGAAGAGGACAGCCCTCTTGGTACCCATCGGCAATCCCCTCAGGCGGGAACCACTCGAGATGGTCGCGCAGACGGCGAGAAGCGGGGGGGGGCATCCTCGACGCGCTCTTGCTCGGCGCGCGGACAATAATCCAGAGCGGATTTTGCGGCTCAATTCTCAGACTCGGATACTCAATTGAGATAGAAGGCGACCAGCGCCTCAGCCGTCGAAAGCCCGAAATTCTGCGGAATAAAGATGTCTCCCGTGTCTTTGCCGAGGAGGCGCCCATTTGTCAGCAAGTATTCCTGGCCCAGTTGCTTCTGCGCCCACATCAAGATCTCGTCCATCGTGGGAGTCGCCACCCCCGCGACGAGCGCAATTGCCTTTAGTATTACGAGTCCGTAGGGGACATCTTCGGCAAAGTATCGCGAAGAAAAGTCGGGGGCCCAACCCTGTGCAACCCTTCGCATCGGAGCCTTGAGGCCCTTGAATGCCGGAATGCTACGAATTTTTGCGCAAAGCTCCGCCGCATTTTCCGACTCGTAATGCTTCCTTAGAGATGCAACGCCCCTCAGATCGATCGGCAACGCGCGACATACTGCTTGCAACTCGGCATCACAGCTGAGAAGTACCTCGGAAGAATTCTCGTCCCAGGTTTCGTAAAATAGGAGCTCCTCGGGGAACACCCTTCCCTCGACGTATTCTCTGAACATTACATACAGACGAGCCGTATGGAGAATTGGGTTCGAGGGGGTAAGGGTCACCTCGAGATACGACCGTAAGGCTTTCGTCTCGATGCCGAAGACCGCCTCCATCCTCTTCTGCACGTCCGAGCCCTGCAGCGGTCGCAACGCGGCAAAATGCATTAGAGGACGGCGACCCGAAATATGGACGGCTTCGCCATATTGTTCGATCCTGGAAATGTATGGCACACGCTGACAACCGAAGATAAGGGCTTCGTGCCCGAGGATTTCGCGTGCGACATACTCGAAGCCGCCTGTGCCGGGAACGCTTCCAACCCAGGTGTCTGGTCGAAGAGAAGGGGCAATGATCCGCAAGACGTCGCCGTAGGCGTAAGATGGCACACTAATCAATATGACGTCCGCGGCAGAAATCTGCTCCTTTGCGTCGTAGCCAAAAACCTCCACCTCAATTCTTGAAACCGAATTATCAACATCTCTGACCAGGAGCGACCTCGACCATTCGCCAGGTCGCCTGCTTAGCAAGCATACGTCAAGGCCTCGCCTTGAGGTCAGGGTGCCAAGCATGGCATGGCCCTCATGGCCACCTCCACATATGACTACTTTCACTGAAGTTCTCCTGAGATCCGCGTTTCGTAGCGCCGCTTCAACGGCGCACCGTAGATCATTGCGCTATCGACCCGCAAGGGTTTGGGCATGTGCTTGTTGGGGCGAAACGGTCCCGAATAACCGGTCGCATATGGCGCCCTGTGTGCATGCCGTGCTTCCGGGCGCACGACAGGCAATTTCTTTGCGGCGCCCTGGATGCGGGTCACCGAGCGGGCGGCAATACAACCTATGGGCGGGCAGGCTGGCGGTTGTGCGGCTTGGCTCGTCGGAGGCCGCGCCTCGTCTGAACCTCGGATAGCGTCGCCTCAACGCCCGGCTCCCTGCTCAACCTGCGACTCGCCACTTGCCCCCGGGCGAGGCCAATGTCCAAGCGGCAGCACCGACGCAATCCCGAACGTCGGCTGCGCAAGCCCCCCTTCCTCACGGCTTCGCCCTCCCGACCAAGGATGTGCGCCGTAACACGGCCGCTGCCCCGTACGTCTAGCTGTGCGAGCTCGGCCCTGCCAGCAGCAATTCTCCTACTGTCTAGCGGCGACTAGCTGTTTCGACGCGGCCTTCGTGCCTGCTCGGCCGGCGGCCTGCCCTACACGTCAGCCTGTCGCTCAGCTTCACGGACGCTTGCTCGTCGCCTGCAATACCTGCGAGGTCTGGAGGAAGAAGCGCGCAGGCACGACCGGCTCGACAAGCGCGCGCGTCTTCGCCTCCAATCGGGCGGCTCGATCGTCTTGGGATCCCAGTCGGCGGAGGCGAATTGCAGGACATCACCTCCCTGCTGTGAGTACAGCATTCGCTCCCTCAAGCGGCGCCCGGAGTGAACCCCAGCCGGACGGATGAGCGCTCGTAACCCGCCGCGCTTCCTCCGTCCCCGCCCCCTCGGCTATCGTCTGCGCCCATGAGAAAGGACGCCGCCAGCCTGTCGCTCGCCGACCTGCGCAAGCGCTACCTCGACGAAGGTGCCGCCCTGCCCTCGGGCCTGCTCGAAGCCTTGCAGGCCGACTCGCGCCGCGGCGCTCAGGAACTGGCCAAACGCCTCGCCGACCGCCAGCGCAAGAACCGGGCGGAAGGCCAGCGCCTGCGCCACCTCCTCGAGCACGAGCGCGAGCTCTGGTCAGCCGGCTACCGGGCAATCGCTGGCGTCGACGAGGCGGGGGTCGCGCCCCTCGCGGGCCCGGTCGTCGCCGCCGCCTGCATCCTGCCTCGCGACTGTCGGCCCCGCGGAATCGACGATTCGAAGAAGCTCGACGCGGCCCAGCGCGAAGCGCTCGAAGTGCAGATCAAGCAGGCGGCCATCGCCTGGAGCATCGGCGTCGCCGAGCCCGCCGAAATCGACGCGCTCAACCCCTACCACGCCTCGCTGCTCGCCATGCGCCGGGCCGTCCTCGGCCTGGCCACCAAGCCCGACTTCCTGCTCGTCGACGCGCGCAAGGTGCCAGAGGTCGATATCCCTCAGCGCGGCATCGTCCATGGCGACGCGCTCTCGCTCACCATCGCCGCCGGGAGCATCCTCGCCAAGACTGCGCGCGACCGGATGCTCACCGAGCTCGACGAGGTCTACCCCGGCTACGGCTTCGCCCAGCACAAGGGGTATCCGACCGCCGAACACTTGCAGGCTCTCGAGCGCCTGGGCGCCTGCCCGATCCACCGGCGAAGCTACGCGCCGGTGCGCGCGGCGCTTGGGCTTCTTCCGAGTCAGGCGCAGTTGCCGTTCACCTGGGGGAAGGATGGCAAGGCGGGCTCCTGATCTGGAGATCGCACAGGTCCTCGGCGAGCTCGGCTTCGGCGGTCCGTCCGCCCAGCAGGCTGCGCGCAGCGCCCTCGAGAGGGCCGGCCTGACGCACGTGCGCAAGACGCGCATCAGCGCGGACAAGCTCCCCAAGATTCGCGCGTTGCTCGACGCTACCTTCGCCCGCGCCTGCTCCGACGAGGTCTGCCGCAGCGCGCTACGGCGCCAGAAACCGGGCAGCGTGCTGCTCACCGTGATCGAGCCGCGCGCCTGCGAGTACTGCGGCGGTTCGGACAACCGCAAGGCGATGCGCCGGCTCGCCTCCGCCTGCGACCGCCGCGGAATCTCGCGCGTGGTCGTCGTCGGAGGCTCGCCGAGCGTGCGCGACGAGCTCGAGCACTTGAAGCCCGACGGCTGGCAGCTTCGCCTCATCGACGGCACCGAGCGGCGGACGCAAGACAAGGCCAAGGCCGATCTGGAATGGGCGCAGCTCGTCCTGGTGTGGGGCGCCAGCGAGCTCGATCACAAGGTCTCGCGCCTGTATACGGATTCGCCGTCCGCCTCGCGCCGCAAGGTCGTCACCATCGCCAAGCGCGGCATCGCGGCCCTACTCAACGCCGGAGCCGACCACCTCGAGAGGACGCAGTGACCATGGCCTCTGACCTGAACGATCCTCGCAATCGCCGCCGCTGGCCTCGCCTGCCGGTCAGCGTGAAGGTGAGCGGCCGCTGGCGCGCTCGCTCAGGCTCTGAGCAAGACCTCGAAGCGCTCCTTCTCAGGGTCTCGGCAGGCGGCGCGCAGCTCCGCTGCTCGGCGCCTATCCCCGCCAACGCCACGGTCCGCTTCACGGTGCGACTCGGGCGCTTCCAGCGCTTCGAGCCGACCGGCCGCGTGCGTTGGTGGAGGCGGATCGGCGAGGTGCGCGACCTCGGCATCGAGTTCGCCGAGCCGATACCGCGAATCGGCGAATACGTCAGAAAGCAGCTTGAGGCGCAGGCAAAGGCTCACCCAACTCAATGAGCCCCCGTCGAGGCCAACCATCCCCACTCACCGCTCGACCTGAGCCCCGCGCTGCTCGACACCAGGCGCAAGCACGACCATCCCCGCGCCCTCCAACTCCTCGCGAAGTCGCGCCGCCGGCTCTTCGGGCCCAATTGCGATCGAACAATCCCCGCCCCCGGCTCCGCTGACCTTGGCCGCCGCGCCGAGCTCGCGCGCCCGAGCGGCGACCTGCCGATGCCTCTCGGTCACGATCGGCGCCCCGGCGTCCACGCCAAGCCGCGCGAGGAGCGCGCCTGCATCCTCCAGCGCGGCCATCGCCCTGTCGATTTCGTCGGAGACCAGCGCGCGCCTCAGTCGATCGGTCGCCTCCGCGGAGCGCGCCATGAAGGCGCCAAACCCCTTGGGATCCCTCTCGCGATACCGCTCGACCACTCCGACTAGCCGGGGCGTTGAGGCCGACTGCCCGGAGAAGACGAGCATAAAGCCCTGCGGCTCCCCCAGCATTTCGGTCTCGGGCGCGGGCACGCGATCGACGAGGTCCGCGAAGGCACGAGACGGCCCCTCGATCAGCGGCAGAAAGGGGTGAACGTCGAAGCGACGCGTCCAGAGCGTGCCGCCGTAGGTCGCCGCGGCGACGTCGATTGCGCTGCCGGGCCGCTCCTGCGCCGCACCGTGAGCGATGGCGGCGAGCTTGAAAACGAGCTGCCGATCGAGCTTCGCCCCTGCCGAGGCCAGGACGGCGGCCGTTGCGGCGACGCTGGCGCACGCGCTCCCGCCAAGACCGAGCTTCAGCCCGGTCGGCGCGCGAAGGTTGTCGGAAAGGACGAGCCGAAGAGGCGCTGGACGCTCGCCTTTGCCCTCAAGGTAGCGGCGCGCGGTCTGCGCTGCGATCCGCACGAAGCGCAGCGCCTTCGTCTCGGCCTGGCCCTCACGCCAACGAAAACCGATGCCTTCGATCTCCATGTATGCCGAGGGCGTCGCGACGCACTCGAGATAGCGCCTCACGGCAACGACGATGGCCGGAATGCCGGCGAGGACGGCGTATTCGCCGGCGAGCACGGCCTTGCCGGGGACGCGAACGCGGATGGAGCTGCTCTCGGTCATCTCCTCACTCGCCGTAGCCCCAACCTCAATCCTCTCCGTCCGACATGCTCACGGCTCGCGTCCCCGCCGCGCCCCCCCAGCGCGCCAACGCTGTAGGCGCCACTGTCACCAGCACACATCCGTCTTGCGCGTGGGAACCGCTCCCTAGAACAGGTGCCTATCGAGCTTCCTCACGCCGTCCCCGGGCGACACGACGACGACTCGCTGCACCCCGGGCAACGAGCTGAGCCGCATCTCGACCCGCGGCGCGCCGCTCGCCAGGCAAAGGACGACGGGGTTAGGCCCGGCGTCGAGCGTGAAATACGCAGGCACACCACCAGCGCGCATCGCCGCGACGGCCTCGATGACTGCGAACGTGGTCGACCGCGCGTAGATGATCGGTGGGTCGGCCGCCATCGCCGAGGCGTGCATCCGCCAGGCGTTCGCCTCGCTGACGGCGCCGAGCGCGGCGAAGTTCTTTTCGAGCAGCGCCTTGCGCGCGGCCCCGAGGTTCTCGGTCGCACACTTCACCCAGGCCTCGTAGTACGGCGAGGTCTCGACGCAGCGCTGCATCGCGTCCCGCGACGAGATCTCCTTCACCTCGTCGGCGCAGATAACCACCACCATCCGCAGCTCGGGCCAGAAAGCCTCGTTCGCGATCTGCACCGCGTACGAGTCCGAACCATCCGCCGCCTCGCCTCTGAGCCACTCGCAGAAGCCACCCTCTATCGACCGGCAGGCCGAGCCTGACCCGTGCCGCGCGAGGATGGAGAGCTCCTTCGGCTCGAGCTCCAGGCCCGCGGCCCACGCCGCCGCCGCGGCCACCGCGGCGCCGCCTGCCGCGCTCGAAGCGAGTCCGGCGGCCTTCGGAAAGTCGGTCTTGGAGACCACCCGAGCCTTGAGCTGCAGGCCGGCGCGCACCCTGACGAGATCGAGCACCCGGGTGATGCGACCGAGCTCTGCGCCGTCGAGCCTGCGCCCGTCGATCTGCGCCACGTCGTCCTCGCGCTCGCTGAACTCGACGGTGGTGGTCGCCGACAGGCCGCTCAGGGTCATCGACAGGCTGCCATTGTGCGGCAGCATGCGCTCGACGTCGCGCTTGCCCCAGTACTTGATGAGGGCGATGTTCGGATGGGCAATCGCGGTTGCTTTCACGGGGTTGCCTCCCAGCGGACGACGAAGGCGCGGTGGCCCTCGGCGCCAAGAGTCGCGACGATCGGATCGGCGTCTTCGAACAGGGCGACGACCGCCCCGCCTCCGCCGGCTCCGGTGAGCTTGGCGCCGAAAGCGCCCATCGAGCGCAGCCGCGCGCACGCGCGGTCGAGCCCCTGCGTCGAGAGGCCGAGCTCCTGGAGCAGGCGATGGTTGGTGTCCATCGCCTGCCCGACCGCCGGCAGGTCACCGGCCTCGAGCGATTCGACCGCCCGGTCGGCGAGCTCGCCGATGGACGCGAAGATGCGCTCGTAGCGCTCAGGGTTCGCCTCCTTGAGGCCGCCCAACGCCATTACGCGCTCGCGGGTCGTCCCGCGGGGCTCGACGACCCAGATCACGGCCTCGACGTTCTTCGGCAAGATGACGGGCTGGCCGCGCTTGCCCTTGATGAAGCGGATGAGCTTGCGCTCGAAGGCGACGTTGTGGTCGATGCCCGAGGCCGCGCCGTGGAACTCGAGCTCGAGCTCCATCGCTCGGTCGAGCAGGCCTTGCGGCCGCATGTTGATCTGCGCCGCGGAGGCGAAGGCGCGCACGAGCGCGACCGAGACGGCCGCGCTGCTGCCCAGCCCGACCGATTGAGGCAGGTCCCCGGTGATCTCGACCTCGATGTTGGTGAGCCGGAAGGCGTTGGCGCACTTGCGCACCGCGTGGACGATGGCCGAGAGCCCTTCATGACCCTTCACGCTCACGCCACCGGCGTCGCGCGGCTCGAGCGTCACCGTCACGCCCTGCTCAAGCGGTCCGGCGAGCGCCGGGTGGCCGTACACGACGGCGTGCTCTCCGAGGAGGATCACCTTCCCCGGGGCGAATGCTTTTGCGAGCGCCACTTCAGACTCCTCTCGTTCTTCCCGTCACCGCGAACGCGTGCGTCCCGCGCCCCCCACCGATCACTCTGGGCGTAGCTCCTGACGCGAGAGCGGCGGGAGCGGAGTCGAAAGGCCCTCGCCCAGGGGCTCGGCCTCCAGCGCCGCGCAGCCGCCGATATCGGAGGCCCTCGCAGCCGCCGGGACGGCGGCGCCCTCAACTCTCGCCTGCCCGTGCCAGACGTGGCCGCGGCGAGACCGCCGCCGGTCGCAGCTTTAGATCGCATTCATCTTCCCAACCGCTCGCGCGTCGCGGTCTACGCCTCCCGCAACTCCTTCAACACCTGACGGGCCTTCTCTACCTTCACCTCGCCGGACTTCACCAGCAGCTCGACAACCCTCTCGACTTCCTCGCCCCGCGCCCCGGCCTCGACCGCGACGCAGCGGGCGTGCAGCGCCATGTGCCCGCGCTGGATTCCCACCGTTCCGAGCGCACGGATGGCGGCCAGGTTCTGCGCGAGCCCGACGGCGGCCATCACCTGCGCGAGATCGCGGGCCCGGCTCACGCCGAGGATCTTGAAGGCCAGCCTGACGTGCGGATGCACCTTCGTCGGGCCACCGACGGTGGCCACGGCGAGCGGCAACTCGATGCGGCCGACGAGCTCGCCCCCCTCCATCTGCCAGGTCGTCAGCGAGCCGTACCGTCCGCTGCGACAGGCGAAGGCGTGCGCGCCCGCCTCGATGGCTCGCCAGTCGTTGCCGGTGGCGAGCGCGACCGCGTCGATGCCATTCATGACGCCTTTGTTGTGCGTCGCCGCCCGGTACGGATCGGCCGCGGCGAAGCGCCAGGCCTGGACGATGCCTTCAGCAACCTGCTCGCCCGGAATATCGCTCTGCGCCAGCTTCGCCGGCGGAATGCGGCACTCCGCCCTCGCCAGGCGCCGGTCGGCGAGGTTGGAGAGGATGCGCAGGAACACCTTGCCGCCGGTCAGCTTCTCGATGAGCGGGGCGACGCCTTCGGCGACGGTGTTGACGAGGTTGGCGCCCATCGCGTCCTGGGCGTCGACGAGGACGTGGACAACGAAGAGCGGCTCGCCCTGAGGGCCCTCGGGCGCCTCGAGGATGCGAACCTCGACGTCGCGCGCGCCGCCGCCGCGCTTCGCCATCGCAGGATGGAAGGAGTCGGCGAGCGCCAGGATCTCCTCGCGGTGTGCGAGCACCTGGGCCTTCGCCCGCTCGAGATCCGGGATGCCGGCCACCTGCACCTGCGCGACCATCAGCGAGTCGTCGGCTGACGCTGTGAAGCCGCCGCTCTCGCGCACGGTCTTGGCGGCGAAGGAGACCGCGGCGATGACCGACGGCTCCTCGACGACCATCGGCACGAGGTAGTCGCGGCCGTTGATCTGGAAGTTGAGGCCAATGCCCATCGGCAGGCCGAGGACGCCGATGCAGTTCTCGACCAAGCGGTCAGCGAGCTCCGCCTTCAGCCCAGCGCCTCCGAGCAGCGATTCGGACTCCTCCGGCGTCAGGCCGCAAAGCCTCGCGACCTCGGCGACCCGCTCCCGGAGGCTCAGCTTGTAGAAGCCCGGCAAACGCGACGAGAAAGACGCCTCGGCCATAGGTCCTCCGCTGTTCATCGGTTGGCGACCGCGACGGACGCTGCGGCCAGGGACGAAGTCCAGCTCCGGAAGCGCTCGCTCGTCACCACGGGCCGGCTGCGCAGCTCGGCGACGGTCCACGACCCTGTCAACGCCATCGCCAGCCTCAAGCCACTGGCGAGCTCCTCGAGGAACGCGCGCGCAGCAGCCTCGCCGCCCGCCTCCCAGGCCCGGAGCGCCGGCAGCGCCACGCCGACGAGGTCCGCGCCGAGCGCCAGCGCCTTGGCCGCCATCAGTCCGTCCCGGATTCCGCCCGAGGCGATGATCGTCGCCCGCTCGCCGATGCGCTGGGCGACCGCGTTCACGCTCACGGCCGTCGGGATGCCCCAGCTCGCGAACAGCTCGCCCCGCGAACGCTCGCTGCCCGTGCTGCGCAGCGCCTCGACCTGAATCCAGCTCGTCCCCCCCACGCCCGAGACGTCGATGTTGCGCACGCCCGCATCGACGAGCCGCTGAGCGACGCTCGGCGAGATGCCGCAGCCGGTCTCCTTGACGACCAGCCTCTCGCCGAGGGCGGAGGCGAGCCGGGCGATGGTCTCGAGGCCGGCGCGGAAGTCGCGATCGCCCTCTGGCTGGACGAGCTCCTGCGCGACGTTGAGATGGACCGCGATGCCGTCGGCCTCGATGGCGTCCATCAGGCGGCGCACGGCGTCGCTGCCCAGCGCGCGCGCCTGCCAGAGCCCGATGTTGCCGACCAGCGCGGCGCGCGGCGCAACGGCGCGGACCTGGTAGCTGCTCGCCGTCTCCGGGCGCTCGAGCATCGCGCGCTGGCTGCCGACGCAGAAGCCGATTCCGAGCTCTTCGGCGATGCGCGCGAGGCCGAGGTTCAGCTCTCGCCCGCGCTCGGTGCCGCCGGTCATTCCGGTGATGAGCAGCGGAAGGCGCAGCCGCTTGCCGAGGAAGCTGCACGACAGGTCGATGTCGGCCTCGCACAGCTCCGGCAGGCTCTCGTGGATCAGGTGGACGTCGCCGAAGAGCGCGTCGCTGCCGGCGGGCTCGACCTCTCCCTTCGCGCACAGATCCAGGTGAGAGTCCTTGCGCCTGGTCGTCTCGTCGAGCATGAGAATTTGTTTCAAGTTCCGCCGAGTTACAGCCGGTACGCCCTCGGGTTCCGGTTCGCGGCCGGGGAGCGGCTTCTCGTAGCACCCCCCCCCTGGACCGTCAAGGCGACCGGACGGCAGTCGTGGCCGGCCCTGCAGCCGGCCGGAAGCGGCCACCGAGAGCGCAATCGCAGGAAGACGGCAAGCTCGTACGCGGGCAGAAAGGACACCCCGGGCGCTGCGGCGCCCCCCTCAGCGCCGCAACGTCCCGGGGCGGCGCGAATACTGACGGATGCTCACTCTCACTGACTGTGAGATCCCTCACACCACTGGGGTTGCCGCAGAGCGCGCGTGTTATGGTGCGCGGCCTTTTTCGAAAGCGAGGTTGGCAATGGACCGCGTTGCGGTCTTCCTCCACAGCGGCGACTACGATCGCGTCCAGCAAGGGCTATCGATAGCCGTAGCGGCCGCTTCGGCCGGCCGAGAGGCGGACGTCTTCTTCTTCTGGTGGGCGCTCGACAGGCTCATCCGCGACGACCTTGATGCGCCCTCCTTACCCGGGCACGAGGACTTGGAGGAGGAGTTCGTCGAGCGCGGGTTCCCGACCATCCGCCAGCTCATCGAGGCCGCGAGAGAAAGCGGCAAGGTGCGGCTGTTCGCCTGCTCGGGATCGCTGGCCATCCTCGGCAAGACCGCGCAGGCCGTGCAGGGCAAGGTGGACGACCTCGTCGGCTGGGCGACCATCCTCGACCGCACGGCGGGCGTGACGGACCGCTTCCTGCTCTGACGTAGCCGCGCATGGCAATGCGCCCGGCCCCACAGGCTTCAGGAAGAACGGCAGGGCTCAGGCATCGCCACCCCGCCGACCTCCCCGGCTACGACCGAGCGGTCCGTTCGCGATCCGCGAGCGCGGCGATCTTGTCCTTCATCTGCAGCTTGCGCCGCTTGAGCCGCTTGATCTCGTCCTCTTCCGCAGCGCTGAGCCAGCGGCGGCTTTCGAGGGCGATTATCTGCTCGTCAAGCGCGCGGTGTTCGCGCCGCAGGCGTTCGAGGTCGACCTGGCGATCGGCGTTCATCGATCGTCTCCGACAGTCCCCGCCCGGCAAAGCTGAAGCTGCGCTGGTTCTATTTCTTCTTCTGCTTGAGCGTCCACTCCGAATCGCTGGGACGTACGTAGTGAGGCTCGAGGCCGAAGGTCGCCGCCTTCGAGTATCCAGGCAGCTCCCGCACCAGCCGCACGAGCGCGAACGCATCCGGCGTGCGCACCGAGGTCCCCGGCGCCGGCAGCTCCTGGAGCGGCGCGTAGGCCTCGCGCCCCAGGCCGAAGACGCGCGCGCCCGGCTTTTCGGCCAACAGCTCAATCAGCTTCTCGGGACCGACCGCGAGCTCTGGCCCCTCGGCGACGACGGACTCGCCCGCGACTCGATAGAAGCCGCAGTAGACCTCGCCCTTGCGCGCATCGAGCGTGGGCACGAGCAAGGCGCCGTCCGGCATGTTCGCCGCGGCGGCCAAGGCCATCGCCGCCAGCGACGAGGCTCCGGCGAGCGGAATGCTGCCCGCGTACGAGATGCCCTTCGCGGTCGCCAGCCCGATGCGCAGCCCCGTGAACGACCCGGGCCCGAGGCCGACCACGATCGCGCCGAGGTCCGACGAGCGAGCGCCGCGGCGCGCGAGCATCTCGCCGATCACGCCGGGCAGCAGCGAGGAATGAGGTTTGGGCGGCGGCTCGACCACGCGCTCGAGCAGGCGGTCCTCACCTGCCAGCCGCTCCACGAGGGCGACCAAGAGGGTGAGCGTCGCCGTGTCAATGCCGAGGACGAGCATGGTTCCAGTCCAGAGTTACGAGTCGTGAGTCGTGAGTTGTGAGTGGGTTTCGCCGGCCACTTCCCTTGCGCACGAGTCCGTGAGCCACAGAGGCGGCGCGAACCCGCACTCACAACTTCCGAACTCACAACTCCCAACTCGCTCTCACATCGCCTTCAGCGTGTCGGCGGCGTCGCGAACGCGCTTGCGCGTCAGCTCGCGGCCGAGCACCTCCATCGTGGCGAACAGCGGCGGGGTCGCGCTCTTGCCGGTCACCGCCAACCGCAACGCCATGAAGAGCTCCTTGACCTTCCAGCCCTTCTCCTCGGCGAAGGCGCGCGAGAACTCCTCGAGCGCCTTGTCCTCGAACGGCACCCGGCGCGCCTCCTTCCAGGGCTCGTCGACCTTCTCGATGTACTCCTGAAGGATCTTGCCGGTCTCGGCCGGCGTGCGGCCTTTGGAGACCATCGCCGCGGCGATCGGCTTGTGGTCCAGGTCGCCGGTGAAGAAGAAGTCGCCCAGCGCCACGAAGTCCGAGAGCGTCTTCATCCGCTCGCGCACCAACGGCATCACCTTGCGGAACGACTCCTTCGACAGCCGCCAGCTCAGCAGCCGCTCGACGAGCTCGTCCTCGCTCATCTCGCGGATGTACTGGCCGTTCAGGTCGATGAGCTTGACGAGGTCGAAGACCGGCTCGCCGGTGGAGATGCGGTCGATGTCGAAGGCCTCGATCATCTCCTGCAGCGTGAACTTCTCCCGGTCGGCGGCGATGGACCAGCCCATCAGCGCCAGGAAGTTGCGCAGCGCCTCGGGCAGGATGCCCGCGTCGCGGTAGTAGTCGAGCGAGACCGGGTTCTTGCGCTTGCTGATCTTCGACTTGTCCTTGTTGCGCAGCAGCGGCATGTGGACGAACTCGGGCGCCTGCCAGCCGAAGGCCTGGTAGAGCACCACGTGCTTGGGCGTCGAGCTGATCCACTCCTCGGCGCGGATGACGTGCGTGATGCCCATCAGGTGGTCATCGACCACGTTGGCGAGGTGGTAGGTCGGGAAGCCGTCCGACTTGAGCAGCACCTGATCGTCCACGCCGGCGTTGGCGAACTTGATCTCGCCGCGCAGCCGGTCGCGGAACACGGTCTCGCCCTCGCGCGGCATCGCCAGGCGCACGACGAACGGCTCGCCGGCCGCGGCGCGCCGGTCCGACTCCTCGCGCGAAAGGTTGCGGCACAGGCCGTCGTAGCCGAGGTTCTTCTTCTCGGCCATCTGCTGCTTGCGCAGCTCCGCCAGGCGCTCGGCCGAGCAGAAGCAGCGGTAGGCCGAGCCGTTGTCGATGAGCATCTGCGCGTGCTGCTTGTAGATCTCGGCGCGCTCGCTCTGCCGATAGGGTCCGTGCGATCCGCCCTTGTCCGGGCCCTCGTCCCATTCCAGGCCGACCCAGCGCAGCGCGCGCAGGATGGCCGCCTCCGACTCGAGCGTCGAGCGGGTCCGGTCGGTGTCCTCGATGCGCAGGATGAACTGGCCGCCGTTCTTGCGGGCGAAGACGTAGTTGAAGAGGGCGATGTAGGCGGTCCCGACATGCGGGTCGCCGGTCGGGCTGGGGGCGATGCGGACTCGAACGGTCATGGTCGATGCTCTCGGCTGTTGGGCCACCGCGGGTCTGGCCGCGAGGCGTCGGCTATATAACACGCGCGACGACAGCGCCTACACGCGGAGCTGAGGTCGGCCGAGAACGGCGGCGCCGAAGGCTCGAATGGCAAGGGAGACCGCGGACTCGTGAAGGAACCGCCGCGTCATCGACTCGCGGTTGCGCAACGCAAAGAAAGCCGCGGATCCGACGAGAAGTTGGCGCCGTTACGGCGGCTCGAAGGCCCGAAAGGCGAGGAAGGCCGCGGAGTCGGGGAAGGCCGCCTCCCTCCCGGCGGCTTGCGGCCGCGACGCCGCTGGGGCAGTCATGCTCGCGAGCGCGCCCTCGGGTGCGCTGGCCGGCGGGTTTAGCGCGGGGATTCTGGGCCGTTTCCGCCCTGTTCATTGTTGGATCGCGCGCGCAGCCCCGCTCACCGGCGGCCTGCGCGACGACAGGCGCTCGCGACCGCGAGTCCGCTTGTACGCCCTGCGGGCGGCGTGGTAGCAGTCTGCGTTCTTTTCGCCTGAGGGGCGCGAGGCGAGTTTCGAAGTTAGGAGGTGTCGATGTCCGGCCACAACAGATGGACCAAGATCAAGCGCAAGAAGGAGGCGATGGGAGCCTCCAAGGGCAAGCTCTTCACGAAGTTGATCAAGGAGATCACCGTCGCCGCCAGACTCGGCGGTGGCGATCCCGCAGGCAATGCCCGATTGCGCTCGGCGCTGGCCGCGGCTCGCGAGGCCAACATGCCCTCGGACACCATCACCCGCGCTATCAAGAAGGGCACCGGCGAGCTCGAGGGCGTCAGCTACGAAGAGGTCACCTACGAAGGCTACGGCCCGGGCGGCGTCGCGGTGCTCGTCGAGTGCATGACCGACAACCGCAACCGCACCGCCGGCGAAGTGCGTTCGACCTTCGCCAAGGGCGGCGGAAACATGGGCGAGTCGGGCTCGGTGAGCTGGATGTTCGAGCGTAAGGGCGTCATCTCCATCCCCAAGGCCGACGAGGACGCGCTGATGGAGGCCGCGCTCGAGGCGGGCGCCCTCGACGTCATCAACAACGGCGATGACGGCTTCGAGGTCCGCACCGAGGCGAACGACGTGCACAAGATCGCCGACGCGCTCGAGAAGAAGGGCTTCAAACCGGGCGAGGCCAAGGCCACCTACCTGCCGCAGAACACCATCAAGCTCGACGCCGAGAAGGCGCCCAAGATGCTCAAGCTGATGGACCTGCTCGAGGACAACGACGACGTCCAGAACGTCTACGCGAACTTCGAGATCGACGAGGCGCTCATGGAGCAGCTCACCGCCTGATCGATCGATGACCGCTGGTTCGAGAACGGGCGCGCTTCGGCGCGCCCTTTCTTATTGTGCAGAAGCCTCCTCGCCGGCCCAGCGGACCGGCCGCCTCGTTTCGCCTCGCCCAGGCTCATATTGAGCAGGGAGGCGCGAGCTCGATGATCACGAAGGCCAAGAAGCTGCTCGTCCGCCTGCTCATCGGCGCCGCCGGCGGCGCGCTGTTAATGGTGCTCGCCGGCCAGGTCGTCGGGCTGTTCGCGGAGAGCTGCACGGTGGTCTGCAAGCCCGATGTGGCTGCGACCATGGGCGCGATCTCCGGGATGTTCGCGGCGTTGCTGGTCCGCGGGTACGAGCCGGGGTAGGGGCGCATGGCAATGCATAGGGATGATCTTTAAAAACCCAATAAAATCGATCCCTTAGCAAACATTGTTGATCGAGCTGGGCTGACAAAGAAAATCGGGGCCTTTCTAACGAACCACTTCCCGCGCCCCATGCGCGGATCGTGGAGGCCCCGATGGCTGCACGCTACCCTAGGCTTTCAGCGAAGCTCAACAAACTGCTCCCCCACGAACTGCTCGACT
>JBMNNX010000162.1:0-15347 GCA_050942745.1 Myxococcales bacterium
GCCCTCGCAATGGTGCGAAGGTCAAGCCTCTGCGGCCAGCGCTTCATCCTGCCCTCGCAGACGAGGCATCAGCTCATACCGACAGCGGATTTTGGCATCCCGGGATCTGCCGAAGAGCGCGAATTCAAGGCTGGGAGGCCGCGATGGCTTGAGTAAGGGGGCGGGAGGCGGTCGGGGCGAAGAAGCAGCGTACTTGGCGCTACTTCGGTCTCCCCGAGAACGCGCCCCTGTGGACCGTGCTCAGGTGCGTAGTGGTTTTCCACAGCCACCGCGCCCTCAGAGAGAGTCGCTTAACACCAGCCACCTAGGGGACCGCACGCATGAGCGCGACGAAGAGGACCACGTCCTGGGGCTGCGCGATGGCCGGTTGCCTGGCGCTGGCCGTGCCCGCCGTCGCCGAGGGGCCGGTGCGGTTCTCCCACGAGACTCACATCGACTCCGCCGATCTCGAGTGCGCGGCTTGCCACAGGTCGAAGCCCGAGGGCATGGAGCTGCGCACCAAGGTCTGCTCGACCTGCCACGATGACGGGGCGCCGGCCTGGAAGCTCGAACCGAAAGCAAAGCGCCTGAAGGCCACGTTCTCGCACGAGGCGCACGCCTCGGCCGGCGACTGCCTCGACTGTCACCGGGCGGTGTTGACCTCGGAAAACACGCAGGGCAAGCCGATGGCCAGGGTCGGGGACTGCGACGCCTGCCACGCCAAGGCCGAGGCCAAGGTCGTCGAGAGCAACTGCCACAAGTGCCACGCGACGGATGCGCGGAAGATGGTGCCTGACGACCACCGGGCGGGTTGGCTCGCGCGCCACGGCGCGGAGTCGCAGGATCGCGTCTTCGACGAGCACGGCCGTGACTGCAAGGCCTGCCACGGTCAGAACGCCTGCGTCCGCTGTCACCGCAGCGAGCGCCCGAAGAGCCACACGGGGCTGTGGCGGGTGCGCCTGCACGGCAAGGAAGCCTCGTGGGATCGCGAGAGCTGCAAGACCTGCCACGAGACGAGCACCTGCACGCAGTGCCACCGCTCGACCAGGCCGATGAACCACAACGCATCCTGGCGCGCGATGCACGGCCTTGCCGCCAGCGGCTCGGGCGAGAGCTGCACGGTCTGCCACCGGGCCTCGCAGTGCGCGGCTTGCCACCGCTCGGAGGGAAAGTGAGCACGCTGGGCTTCCGCGTCCGGCAGATCGCCCTGCGGCCTGCCATCGGTCTTCTCCTGGGGCTCGCGGCCTGCCGGCCCACGCCGTTGGGAGACGGACTTCCGGACGAGGTCCGGTGCGTCGCCTGCCACGGTAGCGAGGCGAGCCCCGCGCCGCCGGTCGCGGTGGACGGCGCCGTGGGGACCTGGGAGACGGGCGTCGGCGCGCACCAAGTGCACCTGAGCGATGGGCTGGTGCGCAAGGCCATCTCCTGCAGCGAGTGCCACAAGGTGCCTCGCTCGAGCGCCATCTCCGAGCACATCGGTGGCCGGCCCGCGGAGCTGACCTGGGGCGAGCTGGCGACGGCGAGGGGCTCGCAGCCACGGTGGGAGCGCGAGAGCGCGACCTGCAGCTCGACCTACTGCCACGGCGCGCAGCTCACGGGCGGCGAGCGCACCTCGCCGAAGTGGACCTTCACCGAGGAGCCGGCCTGGCGCGGCTCGCTCCAACCCGAGACCTGCCGCGGTTGCCACGGCGCGCCGCCTCCCGCCCCACACCCGGAGAGCAGCAACTGCGCCTCCTGCCACCGCAACACGGTGCGCGCGGACGGCAGCATCGACCTCGCGGGCGGAAGGCACATCAACGGCACGGTCGATGTCGCAGGCCAGGCGGGCTGCACCGTCTGCCACGGCAGCTCGGCGGGGCCGGCGCCAGACGTGGGCGCGCATCTCGCTCACCTGAAAGGCGGTGACGTGCGCGCCGCGGTGGCTTGCGACGAGTGCCACCTCGTCCCCCAGAGCGTCGAGCAGTCTGGACATCGGGACGGCGACGGCGAGGTCGAGCTGAAGTGGGGCCCGCTGGCATCGGCTGCAGGCACGAGCCCCGCGTTCGAGAGCGGAAGCTGCTCGGGCGTCTACTGCCACGGCGCGACACTGCCCGGCGGCAGCCTGAAGGCACCAGAGTGGTCCAAGACCGACGGCACGCAGGACGCCTGCGGGACTTGCCACGGCGCGCCGCCTCCCGCCCCGCACCCGCCAGGCGGCGCCTGTGTGTCCTGCCACCCGAGTACGGTGAAGCCCGACGGCGCCATCGACCTGGCCGGCGGCCGGCATATCGACGGTGAGGTCGACGTCGGGACGCGCTGCTCGTCGTGCCACGGCGGCCAGGGCAACGCGGCTCCACCGTTCGACACCCACCGCAACGAGTCGACTTCGGTCCCCGGCGTCGGCGCCCACCAGTCGCACGTTCGCGACGGGGCGTTGAGAAAGGCGGTCGGGTGCTCGGAGTGCCATCCGGCCCCGAGCTCGCGCGACGCGACCGGGCACCTTGACGGCGACGGGAGGGCAGAGCTCGTCTTTGGAGAGCTCGCCAGGAAGAGCGGCGCCAATCCGTCCTACGACGGCACGAGCTGCTCGAGCACCTACTGCCACGGCGCGATGCTCTCCGGCGGGACGCTGAGAGACCCGGAGTGGACCAAGGTGGATGGCACCCGGGCAACCTGCGGCACGTGCCACGGCGCGCCGCCGCCGGCGCCGCACCTTCAGAATGAGAGCTGCGCGACCTGCCACTCGGGAACTGTCAACGCAGACGGAACGATCAACGTCGACGGCGGGCTCCACATGAGAACGGTCGACTGAGCGGCTGATCGCTGCGACGCGCAGCAATCGCCGAGAGGATGGCGGGCAGGCGGGCGCCCGGCTATTCGAGCCTCTGGCGAGAGACCGATCCGACTTGCGAGGCGTCCGCTTGCCGCCTCGCTCAGGGACCGTTCGTGACGGCCCGCGCAGGTCGCGAGCGTGCTAGGGTGCGCGGCCTATGGCGTTGACCTATTGCGTGCTTGGCTCGGGCTCGAGCGGCAACTGCCTCTGGATTCGCGGCGGCGGCGTCCAGCTCCTCGTCGACTGCGGGCTGTCGGCGCGGCAAGTCTGCGCGAGGCTAGAGGCGGTGGGCGGACGCATCGACGAGATCCAAGGCGTGGTTGTCACGCACGGCCATCGCGATCACGTCATGGGGGCCTCGGTCCTCTCGCGACGCCACGGCCTCGACATCTACGCGACCAGGGGCGCGCGCCGGTTCCTGCCGGCCGGCATTCCGGTCGAGAGGTTGCGCGCGCTGCCCTATCCCGGGAATCTCTCGATCGGCAGGCTGCAGGTCACCAGCGTCGCGACCCCGCACGATTCGCCCGAGTCCGTCGCGCTCGTTGTTGACGACGGCGACGCGCGCCTCGGCATCGTCACCGACCTTGGGGGGGTGCCCGAGACGATGGCGAGCACGCTGGCGGGCGTCGACGGGCTGGTGCTCGAGATGAACCACGACGAGCAGATGCTCGCCAACGGGCCGTACCCGCCGCGGCTCAAGCGGCGCATCCGCGGCAACTACGGGCACCTCTCGAACCTGCAGGGCGGCGAATTGCTTCGGCGGCTGGCGCACCCGGGCCTCCAGAGCGTGACCCTCGCGCATATCTCCGAGCACAACAACACGCCCGAGCTCGCGCGGGAGGTGGCCGAGAGGGTCTTGGCGCAGGCGCCAGGGCGAGCCGCGCTTTCGATCGGAGAGCACCACCGGCCAGGCGAGCCGATCGCGCTGAGGGGACGGGGACGCAAGCAGCTCGCGCTGCCGTTCGCGTAGCTGGGAGCGGGGGGGCGACGATGTGCGGGTCCGCGGAGCCGCGAGTCGGGCGCGACGGCGGCGCTCCCAGGCTCGCGACGGCGACGCCACCTCCCGGCCTCTAGGAGGGCCTTCACTTTGCTCAGTGATTACGGAATATTACAGGCTCGCAAAGAAGCCCCGGGAAGGCACCTGTAGGGCGTCAGGATGGCCCAGGAGCCCCGCTCGACGGCCGGCCGTATATTGAACAAGCCTGGCGACCGAAAATCGCTCCACGGGCCAGCCAGGGGCCTCCTCGGGCCGATCCGGCTTCCAGAAGGTGCCCGATTCCGCCCGCGAGCCGCCGAGACGGGCGGCGAGTCCGGCCTCGGCGGCGCCACCTCCCGGTCTCGCGCGCGGAGGGGCTTGGCTTTGCTCAGTGATTACAGAAGGTTACAGGCCCGCAAAGAAGCCCCGGGAAGGCGCCTGTAGAGCGCCAGGATGGCCCAGGAGCCCCGCTCGACGGCCGGCCGTATTGAAGCAAGCCTGGCGACCGAGAATCGCTCCACGGGCCAGTCAGGGGCCTTCTCGGGCCGATCCGGCTTCCAGAAGGTGCCCGATTCCGCCCGCGAGCCGTCGGTAGCCCCGCGCTCAGTGTCGGGCGGGGCGCTTCGTGCGCTACAGCGCAGCCGCACGCGCGTCGGGCGATGGGCGCTTGACTGCCCTCGAACCGTCGCCGATTCGCTCGACACTCCCCTTCGCGGGCGCAATACTCGCGGCCAGCCGCCAGCCCCGCCGCGCTTGTCGCGGGCGGGCCGATCAACGACAGGGGTCAAGGATGCCCATCAAGCTCGCGAACCGACTTGCGTCCGTCAAACCATCTCCTACCCTCACCCTCAACGCGAAGGCCCGCGCGCTCGCCGCCAAGGGCGCCGACGTCGTCAGCTTCGCCGCCGGTGAGCCCGACTTCGACACGCCCTTGCACATCAAGGTTGCCGCAAAGAACGCGCTCGACGAGGGCTTCACCAAGTACACGCCGACCGGCGGGATCCCGGAGCTCAAGGCGGCGATTATCGAGAAGCTGCGCCGCGACAATCACCTCGAGTATGCGCCGGAGCAGATCCTCGCCGCGGTTGGAGCCAAGCACGCCATCTTCAACGTGTTTCAGGCGCACCTTTCGCCCGGCGACGAGGTCATCATCTTCGCCCCATACTGGGTGAGCTATCCGGACATGGTGCGCCTGGCCGACGGCGTCCCGATCATCGTGCAGACCGATTCCGAGGCGGGCTGGGTTCCCAATCCGGACGACGTGCGCCGGGCGCTGACGCCGCGGACCCGCGCCGTCATCATCAACAGCCCCAGCAACCCGAGCGGCGCGGTCATTCCGCCCAAGGCGCTCGAGGGAATCGCCGAGGCCGTCCGCGACCACGACTGCTTGCTCATCTCCGATGACATCTACGAGCGGCTGCTCTACGTGCCCGAGGGCTTCCAGAACATCGCGAACGTCGCGCCGGACCTCGTCTCGCGCACCGTCGTCATCAACGGCTTCTCGAAGGCCTTCGCGATGACCGGCTGGCGCCTCGGATACGCTGCGGGCCCGAAGGAGCTCATCGCCGGCATGCAGACGATCCAGGACCAGCAGACCTCGAACCCGACGTCCTTCGTGCAGAAGGCGGCGCTCGCCGCGCTCAAGGGCCCGCAGGAGCCGGTCGAGGCGATGGTCGCCGAGTTCAAGAAGCGCCGCGAAATGATGGTCACGGGGCTCAACCGCATCCCCGGCGTCAAGTGCCCGACCCCGCAAGGCGCCTTCTACTGCTTCGTGGACGTCAAGGGGCTCATCGGACGCAGCTACAAGGGGCAGCCGGTGAGCGATTCGATGAGGGTGTCGGAGATCCTCCTGGAGGACTACCTCGTCGCGGCCGTGCCCGGCGCGCCGTTCGGCGCCGAGGGGTTCATCCGGTTCTCGTTCGCCACCTCGCCCGCGAAGATCGAGAAGGGCATCTCGCGCATCGCCGAGTTCGCGTCGCAGCTCACCTGACGCTCCTGGCCACGCGTTCGCGCCGCCGGCAGGGGGCGCGAGCGCGCCCCCAGGATGCAAGACGAAAGGCGGGCCGAGCCCGCCTTCGAGCAACGAGCGGATGGACGAACGAATCGTCCATCCGCTCTTTCGTTGCGCGCTCAGAGCCCCATGCAGAGGCCGACGCGGTCGCTGAGGGTGCGGGCGAACCCGAGGTCCGGCTGGCCGTCGCGGTCGAAGTCGGCGAGGTCGTAGACGTCGGCGTCCAAGTAGTAGCCGACCGGCGCGGCGAAGGTCTGCGTCCCGGTGCCGTTGTTGGGGAAGAGCGCCACGCCGTTGCCCACGATGGGCACGAGGATGTCGGGCTTGCCGTCGTCGTTGAGGTCGCTGGCGAAGATGCCGGTCGGAGAGCCGGGCGCGGCGTATTGGACGTGCGGGGAGAAGTTGCCGTTGCCCAGGCCCGCCAGGACACTGATGCTGTCGCCGTTCTTGTTCGCGGTGACGAGGTCGAGCTTGCCGTTGCGGTCCAGATCGATCGCCACGATGCCGACCGGGTACGTGCCGGCCGTGAAGCTGCGCAGCGGCTCGAAGTTGGCCGGGTACTGGCTGCCGTCGTGACCGAGCAAGATGCCGACGTTGTGAATGCCGGAGTTGGCGGTCGCGACGTCGAGCCTGCCGTTGCCGTCGAAGTCGCCGATCGCGATCGCGACGGGGAGATCGCCGACGACCGTGCAGTCGGTGGCGGCTCCGAGCGCGCCGTCTCCGGCGCCGTAGTAGAAGCAGACGTTGTTGGCCGCCCCGTTGGCGACGACGACGTCGAGCGCGCCGTCCCGGTTGAAGTCGCCGACGGCGACCGCGGAGGGCGCCGGCGAGGTTCCGGGGAAGGCGTACTCGACAGGAGCGGCGAAGAGGCCGGCGCCGTCGCCGAACATGACGAGCAGCTTGCCGGTCGTCGCGCTCGCGACCACCAGGTCAAGGACGCCGTCGGCGTTGAGGTCGGCGTGCGCGGCTGCGCCAGGCGAGCTGGCCCCCGTCGATAGCGCCGCGGCGAGCGTTCCGTCGGCGTTGCCGGGGAACAGCCTCACGTGGTTGCCGGTGAGCGCCGACACCCCGAGATCGAGCGCGCCGTCGCGGTCGAAGTCGGCGGAGAAGACCTTGTGCGGCGAGCCGGCGGCAGCGTACGTCGCAGGCATGGGGAAGGTGCCGTCGCCGTTGCCGAGGAGGGTGGTGACGCGCGGGCTCGCGCTGGCGACGACCGCAGCGATGTCCGTGGCGCCGTCGCCGTCGAAGTCGGCCGTCGCGACGGCGACCGGCGAGGCGGCGAGATCCCAAGCGGTCGCAGCGCCAAAGGTCATGTCGCCGTTGCCCGGGAGAACCTTGGTCGCCCGCTCGCCCGAGAAGCCGACGACGAGATCGAGGTGAGCGTCGCCGTTCATCCTGTCGGCTGTGAGCCACCGCGGCGCGGTGCCGACCGCGAGAGCGGGACCGGCGGAGAATCCGCCATTGCCGTCCCCCGCGAGCAAGTGCACCGTGCCGGAAGCCTCGCTGGCGACCGCGAGATCGGCAAAGCCGTCGGCGTTGAAGTCGGCGCTCATCACGAAGCTCGGTGCGCTACCGGCCGTGAAGTCGATCGGCTCGGTGAATCCGCCGCTGCCGTCCCCGAACAGGACCCTCACGTTGGCCAAGTCGACGAAGGCGATGTCTTCGCGGCCGTCGCGATCGAAGTCGGCAATCGTCAAATGGGTCGGAGTGCAGACCGGCCTGCCGTTGCAGACATAGGTGGTCGACAGTTTGCCGAAGCTCGAGGTGAAGAGGTAGACCTCGACGAAGCCGCTCTCCACCGTGGTGGCGAGGTCGAGCTTGTCGTCGCCATTGAAGTCGCCGGCCGCGAGCGCGGTCGGGGGCATACCGTTGGTGGTGGGCGATGGGCTCGTAAACCCGCCGGAGCCATTGCCGCTGAAGAAGGTCGCGCCAAGGACGTTCGGGGTCGCGACGTCGAGCTTGCCGTCGGCGTTGAAGTCGGCGGCGACGATGTGGTTGCCGGCGCCGCCCGGAATCGCGACCGGGGTCGAGGGGCGGTAGCTGCCGTTGCCAGTGCCGAGCAGCACGCGGAGGTTGACTTCGGTCCCGTCGATGACCGCGATGTCGGGCTTGCCGTCGCCGTTGAAGTCGCCCGACGCGACCGCCTGCGGCGCGGGGCCGATCTCGGCGTTCGACGCGGTGTCGAAGCCCTCGTCGCAGCGCCGTGGACGGCTATTGAGGATCACCTGGACAGCGTCGGCGTCCCACGCAGCAGCGGCGAGGTCGGGCTTCGAGTCGCCGTTGAAGTCGCCGATGGCCGCGGAGACGGGCTGTCCGTTGGCAAGGGGGCGCGTCTCGGGGACAAAGCCTCCCATGCCATCGCCGAGCAAGACGCTCAGGGTGTTCTCGAGCTCGTTGGCGACCACCAGGTCGAGGGCGCCGTCGCCATCGAGGTCCGCGACGCCGATCGATGCCGGAGCAACCGGGACGAGGGGATCGAGCCCGGTCTTGAAGTTCTGCGCCGCGCCGAAGGCGCCGGTGCCCGTTCCGAGCAAGACGCTCGCGTCGTTGCTGCCGCGGTTGGACGTGGCAAGGTCGAGGATGCCGTCCGCGTTGAAGTCACCGGCAGCGACGCCGCTCGGGTTGGTCCCAACCGCGTACTCGACCGCGGGCGCGAAGTCGCCGGTGCCCAGGCCGAGGAGCACGCTCACGTTGTTGCTGCCCTCGTTGGCGACGGCGAGATCGGGGAGGCCGTCGCGGTTGAAGTCGCCGCTGACGAGGCTGGACGGATTGGCGCCGACCACATGGTCAAAGGGAGTTCCGTAGAGGCTGGCGGAGAGCAGGACGGTGACACCCGAGGAGTGAGCAACCGCCAGGTCGCGCCGGCCGTCGAGGTCCAGGTCGGCCGCGATGAGCGCTCGCGGCGCGTCGCCGACCGTGAAGGCGGGCCGAAGCTCAGGATACTTGGGAGGGGTGAACACCCCTGCGCCGTCGTTGATGAAGATGGAGACATCGTTGCGCGCGGAGTTGGCGACGGCGAGATCGATGTCGCCATCCAGATCGAAGTCGAAAGGCGCAATCGCCACGGGGATCGCGTCAGGCGGGGCGGGCGTCCCGGACGACTCCGAGAGGTAGGGCTTGGCGGTCGCGAAGCTGCCGTTCGCATTGCCCAGGAGAACCATGATCTGGTCCGGGCTGAGCCTGTCCCCTGTGGTGGAATCCACGGTGAACGGATTGGCAGTGATGAGGTCGAGCTTGGCGTCGCCGTTCAGGTCGGCCACCGCGATAGCCACGGGTTCATATCCCGACGCGATCTGCGTGGCCGTGTGGAAGGAGAGCCTGTTCGAGATTTCGGAGATGGACGCGGTGAGCGGCGTGCCGGGTACGCCGTTGATGTAGGGCGTGACCTTGACGGTGCCGCCGGTTATCGCGCGGCGTGGGACATCGGCCGTGGTGTTCCAGAGGAAGGTGTGTGAGACACCAGCGTTCGATGTAGTGATTCCATAGATGCCCTCCGACGTACCCGCCGCCTGGGTCGCTCGAACGAAGCTGCTGCTCGCGGTCTCCCTGAACTCGACCACGAGGTCCACGCGTTTGGCCTGGAGCTGCTTCACCGAGTAGGTGATGGGCACGCAGCCGCCGCCCGAAGGCTCCGACAGCGCGACGACAACCGGAGGATCCGCGAAGAAGGTCACCTCGGTGGCGAGCACGAAGGTCGCGGTCTCCGCGAGGACGCGCTTCTTCTCGACGCTGCTCGATTGCAGCTTGCTCAAGAAGGCGCCTGAAGCATTCGTGCTACCGCTGACCGGCGTGAACTTGTTGGCGCTGCCAGTCGCGATCAGGCTGACCGACTGTCCGGGAACCGGGTTGTTGAAGGCATCGCGCAGGGTGACGGTCAGGGCCGCGTAAGCGGCGTTGTTCGCGAGGACCGAGGTCGGCGAGGCCGTGAAGGTGCTGTTCTCCGCCGTCGGCGGCCCCGCAACGAAGGTGACCACTCGCGTCGTGCCGAGCGCGACACCGTCAGCCGTCACCGAGATGGTCTTCGCCTCGGCCTTCGTCGAGGCGAGGGTGATGCTCGCCGTGCCGTCGGCGGCCGTGGTTACCGTTCCGCTCGCCGGGTTGAAGATGTTGCCCGTGCCCGTCGCCGCGAAGACCACCTGCGCGCCCGGAACCAGATTGCCCTTCAGGTCCTCGATCGTGACCGAGGCGGTCACCACGTCGACACTGTCTGCGACGACGCCGGTGGTCCTATCGACCGTGAAGGTCGAGGCAGGATTGACGGCGCCGGGGATGAAGGTGACGACCGGCTTCTGCGCGATGACCACGGCAGGTGAGCCGTCCACGGTCGCGGTGATGGTCTTCGTCTCGGCGACCGTGGACTTGATGGTCCCGGTGGTCACTCCATTGGCGCCGGTGTTGGCGGGCTGCCCGATGGTGTTGCCCGAGCCCGTGGCCGACAGCGTCACCTTCTTGCCGGAGATTGGGTTCGCGTACTCGTCGAGCACCGTCACGGTGATCGTCGAGGTGGCGTTTCCGTCGGCGACGACCGGATCGGCAAGCGCGGTGGCGGTCGAGATGGAGGCGCTCGGCGGTCCAGGGACGAAGGTGACGGTCGGCCTGACGTCGATGACGAGCGTCCCGTTGACCGTGACGGTGAGGGTCTTCTGCTCGGCCTTGGTCGAGGCGATCGTCGCGGTGGCGACTCCGTTCTCGCCGCTCGTTGCGCTGGTCGGCGTCAGCGTGTCGTTCGCATTGCTCGAGGCGAAGGCGACGGTCGCGCCGGAGATCAGGTTGCTGTTGGCATCCCTGATCGTCGCGGTGATCGTCGCGGTGGCGATGTTGTTGGCGACAACCCCGGTGGCGGGGCTCACGCTGACCGTGGACTTGGTCGCGTCGGGAACGTCGGGAACGAAAGTCACCGTCGCGCTGGGCAAGGTCGTGCTGCCCACCTTCGCGGTGATCGTCACGGTCTCGGCCTTGGTCGACTTGATGGTCGCCGTGGTCACGCCGCTCGAGTTCGTTGCCGCCGGCGTGGAGAGGGTCGGATCCGCGCTGCTCTTCGTCAGCGTGACCGCGGCGCCGGAGATCGGGTTGGAGTGGGCGTCGAGGACCGTGATGGTGATGGTCGAGAGCGCGTTGCCGTCTGCGACCACGTTGGTCGCCGGGTTGGCGACGACCGTCGATGTCGCGGCGCTGACCGGCCCGGGGATGAAGGTGATCGTTGGGTGATCATCCAGCTCGACCCCATCGACGGTCGCGGTGACGGTCTTCACCTCTGCCCAGGTGGACTTGAGCGTGCCGGTGGCGATGCCCGCGGCGCTGGTCGGGGCGGCGGGCTGGACCAAGGTGTTCTTCGCCGCGTCGCCCGCGCCCGCGACCGAGAGGACGACGGTCTTGTTCGGGATGAGGTTGAGGAAGGCGTCGCGCGCAGTGACCGTGATGGTCGAGGTGGCGCTCCCGTTGGCGACCAGGCCGTCGGCGGGGTTGACGGCGACGAGCGATTCGCTCGCGCTGACCGGGCCGGGCACGAAGGTGACGACCGGCTTCTCGGCGAGCACCAGGGACCCGACCGTCGCGGTGATGGTCTTGGCCTCCGCCTTGGTCGAGGCGATGGTCGCGGTGGTGACGCCGCTGCCGTCGGTGACAGCCGGCGTGGTCAGGGTGTTGTCGCTGCCAGAGGACGCGAGCACCACGCTCGCTCCCGAGACCGGGTTCGAATAGGCGTCGAGCACCGTCACGGTGATGGTGGAGGTCGCTTGGCCGTTCGCGACGACCGTCGGAGCGCTCGCACGGACGGTCGAAACGCTGGCGCTCGGCGCGCCGTGGACGAACCTGACCTGCGGCCTCGCGTCGAGGATCGTGGCGCCGACCGTGGCGGTGATGGTCTTCGTCTCGGCCTTGGTCGACTTGATGGAGCCCGTCGCGACGCCGGAGGCGTTGGTCACCGCGGTCGGCTGAGCCAGGGTGTTTCCGTCGCCGGTCGCGGCGAGCGTCACGCTGGCGCCCGGAACCGGGTTGCCGAAGGCGTCGCGCGCGGTGACGGTGATCGTCGCGCTTGCGGAGTTGTCGGCGACGACGTTGTCAACGGGCAAGGCGAGGACCGTGGACACCGAGGCGCTCACCGCCGCCGGTGTGATGTTGAAGGGGTTGCTGATGTCGTTGGTGAGGCCGCTGGCCGAGGCGACCACGGTGTAGCCGCTCGCCGCGCGCTCGATCCTCAGCCCCGGGAAGACCGCGACGCCGTTGGCGGCGACGACCGTCGTGTTTCCGAGCAGCGCGCCGGGCCCGGTGCCGACAGCCAGCGAGATCGCGTGCGTGGCGCTCGGCACGAGGTTGCCGAAGGCGTCGAGGATTCTGACCTCGACCGGCGCCATCTCCTCGCCCGCGACCGTGTTGCTCGGCTGCACGCTGAAGGCGAGCTTCGAGGCGGTGCCCGAGATTACGTCGAAAGCGTCGCTCGTCACGCTCGGGACGCCGTTCAGGCTCGCCGAGAGCGTGTAGCCGGAACCGACCTTGCTGACACTCAGGTCCTGGAAGGACGCGACGCCGTTGACCGAGCCGACGGTGGTCGCGCCGTTGAGCGCAGCCGAAGTCGGGTTGGACGCGAGGGACATCGTGACCGGATGCGAGCCGGACGTCAGGTTGCCCGCCGAGTCGAAGACCGCGACCTCCATGATGGGCCTCATGGCCTGGTTGACGATGGAGAGCTGCGGCTGGACGAGGAAGGCGAGGCTCGACGGCGCGCCTGCGACGACGCTGAAGGCAGTGCTCGTCGCGCCGATCAGGCCGGAGGCCCGCGCGCGCAGCGCGTAGCCCGTTCCCGCCTTGTCGATTGAAAGGTCGGCGAAGCTCGCGACGCCGTTCACCGGGGTGACGGTCTTCGTTCCCGAGAGGATCGCGCCGGTCGCGCCGCCCTCGAGCGAGAGAGTCACCGCATCGGTCGCGGTGAGCAGGCGGTTGCCGAAGGCGTCGAGCACTTCGACCTGGACCGGCGGGGCTATCGGCTGGTTCGAGGTGGCCTGCGAGGGCTGCTGGACGAACGCCAGGCGCGACGCCGCGCCGCCGGTGACCTCGAAGGGCTCGCTGGTGACGCTCGGCAGGCCGCTCGTCGAGGCGACCAGCGTGTAGCCGCTGGCGCTTCGGTCGATTCGCAGGTCCGCGAAGCTGGCCACGCCGCCGGTCGCGCCGACGGTGAGCGTTCCGAGCAGGTGCCCGTTGCCGGGATTGGCGCCCAACGCGAGCGTGATCTGGTTGGTCGCGTAGGTGACGAGATTGTCAAAGCGGTCGAGCAGCGAGACCTCGACCGCCGGAGTAATCGGCGAGCCGGCGGCCACGTCCGACGGCTGGACGGGGAAGCTGATGGCGATGGGCGCCGCGGGGATGATGTCGAAGGGCGCGCTCGTCGTGGTCGGGAGCTGCGAGCCCATGGCGCTGGCGACGAGCGTGTAGCCGATCCCAGCCTTGTTGATCTTCAGGTCCGGGAAGGTGGCGATGCCTGCGGTCGGATAGGCGAGCTGCGTGCCGGTGAGGGTTCCGTTACCCGGGTTGTCGCCGATCGCGAGCGCGATGGGGAGCTCGCTTCCGGTGACGGTGTTTCCATAAGCGTCCTCGATGAGAACGCGGACCGCGGGGCTGATCGTCGCTCCGGCTTCGGTGTTGGTCGGCTCGGAGAGGAACGAGAGGCGGAAGGGGAGGGCAGCGACGACCTCGAACGGATTGCTGTTCGCCGTGGTCAAGCCGTCGGCGCTCGCCGCCAGCACATAGCCGCGCGCCGCCTTGTCGAGGCTGAGGCTGTCGAAGGTCGCGATGCCGCCTGCGGTCTCCACGGTCGTCGTGCCCGAGAGCGTCGCCGTGCCGGGATTCGTCCCGAGAGCGACGGTGACGGTGGTCGAGGCCTCGGTGACGCGGTTGCCGAACTCGTCCTCGACGGCGACCTGAACCGCAGGCGCGATGGCGGCGCCGGCGGTGACGGTCGAGGGATGGACGACGAAGCCGAGGCGCGCCGGCGCCGCGGGAGCGACGATGAATGGCTCGCTCGTCGCGCCCGCGAGTCCGCTCGCCGTCGCGACCAGCTCGTAGCCAGTCGCGGCCTTGGTCAGCTTCAGGTCGCTGAAGGTCGCGATGCCCGCATTCGCCCGGACCGAGAGAGTTCCCGCGAGCGTGGCCTGCCCCGGGTTCGCGCCGAGGGCGACGGTGACGATGTTCGTAGCGTTGGGGATGAGGTTGCCCTGGGGGTCGAGGACGGCGACGCGCACGGGCGGATCGAAAGCGGCCCCGGCGACCGTGGAGGCGGGCACGTCGAGGAAGGAGAGGCTCGCCGGCGCGCCCGCGGTGATCTCGAACGGCTCGCTGGCGACGGACTCGAGGCCGACGGCGCTGGCGACGAGCGTGTAGCCGCTGGCGGCCTTGTCGATCCGCAGGTCCTCGAAGGTGGCCGTGCCCTTGTCCGCGGCGACGGTCAGCGTGCCGGAGAGCGTGCCGCCTCCGGGGTTTTCGCCGAGCGCGACCGTTACCTCGATGTTCGAGTCGAGCGTGTTGCCGAAGTCGTCCTGCACCGCGATTCGGATGGCTGGCGAGATCGTCGTCCCGGCCTGGGCGGCGGACGGCGGCACCTGGAAGACGAGCTTCTTCGCTTCGCCGGTCACGAAGAGGACCTGCGCCTGCGACGGCAGGTCGTAGGTGTTGGTGGCGTTGCTCGCCTTCGCCGAGATGGTCACGGTGCCCGGCTTGGTCGCCGTCACGAAGCCGACGGCGATGCCGTTGGCGTCAGTCGGCCCGCCGGGCTGGGTGATGGATGCGCCCTCGCCCTGGGCCGCGAGGAGGACCTGGAAGTCCGGCAGCGGCTGCCCGGCGATGTCCTTGATCGTCACCGTGATGGTCGAGCGGGTTTCGCCGTCGGCGACAACGTCCTTGTCCGGCTCAGCGACGACCGTCGATTGGCGCACGTCGATCATCGTTTGCGTCCCGGCGTCCGTCGATTGTGGCGGGGGCTTCTCGCCGCACGCGGTGAGCAGGAGGATGGCGATGCCGCAGGCTATCCGAGCTCTCATGGTCTTCCTCGGTCGTGTGTAGGAATGCGCAACGCAGGATAGCGGATCATCGAGCGCGCCGCTGCACGCTGGGAGCTTGCCGTCGTGGCGGTGGTCGCTCCGGTGTCATCGGCCTGTCTGCATCGTCTGGAGCGGGCCGGCGAAGTCGATCAGCCGCCTCGAATGGCGCGGGCACTGCGATCGCGACGCGGGACGAGCGGCGAAGTGGGGCCCTGGCGCTACCCGCGCTCGGGGATGCCCAGGAGGGGCGCGCAAGTGGCGCCAAGTGCCTGAAACCAGGACGGAATGAGGGGAAACCGGGCCGGCGGAAGGGGAAACCAAGCCCGCGGAAGGGGAAACCAAGCCCGCGGAGGGGGAAACCAAGCCCGCGGAGGGGGAAACCGCGCCGGCGGAGGGGGAAACTAAGCCCGCGGAGGGGGAAACCGGGCCGGCGGAAGGCGAAACCGGCCGCGCGGAGGGGGAAACCGGGCCGGCGGAGGAGGAAACCAAGCCCGCGGAAGGGGAAACCGGTCGCGTGGAGGGGGAAACCAAGCCCGCGGA
>JBMNNX010000163.1:0-15333 GCA_050942745.1 Myxococcales bacterium
CGACTTCGGGGCGACCGTCGGTCGCCCCTTACGCTCGGTGTGACCGGTCCCAATCCGCTCACCCTGAGCGTAGCTCCCGGCGCAAGAGCGCCGGGAGCGAAGTCGAAGGGCATCCTCGATTCCGGGGCTGGCCACTCGACTCAGGCTGAGGCCTATCCCGTTCGGCCTGAGCGTGGCTGCCGACGCTTGCGTCGGCAGCGGAGTCGAAGGCCCGGTCGAATCCGCGGCGGCCCCTCGACTTCGCCTCCCGCGTTCCGCGGGAGGCTACGCTCCTAGCCAACAGCACCATCGGTGCGAGATCACGTCGGGTCACGGACCCGGCGAAGTACTCGGGCTGACCGGTGTTGGTCTAAGGCCACAGCCGGCCAACGGGCCGGCCTCAAGCTCGATGTGACCGGGGGCTGACCGTGACGCTAGCGCTTCCAGCCGACGCCTTGATAGGTTGCCGCGCCATGAGCGACTTCAACACCATCATTGAGCCCTTCCGAATCAAATCCGTCGAGCCCATCCGCATGACCACGCGCGAAGAGCGCGAAGGCTTCTTACATGAAGCGGGCTACAACCTCTTCTCGCTCCATGCGGACACGGTCCTCATCGATCTGCTGACCGACTCGGGGACCGGCGCGATGTCCTCGGAGCAGTGGGCAGCCATGCAGCGCGGCGACGAGAGCTACGCCGGCTCGCCCTCGTGGTTCCGCTTCGAAGCGGCGATCAAGAAGCTCTTCCCGTTCAAGCACATCATCCCGGCGCACCAGGGCCGCGCAGCCGAAAAGATCCTGTTCTCGGTGATCGGCGGCAAAGGCAAGGTCGTCCCCAGCAACACCCACTTCGACACCACGCGCGCCAACGTCGAGGCCACCGGCGCCGAGGCGGTCGATCTCGTCATCCCCGAGGGCAAGGTCCCCTCGAGCCGCCATCCGTTCAAGGGCAACGTCGATCTCGGCCGCCTCGAGTCGCTGCTCGTCGAGCGCGGTGCCGACGTGCCGGTGGTCTTCGTCACCATCACCAACAACTCGGGCGGCGGCCAGCCGGTGAGCCTGGAGAACCTGCGCGGCGTCCGCGCGATCTGCGACAAGTTCAAGAAGCCCCTGTTCCTCGACGGCTGCCGCTTCGCGGAGAACGCCTGGTTCATCCGCGAGCGCGAGCCCGGCCAGGGCGAGCGCCAGGTCGCCGACATCGTGCGCGAGGTGGGCTCGCTGGCCGACGGGATGACGATGTCCGCCAAGAAGGACGGCATGGCCAACATCGGCGGCTGGCTCGCGATGAACGACGGCGAGCTCGCGCAAAGGTGCCGCACGATGCTCATCATGACCGAGGGCTTCCCGACCTACGGCGGCCTGGCCGGCCGCGACCTCGAAGCCATCGCCCAGGGCCTCGAGGAGGTCGTCCAGCACGACTACCTGCGCTACCGCATCACCTCGACCGCCTATCTCGGCGAGAGGCTCGCCAAGGACGGCGTCCCGGTGGTGCTGCCCATCGGCGGACACGCGGTCTACATCGACGCGCGCGCGATGCTGCCCCATATCGATCCGCTCCAGTACCCGGGCCAGGCGCTCGCCATCGAGCTCTATAGGGTCGGCGGCGTGCGCGGCTGCGAGATCGGCACGGTGATGTTCGGCCGCCACCCCGACGGCAGCGAGACGCCCGCCGCGATGGATCTCGTGCGGCTGGCCATCCCGCGGCGCATGTACACGCAGAGCCACATCGACTACGTGCTCGAGGTCGTCTTCAAGGTCGCCGAGAACGCGAAGAAGCTGCCGGGATACCGCATCGCCTGGGAGCCGCCGGCGCTTCGGCACTTCACCGCGCGCTTCGAGCCGCTGGTCTAGCCGTCGGCAGACCCGGGCGCGGCGACCGCCTCGCCGCTCGAGATCGAAAGAGGGCCGCTCGCCGGGCGGCCCTCTTCTCGTTTCCCACGCTGGTCGAACGGAGCTGCGCCAGGCTCGGCGCTACTGCCGCTCGGCCTGGATGGCGCTCGGCTGGACGCCGATGACCTTCAACCCCTTGCCCGCCACCACGAGCCCGGCGAGCTCGGAGGCGGCCTGGTCCGCCGTCCCGGCCACCTCGAGCTGATAGTACGCCCTGCCCTTGTCCAGCCTGCTCGAGCTCACCGACTTGACGGCGCGCAAGTTCGTCTCCAGCTGGCCCTTGAGCGCTTTGTAGGCCGCAAAATCTGCGACGCCCGCCACCTCGAGCATCACGCTTTGCGTGCCGCCGATCTGGCGGCGCCATGCCTCGTAGAGCCCGGCTCTGATCGCCTTCGACGCGGCGCCTGCGGCGGCCTTCGTCGCGAGCGCCTTCGCCTGGGCTTCGTCCGTCGCCGACCGGACGAGCGAATGGTTCGTCTCGGCGATCACCTCGGCCGAGCTGGGCGAGACGGCGCTCAAGGCGACGCGCACGGTGCTGCTGATGGACTTGGCGCCGTAGGTCTCGGTCGTCGTGGTGGTCGAGGTGGCCTGGCCGTAGATGATCACGTCGGCCCCGAGCACCTGGCCTACCTCGGCGGCCTTGCGCGGGGTCGAGATCGCCTGAACGGCGGGGCCGCTCTCCAGCTTTCCGTCCGCGAGATTCGGCTCGAGGATGGTGAAGCCGTCCTTGCGGAAGACGTTGCGCAGCTCGTTGGCGAACTGCCCGTCGCGCACGGTGACGGCCGTGCCCCCGGCGATCCCGACCTCGTTGTGCTCGACGACGATGTAGAGGCGCTTCTGCTGCTTGAGCGAGAGGAGGGCCGCCACGGCGGCCGCGTCCCTGTCTATGGCGCCTTGCGCGACCTTCACCCGATAGCTCGCCGCGACGAGCTCCGCCTCCTCGTCCACCTTCTCGGAGACGAGCTCGTAGCCCAACACGTAGCCCGCGGTCTGCGCAAAGACGATGTCGCGCACGAGCGTGTAGTCGGCCATCTCGCTGAAGCTCGTAACGTGGGCTCCGGCGACCTGCTGGACCGCTTCGCGCAACGCCGCGTCCCGCGCCCTCTGCTTGGCGGCCGGCACATCGCCATCGTCAATCGCCGCCTCGCCGGTGACGACGACCTCCTTCGGACCTTCGGCCGCGGCGGCCGGAGCGGAACACAGCGCAAGGGCGAGGAGCGCCCACCGGATAGCGTTCATTGCCGTCTCCATGCCTCGCGGGCGCGCGGCGCGAGAAGCGCCTGAAGCGCGCGCCCCTACCACGAGGTGACGAACCCGAGGCTGCCGCCGTCGGGCCCGACCGTCGCCAGCGGCCTGAAGCCCGACGGGCCGCTCGCGACGCCGCCCGCCAGCAGCGACTCGCCGTCAACGCCCGAGGCGAAGGCGTCGATGACGTTCAGGGCCCAGATCCCGGCGGCGACGAAGAGGAGCACGTTGCGCGTCTCGTAGCGGCTCGAGGCGGTCTCGTACAGCTCGGCCGCCCGCGCCGGAGGGTCGTCGCCGAGCTGATCGGCGCTGGTGCGGCTCTTGTAGTCGTTGTAGGCGCGATCGCCTGCCAGTTGGAACGCGAGCGCGCCGCCGAGCGCCGCGGCCTCGAGGCCGATGAAGCCCCAGCCCTTCCACGCCTGCCGGTTGTAGAACTGGCCCCAGCCCGGGATGAGCAGGCTGCGAAAGACCGCGCCCGACCGAGACCGGAGCACCACCGCGTTGCTGGCGAGCGCGACCATGCCCGCCGCGGCCACCGAGACCGATTCGGCCGCGAGCGTCTCGGCGTTCGAGGTCGCCACCAGGCGCGCGTTGACCAGGTACTTGTCACCCGCCTCGGCGACCGAGCCGATGACCAACGCCTGCGCGTCGGTCATCTTCCCCAGGTCGGGCACCGCGCTCAGATCGTCAACGGAGAGGCTCATCAGCTTGAGCTCCTCGAAGACAGTGGCGAGCTGGGCCCGCTCGACGAGCAGCAGGTTGTGGTCCCGCCGCAGGCAGGTGGCTATCTCGGCGGTGACGATGGCGCCGATCTCGTGCCTCTTCGCCTGCTCGCCCAGGTCGGTGAACGGGACGACGGCGAGGCGCCGATAACGGGCCTTGCCGGGCAGCTTTTCGAACGCGGCGGCGAGCGAGTCGGCGAGCTTGCGCATCTGGATCTCGACGCTCGTCGATTCGACCGCGCCGAGGTCGGACGACGGGCTCTTCTGCTCAGGGCCCCTCTCGGGCGCGGGCACAGCCTTCGCCGCGGGCGCCGCCGTCGGGGCGGCCGCAACCTCTGGCGCTGCCGCCGGGGCGGGCGCCGCCTCCGGGGCAGCCGCCGTCGCCGCTGCGCTCGGGGTTTGAGCCTGCTCTGCCTGCTGCGCCTCGGCCGACGGAGCGGTCGGAGCCGCGGCCGGAGCCGCCTGCGGAGCGGCGCGAGTGACCACCTGGCGCGACGAGGCCAGCACCTCGCCGGTCGCGTTGAGGATGAGGCTCGCGTTGACGACGAGCTCATCGCCCGAGGCCTGCACCAGGCCGACGATGGTGGCCTGCGCCGCCACGAGCTTCTTGAGCTCGGACCTCTCGCCCTCGCTCAGCTCCTGCAGCCGGCGGCCGCCGACGATCCTCTTGAGGCGCGCGCTGTCGACGAGCTTGACCTTGGCGACCGCGGCGAGCGCCTCGGCCCAACGCTGTGAGACCGGCGCCCCGAGCCCGGCGGCGCCCGGCCCCGCTTCCTTGAACGCGGGGACGGCGACCGAGACGATTCGGCGCTTTCGGCGCGCCGCCTCGACGCCCTTCGCGAGCTCCTGCCCGGCCGCAGCCGCTGGTGCTTCCCACGCCGGATCGGCGAACGCCTGACCGATGAATGCAGTCAAGACGAGAAAAAGGACAAACAACCTCTGAGTTGCCGTCATATGAGGGCTCTCTCCCACCTGCGAGAACTGCGGCGCCCTCTGTATATCGGCGGCAGCCATTCACCATCAAGGTGCGCCGCCCCCGGGGAGAGCCGGCACTATGCGGCCGGGCCGCTCGCACCCGCGGTCTCGGGGCCCAGGGAATGCCGCCCGTAAGCCGCGCGAAACGGTGGCAACTCGCGCGCGTCCCCATCCCGAAGCATGCCGCCTGGCCACGCGGCATCTCCCGCTGATTCGCACGCACGAGCCGCCGCCACTGCGCGGGCGCTGTCCCGAGCCGCCGGCCGGCTCGCCTCCCCGCCGGTTCGCGCCGGGAGCGCCCCCTCGGTCGGCTATGCCGCGCGCACCTCGCCGAGCGTGCGACACAGCTCCTCGATGGCCTCGGTCGCCTCGCGCGCCGAGCGCGAGGTCAGCCCCAGCCGCCCGGGGTCCTCGTAGCGCAGCAGCGTGAGCCGCATCGCCAGCTCATCGGCGCGCGCGAGGGCCCGCTCCAAATCCGCCCGCGCCTGGTCGCGCAGCGTCCGCAGCCGCCTCACGTGTGCGAGGCGCTGCTCGAGGATGTCGGCGACCTCGGCGCCGTCCTGCGATTCGCGCTGGCGCGCGAGCTGCTCCTCCAGCTCGCGCTCATCGTGGCCGGGCGCGGCGAAGGCGCTCTCGATCTCGGCGAGCCGCGCCGCGGCCTGGCGCATCGCCGCGCCCAGCGAGCGCACGCGCGCGCTCTCTATCGCCAACGGATCGTCGAGCTCACGACCGAGCGCCTGAATCGCCGCGTCGAGGCCCCTCTCGGCGCGCTCTATCCGCGCGGCCCATTCCTCGGCGCCGGCGACAGCTCTTGTCCCGGCCGGCAGTGCCAACGGCACGAACAGCGGCCAAAGCGCCATCTGCAGAAGGAAGGTGGCCAGGCCCGCCCGATCGACTCGCGCGGCCCCGGTCCGCGCCTGGAGCAGGGTCGCGAAGAGGACACCAACCACGAGGTAGGCGATGAGGGTCGCGAGAGCCATGGCTACTCTCCGAATTCCCTGATGTGGGGGTCGCGCACGTGCCTGGGCAACGGTTGCGGCTCGTGGCTCACCGCGCGCACCTCCGGCTTGAAAAGGGACCGCGCATTCGTCGCTACCAGCCGCGAGACCGCATCGAAGGCGGTGCGCTCGAGGGGACGATACAGGACGAGCTCGTCGTGGCTGTCGGGCGCGCCGACGAAAGGCCGCACAATCCAGGCGAGCTGCAGGCCCACGAGGCCGTAGATGGCCGTCCAGACCGCCAGGTGTGCGACGCGCCGGCCGCGAGCTTTGGCCGCGCGCATCAGCACCACCATGCCGCGCACGCCCGCCAGTCCGAGCGCGACGATCGAGCCGAGCATCGTCAGCGGGTAGCTCGAGGTGAAGTAGGTGAAGACGAGCCAGATAGGCGTCATGGCGACGAGCGTCATCCCCGTGGTCGCCAGCGCCGTCAGCGCCTCGCACACCGTCTGCTGCGGCGAGGCCTTGCTGCCAAGGATGCGCCCGTAGACGTGCAGCGCCGGGATACACACGGCGAGCGCGCCCAGCCCGACAAACCCGAGCTTGACCGAGGAGACGACCCCGGGCAGCAGCGAACGGGTCATCCCCAGCACGAAGCCGAAGAGGCCGAAGCCCGAGAGCGCGATGAGCACGAGCTGGGCCGGCAGCGCCTCGACCCGGTCGCCCTCGGCGACGCGGGCGAGCAGGCGCTCGGGGGCGCGGAGCAAGGTGTCGGTCGTTTCGAAGAGATTCGAAGCGGTCAGTTTCATGGTCTTTCTCCTCAGCTCAGCGCGAAGGCGAACCAGTGGATTCCAGCGCCGGTGGCGAAGCGCACGAAGACGAGCCCGACGAGCGCGATGTAGACGCACCGCGCGCGCGGCGAGAGCTCGATGCCGCCTGCCTTCAGCGCCGCGCCGAACGCGCCGCTGCCGGCGGCCATGGCGAAGAAGGTGAAGGCGATGCCGAGCGGCTGCAGGATGCGCGACTGCGGCGCGGTGACCGCGAAGAACCAGAGCATCGGAGCCGTGGAGGCGAGGCAGGCGCCGACGATGCGCAGCGCCTCCTGGGTGCCTCGCGCGCAGAGCGCGAACTTCGCCGCGCGGTCGCGGCCGGCGAGGAAGACGAAGAAGGCGGGCAGGCAGACAAACCAGGCGAGCGCCATCGTCGCCGGCAGCAGTGCGGCCCAGCCGAGGTGCGCAAGCTCGGGGTCCGCGCTCTTGACCGAGGCCCGCAACGCGATTCCGAACAGCCCCATCCCTGCCACCGGCAGTGCGAGCGACCGGGAAAGGGCTGCGAGCGAACGGGAGAGCGCCGTGCCCCGAGGCGGGCCGGCGGACGGGTTGAGCGGTGCAGTGGATTCCATGTGACCTCCGGCGCGGCTCACTCCGCGCGTGCAGGGTTGGTGAGCGCTCGTCTGGTCTGTCGTTTGAGGCGCAAACAACGGGAAGGCTTTCTTGCGGTTCGTCCCGGCGGGCGCGCGGGCGGAGGGCTCGCACGCGTGGCGAGGGCCGGCACGAAGGCCGGCCCGTCCGCACGAAGGCTGGCCCCTCCGGTCCCGTCACCCGCGTGCGTGGCGAGGGCCAGCACGAAGGCTGGCCCCTCCGCACGAAGGCTGGCCCCTCCGCACGAAGGCCGGCCCCTCCGCACGAAGGCCGGCCCCTCCGCACGAAGGCCGGCCCCTCCGCACGAAGGCTGGCCCCTCCGCACGAAGGCCGGCCCCTCCAGCACGCGCCCCGGCGGCGAATTGCGCCTTCCCCGAATCCAGCCCTCAGACGACTAACCGGGCAAACGCCGGTTCGGCCTGTTGCCCGAGAGCTTTGATGCCCCCTGCCACTTGCGCCCTTCCCTTCGCCCCCCGCGCCCTCGGGGCGCGTGTTGACGCCGGACGGCCGGCTCCCCTAGCGTCGCGCGCGCAGATGGCCTCCCGCGACACTCAGGCGCTCGCCGATCTCTACCGACGCTACGGTCCCGCGCTGCACCGGCGCGCGCTGTCGCTGCTCGGCGACGAGCAGGAGGCGCTCGACGTGACTCAGGAGGCGTTCCTCGCCTTCATGACCGCCAGCGGCTCGCTGCGCGGCGGGGCCTCGCCGTTCACGGTCCTCTATCAGATAGCGACCTTCAAAGCGGTCGACCGACTGCGGCGGCGCTCGCGCTGGGCCGGCGTGCTCAGCGAGGTCTCCTACGACGAGGACGCGAGCTGGCCCGCGGCGCAGGCCGGCGAATCGGACGCGCGCCGCGTCGATGCCGCCCGCGATCTCGCCATCCTCACCAAAGGCGAGAAACCCGAGGTGCTCACCGCGGCCCTGCTCTACTTCGTCGAGGGCTACACGACCGAAGAGATAGGCCAGATGCTCGACCTGTCGCGAAAGACGGTGGGCAAGCTGCTCACCCGCTTCGCTCAACGGGCGCGCGATCGCAGCAAGCGGCTGAAGGAGGGCCAGGCGGCATGACCGAGCGCAAGATCAAGGACGGGCTGCTCGAACGCTTCCTCGCCGGCGACCTCGACCCCGCGCTTCGGGCCGAAATCGCGCGCACGCTGGAGTCTTCCGAGGCCGACCGCGCCAGGCTCGTCGAGCTCGAGCGCGATTCGGCCGCCTTCCTCGCGCTCCATCCGCCTGGGCCGCTGGTCGCGCGTTTCGAGAAGACGACTCGCCGCCGCTTGCACTTCCTGCAGCTCGCGCCCATCGGCCTCGCCGTCGCGGCGACCGCGGCCATCGTGCTCGCGGTCCAGTGGTCCAACAGCCTCGGCGTCGATCGCAAAGGCATCCAGCTCGCCATCTACGCCGCCGACGAGTCCGGCGAGCGCATCGTGTCGAGGAACGTGGTCTCGTCGGACGACGCGGTCCGATTCCTCCTCGAGTCGGCGAACGTCGGCTATGTCGCGGTGCTCGGGCGCGCCCCGAATGGCGACATCCGCGTCTACTACCCGAAGGAGGGCACCGCCGCGCCCGCCTACCATCCAAAGGAACCGATGCTCCCGGGGCTCACCGAGCTGGCGCCGAATGCAGGGCGGGAAGAGATCCTCGGCTTCTTCTGCCCGAAGCCCTTCGACGTCGCCCCCATCGTCGAGGCGCTGCGCGCGGGCAAGCCGCTCGAAAGCGTCCTGCCCGCGGGAACGCTCAGCGCCAAGGTGCCTCTGCAGAAGAATTGAAGGGGTGTCGAGTCGGCGCGAGGGTGTCGCAGGTCGCCCCCGTGCCCGTCGCCAGGGCTCCCAGATGCGCTTGCGACCGCCTTCAAACGGGGCGTTACGGTCTCCAACCACCCGGAACGACTCGGCAATCGCCGGCGCGGGCTTGGAACGGGAGCTCGCTCGTGCCCCGCGCTTCCTGACCCTCCGGAACGCGATTGGCATTGTGCCAATCGGTTTTCGGAGCCTCCGGGAGCGCACTCTCAGCGTGCCAACCGCTTCGGGAAGTCTCCGGAAAGCGAGTCGACGCGTGCCAATCTCGTTTGGAAGGCTCCCGCCGACGATCTCACGACCGCCAAAGCCGTCGGGCAGGCCTCCGGAACGCGATTGGCAGCGTGCCAATCGCTTTTCGGAGCCTCCGGAGCCCGATCGGCACGCGCATAGGCCGTTCGCGAAGGCTTCTGAGACCGATTGGCACTCCGCAAATCGCGTTTCGAAGGCTTCGGGAGGCGATCGGCACGTGCAGCCCGATGGATGAGGCCCTCGTCGCTCCGGCGCCGAGCGAAGCGAGCGCTGCCCACCACGACACAGCCCCGCCACGTCCTGTCGCGGGCACTCGTCGCGCGTCCGCTAGCCCTCGTCCTTGCCCGCGAGCTCGCTGAGGAACTCGTCGCGCGTGATGAGGCCCTTCTTCGCCATGATGCGCAGCAGCGCCCAGAAGCGGCTCTCGAGCTCCTCGAGCTGATCGTTCACCGAGCTCGGCTTCGAGCCGAAGAGATAGGAGAGGTCCTCCTCGACCTGCGTGACCTTCGAGCGCTTCATCTTGCGCTGCGCGGCCTGCTCGCGAATCAGCTCGGCCAGCTCGGTGCGCTGGGTGAGCTCCTTGATCGCGTCGTCCTCAAGCATCGGCAGGTCTTCGTCGCCGGTGGACGTCGAGATCACGTCCTCGCGCCCGCCAGGGCGCAGGATGGTCATCTGGTCGGGCGCCTGCGCCGGAACGCGCGCCGCGGGCTGCGCTTGCTGCTTGAAGTAGTAGCGCCGGATGGCCGCCCGGATACCCGAGAGCGGCGCGATCACCGGGACCACCTTGACCCCGGTGGTGAACTCGATCTCCTCGATGGCCGGGATGTTGAGCGGGTCGGCCATCGCGACGGTGAGCGTCTTGCGCGCGGGGTTCGAGGAGTCGATGGTGAGCGGGAACAGGTCGTTCGCCTCGCAGAAGCGGCCCCGCAGCGTCTGCAGCGCCTCCCAGTCGAGCTCGTCGGGCGGCATGCGCACCGCGCGCAGCCCCATCGCTTCGGCCAGCGCCGCGCAGAGCTGCTGCTCGGTGAGAAATCCCAGCGCCACCAGGGCCGAGCCGAGCCGGTGGCCAGTCTGGCGCTGATAGGTCAGGCCCTGATCGAGCTGCGCCTGGGTGATCACCCGGCGCACCAATAGCAGCTCTCCCAAGCGTCTTCGCGCCATCTGGACGTCCTCGCGTTTGCCAGGGGCGCGCGGGCGGCGCCCCGGTGTTCTCCCGAGTCTAGCCCAGCGCGAAAGGCCCGCAATTTTGCCGCCTTGGACAGCCGAACGGACCGGAGCCAGGGTTCTTGCGCCTCGAGAGTCCGATGGTACCCTGGGCTCTCGTATGAGAAGACCTCGCGCCCCATCCATTCTCGCGCTAGCCGGGGCGCTGCTCGCGCTCCTCGCCGGCTGCGCGACGCCCAAGCCGGAAGCGCCGCGGACTCCCTACAAGCCGTATCAGCTCGCTCCCCAGTACCCCGTGCACGCGCAGCGCGCCGAGCCGACCCTGCGCGCGCCCGAAACCATCGAGGGCCCGCCGGTCGAGCAGGTGCGCATCGACGCTTCGCTCATCCGCTTCTCACTCGAGCAGCGCTCGGCGCGCGCCCGCGTCCCCAAGGGCAGCGAGATGAGCGAAGAGACCCGGAGCCGCTGGACCGGGTTCCTCGCCGAAATCGATCGCTTCCTGCGCCAGCCCGCCAGCCGGACGGTGCCGCTCGACGTGATCCGCGCCCGCGTCGCCCTCGACGCGGAGCTCGATCTCGACCGGGAGCACTATGGGCTCTTCCCCTCTTCGCTCACCGCCGCCGTCCGCGCTCGCGCGATGGGGCTCGACCTGCGCCTGTCACAGGTGCGCAAGCTCGCCCAGCCGGCGCGGCCCAAGCCGACGATGCTCAGCTGGCCCATCGACCCGGTGGTCATCACTTCGCTCTTCGGGATGCGCACCGATCCTTTCGAGGGAGACGACCGCTTCCACCGCGGCGTAGACCTTAGGGCCAAGGTCGGCCAGCTCATCCAGGCCGCGGCGCCGGGCGTCGTAGCGTTCGCCGGCCGCCTCGGTGGCCACGGCCTGCACGTCGAGATTCTGCACGACGGAGGGCTGGTCACTCGCTACAGCCACCTGTCGCTGCTGCTGGTCGAGGCGGGCATGCAGGTCCCAGCGGCCGGACCGGTGGGCCTCGCAGGCAACACTGGGCGCAGTACCGGTCCGCACTTGCACTTCGAGGTCATCAAAGACGGCGAGCACATCGATCCCCTCACCGTGCTCTCCGAGCCGGCATTCCGCCGCTACGAGACCGACAACATCGGCGACGGCGACTGACAGTGTGTCGAAGAATCCCTCGAGCGATGACCGCTCAGCACGACACCCACCCGTTCGCCCTGAGCGAGAGACCGGCCCGTTGGCCGGCTGTGGCCTTGAACTAACAGGGGGAGCTGTTAGTTAGGAGCGAGAGACCGGGGGGGGGGTGGCGGCTCTTGCTCAGCCACACAGTTGCTCGACTTCGCCTCCCGGGTCCCGCGGGAGGCTACGCTCGAGGTGATCGGCCCTCGGAGGCTCGGGCTTATCGCGCATGGCCCAAACCCGGCAGGTGATTAGGCTTTCGAAGAGGCTGGCTCAATGAACGAAGACCTTCGCTCCCTGCTCGACCTCGCCTTCGACCGCGCCCCGGCGCAAGAAGCGAACGCGCGCATCCAGGCGACTCGCGAGAGAGTCGAGGCGAACGGCGCCGCAACGGTGCGCAGCTACGAGCTGGTGGTCCCGCCCGACGCCACACTCGCCTGGTTGGAGCAGGAGGTCCTCCCGCGCCTCATCTACCACCTCGATTCGCTCGGCATGCGGCCGCCGACCGTGCCCGGGCTCTTCGTCTCCCTGTTCTTCGGCGACGAGATCTTCTTCGTGCACGGCAACGACCTGCTGATGTTCGCCTCGCGCGAGCTCGGCCTGTCGTTCGACGAGATGGAGCGCCGCTGGGGCACCGGCGAGCTTCGCGATCCGGTCCAGCGCGGACCGCCACTCGCGCTTCCCGGGCCCGAGCAGCCGTGAAGCGCCCCGGCCTGGTCCTCCTGGCGCTCGCCAGCCTGTGCGGCTGCGCCGCGGCGCGGTGCGGCAGGGGCTCGATCGGCGAGACCGCCGGCTCACGCACGCTCGCCATCCGCGCCAACGCCGAGGCGGCCGGCGCGGACGGCAGCGACGAGCGGCCCTTCCCCAACATCGGCGCCGCGCTCGAAGCGGCCCGCGACGGGGACACCCTCGAGCTGCGCCCGGGCATCTACCGCGAGGCGCTGCGCGTCGAGCGCGAGGTGACTCTGCGGGGAACGCGCGCGGCGATCATCGCGCCCGCCGACGGGGCCGAGTTCGCCATCGAGGCGCGCGCCCGAACGACGATCGAAGGCCTGAGCGTGCGCGGCGCCGCCATCGGCCTGCGCGCCGCGGCCCCCTGCGCGCTCCGCGGCGTCGGCTTCTCGGGTCAGAGCCGGCGTGCGGTCGCCGTCGAGGGCGCGCGGGCCGAGCTGACCGGCTGCTCGCTCTCGACCGAGGGCGGCGCACGAGATCTCGTCGGTATCGAGCTGACCGAGGGCGCGGAGGCGGTGGTTCGCGACAGCACGCTCGAGGGCCCGTTTCGCTTCGGCGTCCGGGCGCTCGGCGGCGCGCTCCACGTCGAGCGCAGCGTCATCGAGGGCGCGGTCGTCGGGGTGGCGTGCCGCGAAGGGTGCCAGGGCCGCGTGCGCACCTCGTTCCTCACCGCCGGACGCGGCGCTGGCCTCGTCGCGGGCGAGCGGGCGCGGCTCGAGGTGCGCGACACCGTCGTCTCGCGCTTCGAGCAGTGCCTGGTCGCCAACAAGGGCTCGCACCTCGTCGCCGAGGACGTGACCACGGCGTTCTGCCAGTTGAGCGGCATCGCCTCGGTCTCGGCGCGGCTCGAGGCGCGCCATCACATCCACCTCACGCCGGCGCGCGGCGCGGGCATCGAGATCCTCGGCGGCGAGGCGCTCGTCGAGGAGGGCCTGGTCATCGATCCGGGATCGACCGGCATGACCGTGCGGGCCGCGAAGGCGACGATCCGCGGCACGCTGGTCCGCGGCGCGCGCCGCGACCGCGACCGCGACGGCGACTTCGGCGACGGCATCTTCGCGCTCTGGCCCGAGCGGCTCCGGCTGGAGTCGCCGTTCTTGGAGAGGAACGAAGGGACCGGGCTCACCGCGCACGGCGGCAACAAGATCGAGGCGCTGGGGCTCGAGGCTCACGGAAACGGCCTGTCGGGCGTCGTCGCCCAGGCCAAGGGCGAGGTGAGGCTCATCGGCCCGCACGTCAGCGGCAGCTCCATGTCCGGCCTGGTCGCCGTCGAAGGCAGCAGCGTCCGCGCGGTCGGCGCAAATTTGCGCGGCAACGCGGCCGGCCCGGCCTTCGCGCGCTGCGACGAGGGCGCCTCCATCGACGTCGACAACGCAGGGTTCTGCGGCGAACGCTGACACGCGAGGGATAATCGGGGCCGTTCGCTTTCGCCGGAGGTCCTCGTGCGCTCCCTCGCTGCCGTCACGCTGCTCGCAACGCTCGCCGCAGTCCCGCGCGCTCTTGCCGCGGATAAGACCGAGCCGGCCGACGCGAGCCAGGCTTCGCCGGGCGACGAACTGAGCCCGGGCGGACTGGCTACGGGGGGGCCAGCGTTCGGGAAGACGCCGTGGGAGAGCGACGATCCCTTCTGCACCGGCATCGACGACACGATCTCCGGAATCGGCAACGGCCTGAACGACATCGCGAGGGACTTGGTGGTCGGCGCTGCAGCGATCGTCCTGCCGAGCATCGGCGCGCGGGCCGGGCCGTCCCACGGGGCGCAGCTACAGCTCTCGTGGCCGGCGGGCTTTGCCTTCGGGCCGACGACCGGGAAATCGCGCAGGACGAAGGCGTGCGGCGGTCTCGTCTACGAGCATCGCCCGCTGCGCACGCTGATCGAGCCGGGCCTCGCGCTCTCGGCGCCGCTGACCGTCTTCGTGCGGCCGGGGCTGCGGTACGTCTGGCATCGGCCCTATCGACTCCTCGGGCTCGGGGCGGGTGTCGGCTCGACCGTCGAGCTGAGAGGCCCGGACGGCGCGCGTGCCTCGGTGGGCGCCGAGCTGCTGGTGCACGCCGGGGCCTGCTGCGCGCCGGGCTACGTGCTCGTCTCGCTGCGCTACGACCGCTTCTTCGCCGGCGCCGGCCGCGACGTGCTCTCGGTCGCCGCGGGGCTGGCGTACTACTGACCTTCGGGTTTCGAGAGCCGCCCGGCGAGCAGGCGGGCGAGATCCTCGGGCGTGTTGACGTTCTCGAACAGGCGTGAGCGGTGTGCGCCGAGCTCGGCTTCGCCGACCTGCTCGACCTCGACCTGGGAGAGCAGGCCGATGAGCGACGGCTCACCGGCGCGAAGCAGCCGGCCGAACGGCTCGGCACAGCGCCTCGAATAGAAGGTGAAGAGAGGCTCGGGCCGCCCTCGCCGAAACGGCGCGACTGCCGCCGCCTCGCCGCGCCGCCGCGCCGCGAGCAGCTCGATGGCCTCGCGCTCCAGGAACGGCATGTCGCAGCCGACGCAGAACACCCAGGGCGCGCGGGCCGAGATCACGGCGGTGTAGACGGCGCCGGGCGCGCCCTTGCCGACGAGGAGATCGGCGACGACCGGCACGCCGAAGGGCGCGAACGGCGCCGGGTCGTTGGCGACGACGAAGACCTCGGCGAACAGCGCCCGAAGCACCTCGAGCTGACGGGCGATGAACGGACGGCCCTCGAGCTCGAGCAGCGCCTTGCGCGCTCCGCCGAGCCGCGTCCCGTCGCCGCCCGCGAGGATGGCCGCGGCCGCCTCGTCCACCATGGTCTGGCCCTCCGCCTTCCCAAGCCTGGAGGCGCCATCCTTGATCCGCGGAGCGAGGGCCCCCTATCCCGCAGCGCGTTCCGCGCTCACGACTGTTCAGGAGCAGCGCGAACGCCCGAGCCGCTTCCCGCGCGATCAGGCCGTTCCCCGAGCCGGCGTGCTCGTGCGAACCCGTGCCCTCCGGCGACTTGAGCCCCAGTCAAGCAGGTCATGCTTCTGACGAAGCAAGGCTATGGCCCCACATTCATTGCTCAACGCCTCGGCGTTTCGGAGAGCGGGGTCCGCAATATCTGCCGC
>JBMNNX010000164.1:0-15318 GCA_050942745.1 Myxococcales bacterium
TGCCCCACGAGCTCGCCGCCTCGGCAGCCAGCCAATAGGCCCGAGCGCTCGCGCAGTCTCCTCCCAGCGTTTCAGGCTTCGCACGACTCTCTAAGTCCGTCACGACGGGGACGGGCGAGGACTTACCCTCCCTCGGCCGCCGTCCACGCGGACTCGGTTGCGAGTCCGGGCCCTCGATTCGCTGCGGACGCAAACGTTGGCAAGCGCCTCAGTAGCAGGTGAGAGTCGACGACCGGCACAGGTTGCTGCAGCACTCGCTATCCGTGGTGCAACTCCAACCCGACGGCAGGCAGCACTTGTCGTTGAAGCCACAGCTTCCCGAGCAGCAGTCGCTATCCAGCCAGCAGGACGAGCCGGCGAAGGAACAGTCGGGGAAGCACAAGTCGCCGGTCGAGATCGAGAAGCAGTCGTAATCGATGCGGCATTCCCAGGTCGAGGCGCAGCCGTCGTAGCAGTAGCCGAGCGCGTCGGTGTTTCCCTGCGGCACGTAGCAGACCCCATCGCCGCCGCAGACCAAGTCGTTCACGTTGCAGAAGCCGAAGCAGTAGCCGTCGGGGAACTCGTTGCCGGGCTCGGTGAAGCAGTAGCCGCTCTCACACTGCTCGTTCGACGTACACGGCTCGCCCGTCTTGGCGAGCCCGTAGTCTGCGACGTCGCAGATGTTCGACCAGAGGTTGCAGTCCGAAGTGGCGCATTGGCTGTTGGCCGCGCACTGGGTGACGCAGAAGGGCCCGTCGTAGCTGTCCATGCAGGCGTAGCCGGGCCGGCAGCCGCCGTTGTTCGTGCAGCCAGGGCTGTTGCAGGTGCAGGACTGGCGGCACCAGTTCTGGCTCCCGTGCGAGACGCAGACCCCGCCGCCGCTCGCTGCGCTACATAGCGTGCCTGGGGTCGTGCAAGGCGAAGTGCACTGGCCGTTGGGCGAGCCGGTCGCGCTCTCGGTCCAGCAGCGCCCGCCCTTGCACATGAAGTCGGCCGCGCAGGGCTTGCCGTTGTCGAGGTTGCGGCAGGCCGCGCTCGAGGCGCAGTCGCTGTCGTTGCAGTCGATGGCCCGGTCGCCGTCGTTGTCGGCGAGGTCGGTGCAGTTTTCGCCGGAGCTTTGGCAGGACGGGGCCGCGCTGCAGTCGGAGTCGGCACAGTCGACCGCGCCGTCCTGGTCGTTGTCGGTCGAGTCGGCGCAGCCGGTCTCGGTCTTCCTTCCCCCGGCGCAGGTGCAGCCGCTACCGCAGCTCTGGCCCGAGCAGTCCGAGTCGGCACAGTCGATCTGGCCGTCGCGGTCGTTGTCCGAGGAGTCGCCGCAGCTCGTCTCGGTCGCCTGGCCCCCGGCGCAGATGCAGCCGGTCCCGCAAGGATCGCCGTCGCAGTCCGAGTCGCGGCAATCGGCCTGGTTGTCGCCGTCGTTGTCGGACGAATCGGCACAGGCGGTCTCGGACTTCCTGCCCCCGGAGCAGATGCAGCCCGAGCCGCAGCTCTGCCGGTCGCAGTCCGGATCCGCGCAGTCGGCGAGCCTATCGCCGTCGTTGTCCTGGCTGTCGGCGCAGGCGACCTCCTGCTGGCAGCCCGGCGCGCTCGCGCAGTCCGAGTCCAGGCAGTCGCCCGCGCCGTCGCCGTCGTTGTCCTGGCCGTCGGCGCAGGCGCTCTCGCGCTTTTCGCCCCCGGCGCAGGTGCAGCCGGCTCCGCAGCTCGCGCTGGTGCAGTCGGCGTCCCGGCAGTCGCTCTGGCCGTCGCCGTCGTTGTCCTGCCCGTCGCTGCAGACGGTCTCCTTCCTGTTTCCGCCCGTGCACTGGCAGCCGGGCCCGCAGCTCATCCCCGCGCAGTCGGGATCGGTGCAGTCGGCCATCCCGTCGGCGTCGTTGTCCACGCGGTCGGCGCAGTTCGACTCGCTGCCGCAGGCGGGCTGGCCCGAGCAGTCCGGATCGCGGCAGTCGGTGAAGCCGTCGCCGTCCTCGTCGATCCCGTCGGTGCAGTTGCCCTCCTTCGGGCAGACCGGGTTGTCGATGCAGTCGAGATCGAGGCAGTCGATCTTGCTGTCCCCGTCGTCGTCGAGGCCGTTGCCGCAGATCTCGGACTGCGGGCAGGCCGAGTGGCCCGCGCAGTCGGAGTCGAGGCAGTCGATGGCGCCGTCGCGGTCGTCGTCCTGGCCGTTGTCGCAGACCTCGTCCGGAATGCAGCCTGGGAAGTCCTGGCAGTCGGCGTCGGCGCAGTCGGTGCGCTGATCGCCGTCGTCGTCGAGCCCGTTGCCGCAGATCTCCCTTTCCTCGCAGGCGAGATTGCCCTCGCAATCGGGGTCGGCGCAATCAACGAGGTCGTCGTTGTCGTCGTCGTAGCCGTTGTTGCAGTGTTCCGAGCAATTGAGCGAGCTCTCGCAGTCGGGGTCCGCGCAGTCAACAGCGCGGTCGCCGTCGTCGTCGATGAAGTTGTCGCAGATCTCGTAGTCGACGAGGCACTCCTCGGCGCCGAAGCAGTCGGGGTCGTCGCAGTCGACCTTCAGGTCTCCGTCGTCGTCGCGGCCGTTGTCACAGGTTTCGGTTCGCGCCGACCCGGCGTCGGGCCGCCGCGGCGGCAACTCCGGGCTCGGCGAGCACGCGAGCACGAAGAGGCCCGCGAGCACGGCGATGCACGATGGACAGCGACAAGCCATGACCAAACTCCGCTCTCTCGCAGAAACGGTCCGAATATACGCGGATTGGGCCAACCATCCAGCAATCGGCCTGGACGCGGGAGAGGGCTTCGGAGCCACGCTGGCGAGGGCAGCGGCGCATCGTGCGGCGCGGACTTGGGTAGCGGGCGTCTGCCGGTCTGCCGAAGAGCTCGGATCGCCAGCCTCCGCGCTGCCGAAGCGAACGGATCGCCGGCCTTCGTGTCGGCGGCTCCGAGCGCCGGCTTGAGCGCGGCCGAGGAGAACGGATCGCCGGCCTTCGTGCCGGCGGCTTCGAGCTCCGGCCTCCGCGCTGCCGAGGAGAACGGATCGCCGGCCTTCGTGCCGGCGGCTCCGAGCGCCGGCTTCAGCGCGGCCGAGGAGAACGGATCGCCGGCCTTCGTGCCGGCGGCTCCGAGCGCCGGCTTCAGCGCGGCCGAGGAGAACGGATCGTCGGCCTTCGTGCCGGCGGCTCCGAGCTCCGGCCTCCGCGCTGCCGAAGCGAACGGATCGCCGGCCTTCGTGCCGGCGGCCCTGGAGCGCCGGTGCGCTCACCTGACGCGGCGGGTCAGACTCGTCACTGCCTCAGGATTTTTTCGAGCGGCTTGCCCTTGGCCAGCTCATCGACCAGCTTGTCGAGCCAGCGAATCTTCTGCATGAGAGGGTCCTCGACTTGCTCGACGCGAACGCCGCAGACCACCCCGGTGATTCTGCTGGCGTTGGGATTGATTTGCGGCGCCTCGGCGAAGAAGGTCTCGAAGTCCACCTTCTTCTCGATTTGAGCGCCCAATCCGCGCTCGTCGTAGCCCGTGAGCCAGCGGATGACGGTATCGACCTCTTCCTTGGTTCGCCCCTTCTTTTCTGCCTTCTGGACGTACAGCGGATAGACCGTGGCGAAAGCGGTCTTGAATATCCGTGACTTCTCGTTCATGCGCTCGGCTCCTTCCCCGGCCGAATCCAAGCGTTCGCGCTTTCGCTCGAGGGCGTGATCCGGTTCGCGCGGGAGTTGGGGCCGCTGGGATTACGTGTCCGCCGGTCGTGCCGCAACCCGAGCGGACAACCTCGTTCGAACTCGGCTCGTCCGGGCGCCTGTCGCTCTCTGCCCGCGACCGTTCTGGACGGTGAGCCCGGGCGCCAGGGAGGCGCACGGCAAGGCGCCCGAGGTGGCGTCGGGCAGAGCCACCCACTATTCGGCGACCACCGAGAAGTTCGTAACCGTGCAGTCCCAGCTCTCGCTCGCGGAGAGCGAGCTGTCGTCATAGACGCGCACGTTCACCTCCGTCCCGGTGGCGACGAACGACACTCGGCTCTCCTCCGAACGGTCCTGGCCGCCGACCAGGAGCGGGCGCGACGGCTCGTCGCCGATTTGGACGCGGAAGTCGATGCTGGAGAGGCTCACGCTCTTCGACATGCCGAAGCCGTAGCAGTTGCCTTCGTCGTCGCAGACCTGGCGAGTCTGCTTCATCACCGGCGCACAGGTGCCCGTGGCGCGAAACTGGTAGAGGCGGCCTCGGACGAGGCCCGTGACCTTCAAGCGCACCTCATCGTCGTTGCCCACGGAGCCAGGAAACTCCGCGACCACGGCGCCGGGCACGTGAGGCGTCCCGCCAGGCTTGCCCGAGTCGCCCGGCGCGTCCTTCGAGCTCCCCGCCATGTCGCGCATCGTTTTACGAACGGCATCGAGAATGTCCGTGATCCTGCGTTCTTCGTCCGCCTTCTTCGCCAGCTCGGCGCGGCTCTTGACCAGTAGGGGAACGACCTCGGCCATGTAGGCCGGGTCGCTGGCAAGCGGCGAGAGCGCGCGCTCGACGAGAGCGTGGTCCTGGTCTTGTGAGGCGAGCTTGCCGCGCAGCAGCCAGGCGCGCGGGGCCATGTCGGCCGGGTACAAGCGCATGATCTGGTCGAGGACCTGAGCCGCCGCCTCGCGCTGGTCGAGACCGATGAGCGCCTCGGCGTAGGCGACCTGTACTTCGTCGTCAATCGGCGCCAGGCGCGCGGCGAGCGCTGAGAACTCGAGCGCGAGCATCGCGTCTTGGGTGCGGCAGGCGGCCTCCGCGCGCAAGATGGCAGAGGCCTCCGTCGCGCAATTGGCGGCTTCGGGCACCTTGATCCCGGAGAGCAGCAGAAACGCGTCGTCGCATCGGGTCGCTTCGAGCAGCGAGACGAGCTTCGCGGTGTCCGGGCATGCGGGCGCCGACGCAAGGCAAAGGCCGAGGGCGAGAGGAGCGAGCGGCATGGAGACCTCCCGAAGTCGCGACAGGCTGCGGTGCCGGCCGCCGGGCCGGCGAGCGAGGAACCTGCCAACTCATGGAGATTGCCGAAGGTTAGCTCACTCGCTTCGCGCCTTCGCGGAGAGTATTGGCCCGAGCCCACCGCGATGGCGCCCGCGGCCGCGAGGAAGCTCGCGAGAAGCGCCCGCTCATTTGGATCATTCCTGTGGATGCTGGACGGCGCCGGTTCCGAAAAGCGGCCGGACATGTCTTGGCCGGCTGCGGGGATGTCGTGTCTGTCGGAGCCGAGGCGCGCATGACGCCCGAGCTGCGCGACTCACGGGGGCGGCCCCGCCACGCGCTTGGCGCGGCGGGCGCATCTGACACTCTGGCGATGTTCATTCTCCGCACGTCGCGGCGGCCGGGCGCACGGGACCGCGACCGACCGCGACAGGCGATGGCCAACTCCCTTTGCTCGCAGATACGGTTCGAGCATTCGCTGTTCAGGCAGGCTCTTCGGCGCCCTCGGCCGGGCGGGGAAGGTGCTGCTGTGTGGCCACGCACCCGCGAAGAATTGCAGGCAAGGCAGGCCGAGCTGGCGCGGCGTCGGGAGCCGCCCTGGCGGCCTGCCGCCGGGCCGATCGCGATCGGCGGATGCTCCGTCTGCTTCGCCCCTGCCGAGGCGGGCCGCGAGCGCGCGTGGGCGGGCGCGGCGCTCGTGGGGGCAGGGCACGTAGGCCCTGCGGTCGTGGCCGGAGAGGTGAGCGTCGAGTACGAGCCCGGGCTGATGGCGCTTCGCGAAGGGCCGCTGCTCGAGGCTGCCGTCCGCGCGCTGCCGCGGCTTCCAGATGTCCTCATCGTCCCCGCGGCCGGGCGAGATCATCCCCGGCGTGCCGGCCTCGCCGTGCACCTCGGCGCGGTGCTCGGCCTGCCGACGGTGGGGCTGACGCGCCGGCCGCTCGCAGCGAGCGGGCCGATGCCGAGCGCCGCGGACGCGGGCTCTGGCAGCGTCCTTATGATCGATGGCGAGCCCGTCGCCGCCTGGATCCGCACGCGCGCGGGCGCGCGGCCCCTGGTCGCGCACGCCGGCTGGCGCACCTCGGCGCAGACGGCCATCGAGATCGTGCTCGCCTCGTGCGCAGGGCGCCGCTGGCCCAAGCCGATTCGCCAGGCGCGCAGCGCGGCGCGCCTGGCCCGGAGCAGGGCGCTGCGTTAGCCGCGGGCCCGGTCCTCCCGAGTCGGCGGCCGCGGAGGCGTCCGGCTATCGGGCGATCTCGACGAGCTTGCCGGAGTCGATCAACCCGACGATCGCCTGGATGTCGCGGTGCAGCTCGCGATCTTCCTCCATGAACGGCACCGTCTCGCGGATGAGCTCCCAGGCCTGCTGGACGCCCTTGCCGGCCTTGCCGAGCTCCTTGCGGAAGTCGAGCGCCTGCGCGGCGACGAGCAGCTCGATGGCGAGCACGGTCTTGACGTGATCGACGACCTGGCGCGCCTTGAGCGCCGCGGTCATCCCCATCGAGACGTGGTCCTCGCGGCCGGCCGAGGAGGGGATGCTGTCGACGCAGGCCGGGTGGCTGAGGATGCGGCTCTCGACGACGAGCGCGGCCGCGGTCACCTGGCCGATCATGAAGCCGGAGTTGAGGCCGCTCTTCTTGGCGAGGAACGGCGGCAGGCAAGATAGCGACGGGTTGACGAGCTGCTCGATGCGCCGCTCGCTGATCGCCGCGAGCTGGGTGAGGCTCATCGCGAGCACGTCGAGGGCGAGCGAGACCGGCTGGCCGTGGAAGTTGCCGCCGGAGACGAGCTCCTCGGTGTCGGCGAAGACGAGCGGGTTGTCGGTCGCCGAGTTGATCTCGACGGTGAGCTGCTCGCGCGAGAAGCGCAGCCCGTCGCGCGCGGCGCCGTGGACCTGGGGCATGCAGCGCAGCGAGTACGGGTCCTGGACCTTCTTGCAGTCGCGGTGCGTCTCGACCAGCTCGCTGCCCTCGAGCAGCTTGCGAAGGTGCGCGGCGGCGGCGCGCTGGCCCTGGTGCGGCCGGATGTCGTGGATCTCGGGCTTGAAGGGCCGGTGTGAGCCGAGCAGCCCCTCGAGCGTCATCGCGCCCGCGAGGTCGGCCAGGTCGCACAGCTTCTCGCCATTCAGTTGCGCGAGGGTGCCCACCGCGCAGATGGCCTGTGTCCCGTTGACGAGCGCGAGCCCCTCCTTGGCCTCAAGGTCAAGCGGCTTCAGCCCGGCGCGTTCGAGCGCGGCGCGGGCCGGCTGGCGTGCGCCCTCGACGAAGACCTCGCCGTCGCCGATGAGCGCGAGCGCGAGGTGGGCGAGCGGCGCGAGATCGCCCGAGGCGCCGACCGAGCCGCGCTCGGGGACGACGGGGACGATGTCGCGGTTAAGCATCTCGAGCAGCAGGTTGAGGCTCTGCAGCCGGATGCCCGAGTAACCCTTGGCGAGCACGTTGGCCCGAAGCAGCATCAGCGCGCGGGCTTCGCGGTGCGGCAGCGGGGCGCCGACGCCCGCGGCGTGGGAGTGGATCAGGTTGCGCTGCAGGCGCTTGAGGTCCGACTTCTCGATGCGCACCTCGGCCAGCGTGCCGAACCCGGTGTTGATGCCGTAGACCGGCTTGTCGCCGCCGGCGACGCGGTCGACGAGCTGGCGGGCGCGCTCGACGCGCGCCGCGGCCTCGGGCGCGAGCGCGGCCACGGCCGAGCCGCGGGCGACCTCGTCCACCTGCTCGATGGTCAGGTTCTCGCCACTAATCAGGATCTGTCGCCTCGCTGTGTCCGTCACGATGACCTCCTTGCGCCAAAGGGGCGGCAGACTAGCACCAGCGTCCCAGAGCGGCGAGCGATCCGAGCGAAGGGGAGGGAGGGTGGAGGAGCGACGCAGAGGAGCTAGGGCGAGGGCGCTCGCGGCGCTGCTCGCGGTCGTGGTCGCGTGGACGCTGGCGCGCCACCTCGTCCGCCCCGCGCCGGTCCGGCTCGCGGAGGAAGTGGCCGGAGTCGAGTCCGCCGGCGAGGCCCGGGTCGTCAGCCTCGAGCGGGCGCGCGAGGAGGGGCGCGCGCGTGCGCTCGCGTGCCGGTGCCCCGAGCCAGAGATCGGCCCCGGGGATCTTCTCGCCGAGGGCTGCCCGCCGCGCGTCCGGCCGCTGCCGCTCGGGGCACGCCGCGCGCTCGGCCTCGCGGTCGATCTCGATGCGCTGACCGCCTCCGAGCTCGAGCAACTGCCCGGCGTCGGCCCCACTCTTGCCCGGCGCATCGTCGAGACGCGCCGTCGCCTGGGCGGCTATCGCGCCGTCGATGATTTGCTGGAGGTGCCGGGGATAGGCCCGGCAAAGCTCGAGGCGATCCGCGCCGCGCTCGCGCCGCAGGGCAAGGGCACCCCGGCCGCCGGGGCTCCGGCGGATTGAGCGCGACCGCCCGCGCCCCGGCCTCCGATCGCCGCCGTCGTCGGTTCCGGCGCCGCGGCGTTCGGTGTAAATTGCGGCGTCTCTCAGTCAGGGGTTCTTCAGGTGCAGATTGCATGCGAGCGGTGCGCGACGGTCTACGTCCTTGACGACAAGCTGATTCCACCGAATGGGGCGCCGGTCCAGTGCACGCGCTGCGGACTGGTCTTCACCGCCAAGCCGCCGGCCGGCGCTCCGGCCGCGCCGCCGGCGCCGAAGCCGACCGCACCTCCGGCGTCCGCCCAGGCCTTCGCGCCGCGCGCAGGGACGCAGATCTTCGGCTCCGCGCCCGCCTCGGCTGCGCCCGCGCCTGCGGGACAGCCGTCGGCGCATTCGACGCAGATGTTCGGTGCGGTCCCAGCGCCGAGCGCGCCGGCGCCCGCCCGGGCGGCCTCTTTCCCGACGCAGACGTTCGGCTCGCCCGCTCTGCACGGCTCGCCGGCCCCTCAGCCCGAGCCGAATCGCAGCGCGCATTCGACGCAGTTGTTCGGCGCGCCCGCGGCCGCTCCCGCTTCGTCCTCGGCGACCCTGGCGTTCGGCGCGCTCGCGGCGTCGGCGGCGGCTGCCCCGCCGGCGGCGGCTCCGAGCCAACCGGTCCACGCGACGCAGATGTTCGGCGCCGTCGCGCCCGCGGCTCCGTCGACTGCGCAGGCGGGCTCGAGCCCGTCGGTTCGCTCGACGCAAGTGTTCGGCGCGCTGGGCCAGGCTCCCGCGTCGCCCTCGGGCGCGGTCGGCCAGACGCAGACCTTCGGCGCGGTGTCGGCCCCGAGTCCATCGCAGGCGGTGGCGCCCGCGCCGACTCCGATGTTCGGCTCCCTGCCGTCCACGCCTCGGCCAACTTTCGGTTCGGCGCCCGCGGCCGATCCTGAAGCGGGCGCGCGCGCGCCCGACCCTGCGGCTTCCGTCAAGTCCTTTCCAAAGTCGGCGGATGGGGGCGACGCGAGCCTCGCTCCTGGCCAGGCGCGGCCGACGCCCATGTTCGGGGCGCCGGCGGCCAGCGCGCCCGGGACGCTCGCCTCCGAGGCTCCGGACCTCGCCGCGTCCGATCCCAACGCGACTATCCCGTTCGGCATGAGCCCCTTTGTCGCCGCGAGCTCCGTGCAGCAGGCCGCGGTAGACAAGACGCTCCTGTTCGGCACGAGCGCGCCGGGGCCGGCGGCTCAACCCTCGCAGCCTGTGCCCTCGTGGCAGGCGAGCCCGGCGGGACAGAGCGGCGAGGCGGCTGCTCCGCGTGCCCCTCGTTCGTCGCTGGAGATGCCGAAGATCGCCGACCCGGCGCCCGCCGCCTCCGACGCGACGACCATCCCGGGCGCGCTGCCCGAGGTCGCGGGAAGCGCGCCCGCTCCGCTGCCAACGCCTTCGTGGATGGGGCAGCCACAGGCCGCCGACGTCGCGCAGACGCCCGCCTTCGGCACGCAGTCCGCCTCGCCCCGCCCGCGGACGACGGCGGAGCGGCCCGCTCCCTTGCCGATGGGACCGGTCGGTTCGCAGACGATGGAGCTGCAGGTCGCCCTGCAGAGGAGCAGGCGCAGAGTGCCGCTGATCCTCGGCGGGATAGTCCTCGTCGCGGCGATAGCGGGCGGGGTCGCTGTCTGGTTCAAGTCGCAGACCCCGATGCCCGATCCGGCCATCGTCGCGGCCGACGACGCCGCGCTCGGGCTGCTGCGCAAGGACGACACCAAATCCCTGCTCGCCGCCATCGAGGCCTGGAAGGAGATCGAGGCGAAGGCCCCGGACTACGTGCCGGCCAAGGCGAACCAGGTGATCGCCTACCTGCTGCTGATGCAGGACGCGCGCGAGGAGATCAACCGCATCAAGCTCAAGGCCAATCAGGTCGAGAAGGAGATGGCGCGCATCAAGGAGAAGAAGGCGACGCCCGATTGGCACGCCCGCGCGAACGCCAAGCGCGACGAGCTCGTCGAGATCAAGAAAGCGCACGATCCGCTGGTCGAGCAGGCGAGCGAGTACGACACGAAGGCGGGCGAGCTGCTCAAGGCGTCGAGGGCGCTCGTCGACAGGACCAAGCTCGACGCGGGCGCCGTGCTGCGAGCCTCGGCTATCTACTACGCTGTCAAAGGCAACGAGAGCGCCGAGAGCTTCGCGAAGCGCTATCGCGAGGTGCTCGACGAGCGGAAGGTGCTCCTCGACGAGCCGCGCGCCTTCGCCGACCTGGCGGTCGCGGCCCTACAGGCGCAGTCGCGGGTGAGCCCCGAGATGCGCCACAAGGGCATCCAGTACGTCGGCGAGACGCTGCGCAAAGACCCGAAGGTGCTCCGCGCCCATCTCCTCAAGGCGAGGCTTCACCTGGCGTCGCGCGAGTACGCCGAGGCGAAGGATGCGCTCACCGAGCTGCTGGTCCTCAACCCGGCGCACTCCGCCGCGGCGGCTCTCAAGGAGGACGTCGTCGCCGCCGAGGAGAACGCGAAGAAGCTCGCGGTCGAGGACTCGAAGAAGTAGCGCGCAGCTCACTCGCGCCGGGGTCTGGCGGTCGATCGGCAGGCTCCGCTCATGGCAGGAGAGCAGGCAAGCCGACGGCGAATCGGGCGAAGCGCGGCGAGGTCCCCGGGCGCACCGGTCCGGGCAGGGCGTCGGGTTCGCCTTCCGCGTCTGCGGTTTCCAGCGGGTGAGAAACCCCGTTCCCACCTCTGGGCGCCGTGCAGGCCGCGGCTTTGGCGGTACGCGGCGTGCTCTCGGTTCCCCCGTCAGGACTTCGCTGCCGAGCACGAGCGCCCGCTTCGGGCCTTCCGCCAGCGGCGCCATTGCGCCCCAGCGCCGCGCGTCGCACGACGCGATCGAGCATAGAGCCGCGGGGGAGTGGGGGAGCCTGCCTTGCGGCCTTCTTCTTGCTGATCGCATACAGGCAAGGAGGCGCCGGGAATGGGGATTGTGTTCTGGGGCGCGGTGCTGCTGCTCCTGCACACCTACTTTCTGTACCCGCTCACGCTGTTCGCGTGGGACGGGCTGCGCGGAGTGCAGCGGGCCTGGCGCTACCTCGCGCGCGGCGCCCACGGCAGGGGCGCATGGCAAGGCGCCGGGTCGCGCCAGTCGGAGCAGACGTTCGTGCCCACGGTCAGCGTGGTCGTGCCCGCGCACAACGAGGAGGAGTGCATCGCCCAGAAGCTGCAAAACAGCCTCGGCCTCGACTATCCGAGCGACAAGCTCGAGGTGCTGGTGGGCAGCGACGGCTCGACCGACGGCACCGAGGCGAACGTGCGCGCCTGCCCCGATCCGCGGGTGAAGCTGTCGGCGGCAGCGCGCGGCGGAAAGGTCTCGGTGCTCAACCGCTGCATTCCGCCGGCCCAGGGTGAGATCGTCGTGCTCACCGACGCGAACACGATGATCGACCCGCAAGCCATCCGCCTGCTGGTGCGCCACTTCGAGGATCCCAAAGTCGGCGCCGTCTGCGGGCGCCTCAAGCTCTACAACCGCGTGCGCCAGGAGTACGAGGAAGGCCTCTACTGGCGTTATGAGACTCTCTTGAAGCTCTATGAAGGCCGCCAGGGCGTCGTGCTCGGCGCCAACGGCGGGCTCTACGCCATCCGCCGGCAGCTCTTCGAGCCGCTCCCGCCCGACACCATCGTCGACGACCTCGTCATCCCGTTGCGGCTCCTCGACGCCGGCTGGCAGGTGCGCTACGAGCCGGACGCGGTCGCCTACGAGGAGACGGTCGAGGACTACGGCAGGGAGTTCGCGCGGCGCGCCCGGATCTCGGCCGGCAACTTCCAGAGCCTGCGCATGGTGCCCGGGCTCCTGTCGCCCAGGCACGGCTTTGCCGCCTACGCCTTCTGGTCGCACAAGGTCGTGCGCTGGTGCGCCCCGTTCCTGATGGCGACCGCGCTGCTCGCCAACGCGGCGCTGTTGACCGACGGGCTGCTCTACCAAGCGCTCTTCGGCGCGCAGCTCGCCTTCTACCTGGTCGCCTGGGCGGGCGGAAAGGGCGTGTTTCGCGGCGCGATGAAGCGCCTGTCGAGCATCGCCTACTTCTTCGTGTTCATGAACCTCGCGCTCGTGGTGGGGTTCTGGAGGTTCCTGCGCGGCAGCCAGAGCGCGGCCTGGGAGCGCACCGCTCGGGCTCGGGCGACCGGGTAGGCCGGCCGCCGAGAGGCCGGGGCGCGAGCGCAGCGCGAGGCCCGCCAGGCGCCGCGCGCCGGCGACCCGCTCGGTGGCACGGCCGCAAGCCCGACGGCCAGGCCGGTTTCGCGCCCGCGCGGGCCGGCCCAGCGGATCAGCGCTCGGTCTTCGAGTAGCGCAGCACCTTGCCGTCGGTCTCCTGGAAGCCGTTCTTCGACCAGAAGTCGATTCGGAAGGTCGAGCGCTCGTCGAGCGCCGAAACCTCGATGCGCTTGGCCGACAGCGCCTTCGCCCGCTCGACCGCCGTCTCGAGGAGGCGGTCGCCCACCTCGCTGTCGCGCCACGCCTCGCCGACCACGAGCTCGTCGATGGTCACGATGCGCCCGCGCAGCCGAAGCTGCGGCCGATGCGAGAGGCTCACGTAGCCGACCGGCCGCTCCTGGCTGTCGGCGGCGACGAACACGTCGATTTCAGGGTGGTTGAGCACCCAGAACATGGTGTTCGTGTCGGCCCCGTCCGCGTAGCCGGCTTCCCTCAGGAGCTCGGCGACCCCTTCGCGGTCAAAGCGGCGGGCGGGCCTGATTTTGAAATCATCAGCCAAATCGCTCCCCGTTCTGAGGTCCGCCCGGTATTCTAGCGCCCGGTTTCCGAAGGTCGAGTTTTTAACGTGGCAGCCTAGAGGTCAGTTTCGCTCGACCCTTTTCGCCCGGCCGGCGCGCGCATCGCGCGGCGGCTTCGCGGGCGGTGAGCTTCCATCGATGGCCCCCCGACTTCTCTTCGCGACCCCCGACGGCAAGGTGCTCGAGCATCCGAGGCTCGAGGCCGTGGTGCGCTCGGGCGACGACCTGCTCACCACGTCGGAGCGGCCCATCGCGCTGCCGCCGCACGGCAAGCTTGTCCACCTGCCCGGCCGTCTCCCGGTCGGCCTGGATCCCGAGAGCGGGCGGGTCGAGGTGCTCGACGAGGTGAAGCTCGGGCGCAAGCGCGTGCGCCCGGACGCGGTCGCCGCCGTGCTCCCCCCCGGCTACACGCGCACCTTCCTGCCGGCCGAGGTCCGGGTCGACGGGCCGGTCCTGCCGCAGTGGGCCTACACGGCGGCCGGCTGGGATGAGTCGGGCCCTGTCGTCTGGGCGCTGCGCACCGACCGGCGCACGCACTGGGACCCGGACCGCTTCAACACGCCCGAGCTGCCTCGCCTCATCGAAGAGCGGCTCGCCGAGCTGCCGGGCAACCCCGTCGTGCAGCAGCTGCGCCGGTGCGCGCTCGAGTACCGCTGCTTCACGGCCCAGAACCTCTTCTATCGGCGCGACGAGGCGGGGCTGCCCTCGTCGCCGACCTGCAATGCGCGCTGCCTGGGCTGCATCAGCGAGCGGCGCGCCGGCGGGCCAGTGTCGTCGATGCAGCGCATTGAGGCGCCTCCTTCCGCCGAGGCGCTCGCCGAGGCCGGAGCCCGCCACCTCGAGGCCGCGCAGGGCAGGGTGATGGTCAGCTTCGGCCAGGGCTGCGAGGGCGAGCCTTTGACGCGCGCCCCGGTGCTGGCCGAGGCGATCGCCCGCATGCGCGCGCGCACCGCGCGCGGCTCGATCAACGTCAACACCAACGCGAGCCTGACCAAAGGGCTCGAGAAGATGCTGGGAGCCGGCCTCGACGCGGTGCGCGTCAGCCTCAACTCCGCGGACCCGAAGCTGTACGCGGCCTACTACGCGCCGGTCGGCTACAGCCTGGCCGACGTGCGCCGTTCGCTGGCCGCCGCCCGGGCCGCCGGCGCCTACGTCGCCCTGAACCTCCTCGTCCTGCCCGGCGTGACCGACCGGCTCGGCGAGCTGGAGAAGCTCGTCGAGCTGATCGTCGAGCATCGGGTCCAGCAGGTGCAGACCCGGTCCTTGTGCATCGACGCCGAGCAGTACCTCGCGATCGCCCGCGAGACGGGCGCTGGGGGAGAGCCGGTCGGGGTGCGCAACATGCTGCGGATCTTCCAGCGCGAGGCGCCCTGGCTGGTCATCGGAAACTTCGCGCGCGCCAAGGGCGAGCGATAGGCGGGGCGAAGGGATCTGCGGCTTGTGAGCTCTCCCGGACAGCACCCGCGACGTCGTCTCTCGGTCGCGTTCGGAAGGTTTGACACCCTCGCGACGCGGCTGCTATTCGGACGCCGCTTCGTTTTCGGCTCCTCACCGCGAGGCGCTCCGCCCGTGTCTTCGCCGGCCGCAGTAACCATCGGCGCCTCCGTGACGAGGCGCACCTTCCGCTTTGACGGAAAGGCGGATTGGGGCGCGGTCGGGTCGCCGGGTGTCGCCTCGGGCGGGCTCTCCGGCCGCGCCCGGCGCGTGTCGCGAGCGTATCGGGGCCAGGCGGCGCAATCGCCTGCCTGCCGCCGGCCGGATGCAATCGTCGCTTCGAGGAAGAGCCGCTCTATGCGACACTTCCGTCCTTGTGAATCAACCTGTGGCAGACAGCTCGTTCGGTGAGGCGGAAGGCGTGATGGAGAAGGGATGGAGCGAACCATGAGCGTGCCTGTCTGTCCGGACCCGGCTTCTGAGCCCGTGGGAGTGCTCGCATGCGGGTGACCTGCGAGAAGTGCGGCGCTGCGTACGCCGTGGACGAGAAGCGCATCCCGGCCAAGGGCGCGCGCGCCCAGTGCCCGAAGTGCAAGGGCGTCCAGATCGTCAAGCGCCCTGAGGCGAGCGAGCCAGCGGCCGCAGCGGCGGCCGCAAAGCCTGCCGCGGCGCCCGCCGCGCGCTCGGCCACGGGCGGAGCCAACCTCGCAGAGCTCTTCGCGCCTCCGCCGTCGCCCGGCCCGCGGCCGACCGCGGGCGGTCTCTCGGACATCTTTGGCGCGTCGAGCGGATCGTCGTCCGATCCCTTCGGTTCTCCTTTGGGCGCCGCTCCGGCCGCGGCGCGGCCCACGCCCGACTTCTTCGGGGCGACGGGCTCGGCGGCGCTCTCCGGGGAGCCGACGGCG
>JBMNNX010000503.1:0-2606 GCA_050942745.1 Myxococcales bacterium
CCGCAGGCCGGGGCTTCGTCCGGAACGCAAACGATCGGCCGCAGGCCATGCTTCGTCCGAAACGCAGACGATCGGCCGCAGGCCGGGGCTTCGTCCGGAACGCAAACGATCGGCCGCAGGCCGAGCTTCGTCCGAAACGCAGACGATCGGCCGCAGGCCGGGGCTTCTTCCGGACGCAAACGATCGGCCGCAGGCCGGTAGGGGCGCATGGCAATGCGCCCGTCGAGGAATCAAGCACGTCGTCAGAAAGCTCGACGGACCCGACGGCCGGCGCAAAGACGTGCGCTCCAGAATCGTGCTGCCGCGCAATGAATCTCGAAGGCAGTAGCTCAGGAGGCCCAGCTCGCGACGCCACGACCGAAGGGATAGACCGCGGAGATCCAGCCCCGCGTCGGGTGTCGCGGCGACAGGTCGTTTTCGGTCGCCCGAACGACGAGTGGCGGATCTGGTGTTGCTCCACCATCCCCACTGCCGCAATCCCGTCGCCACGCGCGCAGGCCGCCGAGACGGCGGCCCCTCCCTCCTCAATCGCGCCCTCTCTTCACGAGTCCCGTCGCTGGATGACCGGGCTGTTGGGGACACGCGCGGAGCTCGCCCGTCCGCCGAGCGTGCGCCATTCCCGCGGTCGACCTCGAGGGCGGCTCGTTGGGCACCGTGCTCGCGCCTAAGTTCTCGACTAGCCGGACGAGTACGGGCCAGGCGCGCCCGCCGGCGGGGGGACGGCAATGCGGCGAAGCAGGGCGTCATTGGGTTACAGGGTGGCGTTGGGAGCGGGAGCGGCGTACGTCGGCTGGCGCGTCCTGCAGCGCGTATTTGCGCCGAGCATCTCCGGCCTCGTCGCGCTGGTGACGGGCGGCTCGCGAGGACTGGGGCTGCTGCTGGCCCGGGAGCTCGGCGCTCAGGGTTGCAAGGTGGTGATCTGCGCCCGAGACGCGGTCGAGCTCGACAACGCCCAGCGCGACCTGACCGCTCGCGGCATCGACGTCCTCGCGCTCGTCTGCGATGTCACCGACCAGAAACAGGTCGAAGACCTCATCGAGCAGGCGACCTTGCACTTCGGCGGCATCGACATCCTGGTCAACAACGCGGGGATCATGCAGGTCGGCCCGCTCGCGGCCATGAGCCCGCAGGACTTCCGCGACGCCATCGAGGCCGACTTCCTGGGCGCGGTTTACGCGACGCTCGCGGTGCTCCCGCAGATGCGGGCCCGGGGCACCGGGCGCATCGTCAACATCACCTCGATTGGCGGCAAGGTCGCCGTTCCCCACCTGCTGCCCTATGACGCGGCGAAGTTCGCCCTGGTCGGCTTCTCCGAAGGCTTGAGCGCGGAGGTGCGCCGCGACGGCATCCTCGTCTCCACCGTCGTGCCCGGGCTGATGCGCACCGGCTCGCCGGTCAACGCGCTCTTCAAGGGGCGGCGCCGGAGGGAGTACTCGTGGTTTGCCCTCGGCGACGGCTTGCCGCTCACGTCGATGAACGCCGAGAGAGCCGCCCGGCGCATCGTGCTCGCCGCGCGACGGGGCGAGTCGGAGCTCATCCTGAGCTGGCAGGCGAAGGCGCTGCGGCTGTTCCACGACCTGTTCCCGTCGGCGACGATGGCGCTGCTCGCGGCCGCCAACCGGGCTCTGCCGGAAGCCGAAGGCGGCAAGACCGTGGCTTCGCGCGGCATGGAGCTCGCTGCCACATTGCCCCCGTCACGGCTCGCCTTCCTGATGAGCCGGGCGGCCAAGGCGCTCAACCAGTACGGCTCGGAGTCGGCAGCGCCCTTCAAGCCGAACGGTCACGGCGGTTGACGCCCCCGTCGAGCCGGCCTGTCGCGCGGAAGCGGGCTCTGGCTCACCGCCCCGCGCGTTGGTCGGCTGCCGGCGCTGAGGGAGAGGGTTGCCGGCAGCTCACCGATCGCGAGCCACAGCAGACGGAATCGCGTTCCCGAACGGAGGGATTTGCGGTTGGGCACGTGAGATGAGCGACCGGGAGGGAGGAAATCGCCGGGCGCAGGCGAGGCGTACGCGATCGCAGACCATGGTCGAGCCAGTCGCGCAACCCTGGTCGGGCCAATCGCGGGCCCATGCTCGAGCCCCTCTCGCGCGGTCGGCGCGAGAGGGCCCGAAACGGGTCCAGCCAATCGAGGAAGCTGCTTTGGCGGCGGGCGCAGGGCCGTTTGGGCGACACGCCCGCGAAAGCGCCTTCATCTCAAAGCGGTCAGTCGCAGGCGCGCCGCGCCTCACGCTAGCGCCAGCCGACGAGGCATCGCGTCAGGCACTCATCGCGCTCCGCGACCGCCTCCCGCGCCACGCGGGGCCTTCCGACCGCCGGGGCCGCCAGCGCGCCTCGGCCGTTTGCCGAAGCCGCCGGCAGGGCGTTCGCGCCGCGGACCCTTGAATCCACCCTCGATGCCCTCGCGCTGAGGGCCTTTGCCGAAGCCGCCCCCTGGACCTTCGCGCCGCGCACCCTTGGATCCGCCCTCGGTGCTCTCGCGCCGAGGGCCTTTGCCGAAGCCGCCCGCTGGACCTTCGCGCCGCGGACCCTAGAATCCGCCCTCGGTGCCCTCGCGCCGAGGGCCTTTGCCGAAGCCGCCCGATGGAGCGGCGGGCCGCGGGGGCGGG
>JBMNNX010000165.1:0-15074 GCA_050942745.1 Myxococcales bacterium
TGGCACCTCCTGACTCCGGGGTGCCACTACTCCCACCTCTCGCTCCATCCAACGGCCTCCTGTCTTCGGGCCCGGAGGGGGGCAGTCTTGCTGTCGCAAGGGGGGCAATATCAGTGTCGCTCTACACCGGGGAGTCACGACGCAGGGAAAAGGCGCGCGCTCTATGCCTGGTAGCCAGCGCACAACCGCTTGCCGGCGCGGACGCTTGGGACGATCCTCTTCGCGCCACCCTTTTCTCAGGAGCAAGAGATGCCGAAGAAGCGCACCATCAGCCGCTGGGCACTCGCCCGTCGCCTGCAAGAGACTGCGTTGCGTATTGCCGCGGGCAAGCCCGTTCGCATTGGCGGGCAGGTCGTCTGCGTGCCGGACGAGATCGTTCTCGAAGAGGAGCTCGAGACGGTCGATGGCGAGACCGAGCTCGAGTTTGAGATCAAGTGGCCTGCGGAGAAGGCTTCAACTGCGCCGCGCACGTCCAAGAAGAAAAGGAAGTGATCGACGTAGTCCCGGGCGGGCGTTCTCTCGACGGGCGCCCGTCTGATGACAGCGCGCCCTCTCGGCATCCGAAATGCCAGAACAGCGGCTGCCGCTCGTGCCTCTCGTTTCGTCCACCGAAGTCGTCGTGTGCCGCCTGAGGAACCCATCGTTCCGCTCGATGTGGCCGGCGCTCGCCGGGCTGCTCCTCCTGTTCGCTTCGGCGGGTTGCTCCGCGCCCCAGCCCCAAGTCCCCATCCCGCCGCCGGTCAAAGCTGTTCCCGAGCCCGGTACGCTTCCGTTCTGGCAGCCGCTCGATGCAGAGCTCGAAGCCCGCGCTCCCGATCTGTTTGCGGCGCTGCGGGCCATGGATGAAAAGGGCGACGCGGACGGCGTCTTTACTCGCGGCGACGCTCTCGCAGCAGGCGTGCCTCAGCTCTTCGGGGACCTGCACACGCATCCCTTCATGGAGTTCGGCGCCCGGCCCTTCTTCCGCGGTCTTCCCTCCAGCTCGAGAGAGCCTTGGGGCCATCTCGACGTCATGACCACCCAGGTCACCTTCGCCGGGCTGCGGCGCGGCGCAGTGAACCTCCTCTTCGCCTTCGCATATGCGCCGGACGTCTGGCCAGCCTGTGCCAAAGGCAAGGACGGGAAGCTCGGCGAAGTCCTCTGTCAGCTTCGCAAGGCGGGCGAGTTCTGCGAACGGCACGGCCACCGCATGGCCATCGTGCGCACGGCGCAGGAGGCGCGCGCGATTGCCCGCTCGAAGAGGACCGCCGTGGTTCTTGGCGTCGAAGGAGCCGACGCCATCGAGCGGCTCGAGGATCTCGAAACGCTCCACCGCGCCGGTGTCCGGATCATTACCCTCACCCACTTCGTGAACAACCACCTCGCCGGCGCGGCTGCGTCCACCCTCTGGCGCTTCGAAGCCCCCAACTTCTTGACGCCGGGAGAGCCCACGCCAGACGGATATCGGCGCAATCCGGTGGGCCTTTCACCGTTCGGAGTGAAGGTCGTTCGCCGAATGGCCGAGTTGGGAATCCTCATCGACCTCGAGCATTCGTCCGACGTGGCCGTCCGGGACGTGCTCGCGGCGACCGAGAACCTCGACGTGCCGGTGCTCTTCACCCACACCGGCATGCGCGCCATTCATCCCTCCGAGCTCAACGTGTCCGACGAGACGATCCGCAAGGTAGTCGCGCGCGGCGGGCTCATCGGGATCATTACGCTGAGCACGCTCCTGACCGCCGAGGGCCTGGACGAGTGCCGGGCATTCCAAGCGCATTTCCGGCATCTGCTCGAGGTCGCCGGTCCCAAGCACGTGGCCATCGGCAGCGACTTCAACAGCTTCTCCCCGCGCCCAGCGCCGTGCGGCGGTGGCCCCGGCTTCGCCTCGACCGGGATCAGGAGCGTCGGGGACTTCCCAGGCCTGCTGCAGTCGCTCGCCGACGAAGGCGTGCCGGTCGAGGTCCTCGAGCAGATGGGAGAGAACATGCTCCGCGTGCTCGAGCGCGCCGAGGCGCGCGCGGCCGCTTTGACCTCACGCGGCGATTCCGGGGGCAAGCACGGTGACGAACACAGGCCTGCCGGCTGGTAAGGGCGCCTGGCAATGCGCCCGTCGAGGAATCAAGCAAGAGTCGCGGCGAATTCCCTCCAGGAGCTCTGGCGCTCTTCGCCGCAATTCGCTGCCACTCTACTTGGCGCCGTCGCCGACATCGGCCGAGACCGTGATGAGATAGGCCAGCCGGTCACTGCCGTCCTTGTTCCAGACGAGCATCGTCGTTGAGCCTACGCCGACTCCAGTCAGCCGCACTGCTCGGAGTCGAGGAACTCATCGAGATCGACGATCGACGGGTCGCCGACCGCGGCATGGCTCATTCCGGGAAACTTGATGGTCCTCTGCTCGCCGAGAGCGAGGAGAATCGGCTCGTCCTCTGGAGGCACGTCGAGCCTGTCGCCGGACTCCTGGGCCCCACAGGCGAAGGCGAAAGCGACGGCCAAGAAGAAGGCCCGACAGGAAAGCGCACGCATCGATTCTCCCAGAGCGAAGAGACGGCCAAGCAATCTACCCCAACGCTCGCCGTTTGCTGCGCGGTGAGCCGGGCGACGGCACGTCGGGATCCTTCTCCCAATCTCTGCCCGTCCTCCCCCGCTCGCAGCTCGGAGTGCGCGCGCGTGCGCCGGGCGTTATCCAAGGCTGTGCTCGACCTCGTCACACTCCTGACCGCCCTCGACCGCCTCAAGGTCTTCCCCTTGCCCGACGCCGTCCTCCTGCCCGGAGGCGCATTGCCGCTCGCGGTCTTCGAACCCCGCTACCGCGCGCTGGTCGAAGAAGCACTGCGAGGCGACCGCATGCTCGCCATCGCGATGCCGGAGCGAAGCCGCGCGCGCGGCCGCGAACAGCGGGCCCGTCTTCGCCCGATCGCGTGCCTGGGGTTCATCGAGGACGTCGGCGGGGACGACCGAGGCTGGCTCGAGATCCTCGTGCGCGGCGTGGCGCGAATCCGGATTCTCGGCGAACACCCTCGGGCCGCGCCATTTCGCGAAGTGCGTGCCGAGCTCGCCGACGAGACTCAGTGCGAATCCTCGGAACAGCTTGCGACCCTGCGCGCTGCGCTCGCGCCTCTCTGGGCGCTTCTTCCGGAGGAGAGAAGAGAGGCGCTCGCTTCGGCCTCCGACAGCCCACTCGAACCCGGACCGCTTTGCGATGCCATCGCCCTCGCCGTCGTGGACAAGCCGGCCGAGCTGCAAGCGCTGCTCGAGGCGCTCGACGTGCGAGCTCGCTCACAAAGGCTGCTCGACCGCATCGGCGCGCTTCTCTTCGAGTCGCAGCCGCGGCCGCCACGCGGCCATCTCGCCTGAGCGCTTCCTGAGCTCCATCCACCGTGTCCAAGCAACCTGGCCGCGCTCGTCATCCCGAGTCCCTTCGGCGCGTTCGGCTCGAGCATTGCCCGGAATCCAGGCGATCGGTCGCAGGCCGGTACGGGCGCATGTGGCAATGCCGCCCGTCGCGGAATCGAGCAGGCGCTTGCGAATTCAAGGAACCCGCCGGCCCGGCTTGTTGTGATTGCAGGGAGAGCCCGACGAAGAGAGCCCCTGACTTGGCGCGGCACCTGCTCGGTGAGCCGGAGCGCGGCCGACGACTCGACCGCTACCACCGGTAATCGTGGTAGGTGGGGCTCGCAATACCGGGCAGGAGAAGAGCGATGAGCACCACGAGCACCGTCCCATTGGCCGAACGCATGCGCCCCAAGACCCTCGAAGAGGTCGCGGGCCAGAAGCGGCTGCTCGGCGAGCGGGGCGTGCTGCGCAAGCTGCTCGCCGGGGGAAGACTGCCCTCGCTCGTCTTCTGGGGGCCGCCGGGGACGGGCAAGACCACGCTCGCGCGCATCCTCGCGCAGATGACCAAGCATCCGTTCCTGGAGTTCTCCGGCGTGACCGGATCGGCCGCCGAGCTCAAGAAGTTCCTCCAGGAGAGCCACGAGCGACCGCTCTTCCGCACCAACCCGCCGGTCGTCTTCCTCGACGAGATTCACCGCTACAACCGAGCCCAGCAGGACATCCTGCTGCCCTACCTCGAGCGCGGCGAAGCGATCCTCGTCGGAGCGACGACCGAGAACCCGGCCTTCTACCTCAACCCCGCGCTCCGCAGCCGCTGCCAGCTCCTGGCGCTCGAGCCTATCTCGCCCGAGGAGACGCTCGTCGTGCTTCGCCGGGCTTGGAGCCGCGAGCGGCCGCAGGAACCTGAGCCTTCCGAGGTGCTCGACTGGCTCAGCCGCTGGGCAGGCGGCGACCTGCGCTCGGCGCTCACCGGGCTCGAGACCTGGCTCGGGCTCGACGCCAAGGAGCGCAATCTTCAGGCTCTGCAGGACACACTCGGCGGCCGGGTCATGTTCGACCGCGCTGACGGCCACTACGACCTCGCCTCGGCGTTCCAGAAGAGCCTGCGTGGCTCTGATGCCGACGCCGCGCTCTACTACCTCTCGAGGATGATTCGCGGCGGCGAGGACCCGCGCTTCATCGCCCGAAGGCTGATGGTCTGCGCCGCCGAGGACGTCGGCAACGCCGACCCGCAGGCATTCATCCTCGCCGAGACCGCTAGTCGTGCCGTCGAGCGGATCGGGTGGCCCGAGGCGAGGATTCCGCTCGCGCAGGCGGTGATCTACGTGGCGAACGCGCCCAAGTCGAACGCGACCGTAATGGCAATCGACGCCGCACTCGAGGCCGAAGATCACCCGGTGCCCGAGGCGCTGCGCGACGCCCATACTGCCGTCAGCCGGGCAGCGGGCCGGGGCCGCGGGTACTTCTACAGCCACCAGGATTACTCTCGCCGGCAGGAGTTCCTGCCCGAGGCGTTACGCGGGACGCGCTTCCACAATCCGATTCGACCGCAGGAGCGCTGCTGGCTCGATCGCGCGGAGCCGGAATTCGCGCGGCTCGGCGAGCTGTGGAATGCGTGGGTGGCCGAGAATCCGCAGGGCGGCGAAGTGCCGATGGACGCCTGGTGCGAGGAGCTCGGATGCTCGCGGGAGGCATTGGCGCGCGCGCTGCCGAAGCTGGCTCAGGGCAAGTTCACGCTCGAGCGGAGGCTCGTCGCAAGGACGATCATGGGTGAGGAGTGACACCCGTGCCTCCGCTCGCTCCGAACAATAGCCCAGCCAGGCCAAGCACCCTCGTCACCGGAGCGGCGGGTTTCATCGGCTCGCACCTCGTCACCGAGCTGGTGGCGCGCGGCCACCAGGTCGTGGCGCTCGACGATCTCTCCGGCGGCTTTCGCAGCAACGTGGACGCGCGCACCACCTTCGTCCACGGATCCATCCTCGATAACGCTCTCCTCGACCGGCTCTTCGCCGAGCACCATTTCGAATACATCTTCCACCTCGCCGCCTACGCTGCCGAGGGGTTGAGCCATTTCATCAAGCGCTTCAACTACGAGAACAACCTGATTGGCAGCGTGAATCTCATCAACGCCTCGATCCATTACGGGGTGCGCTGCTTCGTGTTCACCTCCTCGGCCGCCGTCTACGGCCACACAAGTGCGCCGCTCACCGAGGAGACGCCGACCACGCCTGCCGATCCCTACGGAGTGGCCAAGGCAGCGGTCGAGCAGGAGCTGCGAATCAGCCGAGAGGTGTTCGCCCTGCCGTACATCGTTTTTCGACCCCACAACGTGTACGGTGAGCGGCAGAACATCGGCGATCGCTATCGAAACGTGGTCGGCATCTTCATGAACCAGATTCTGCGCGGCGAGCCCCTGACCATCTTCGGCGACGGGACGCAGACCCGCGCCTTCACCCACGTCTCCGACGTCGCGCCGGTCATCGCCGAGTCGATAGAACGGCCAAAGGCCTACAACCAGGTCTTCAACCTTGGTTCCGACCGAGCGGTCACCATCAACGAGCTCGGCGAGACCGTCAGTCGTGCGATGGGCGCACCCTTTCGTCCGCGCTACCTGCCCGCGCGCCCCGAGGTCGCGCACGTTCGTCCGTCGCACACGAAGGCGAAAGCTCTGCTCGGATACGAGAGCCGCGTCGAGCTCGAGGAGGGCGTGCGCGCCATGGCCGCCTGGGTCAAGACGGTCGGCGCGCGCGCGAGCAAGAGCTTTGGGAGGCTCGAAATCGAGCGGAACCTGCCGCCCTCGTGGCGCGAATCGATGTCGGAGCCAGGCGACAAGAAGCGCGGCGAATGATCACCCCGTCCTCGTCGAGCCGCCGTTCGCCCATCGCCTCAAGGTCTCGCTGATGCGCTCGAGATAGGCGCCTTCGCGCACGACCTCCTCGTAACCGGGGACGGCCCCGACCCACCGGCCAAGCCGGACGTTCGGAGCATCGGTCAAGTACATCGTCGGCAGTCCCATCAGCGCGGGCCCATCCATGCCCGCGGTGGTGACGCCGAGCTGCCCAACCAAGCTGTGCGCGCTCTTCAGGTGCTCGAAGAGCTGGAGCTGGGCGCGCCGCATGTCCGGACCCTGAAAGAGAGGCAGCTTCCAGAAGAGCGTCATGTCGAAGGCGCCCGCGGGGACTTCCCCGCCTCGGAGCGCGTCGCCGATGAGAATCGGCACGAGCCCGGCATCGAGCGCTCGCCGGGAGAGCTCGCGGAGCTCGGGGTACGCGGTGTTGCGCTCCGGCTGGTGCGAGCCGTGGCGAATCCAGAGGAGGACCTTCTTTATCGCCGGAGCGCCTGCGAGCGTCCGCTCCGTCCAATCGACGATGGCTCGAGGAATCGGTTCGTCGCCGAGAAAAGCGGCGCGGAGCTTTCGCTGCGCCGCCAGAGGGTCGGCGCGAAAAGCGCGCGCGACGATCTCCGGAAGCGGCTTGTTCGCAGGCGGGCGCGGGCGATACGGCACCACCTTGGATTCGAGCCCAGCATCGCGGAGAAACCGCTCGGCCTGTGCGCTGAGCGCCTTACCCGGCTCGATTTGAATCTCCACGCCGGCGAGGAGAGCCGCAGCCGCGGCGTACCACCCTTCGCCAAACGAGAAGCGAGGGTCGGTGTGGAACGTGTAAGCGCGGTTGCGCGCCTCGAGAATTCGGCGCGCCTTGCGCGCGGCTGCCTCCGCCTTTCGAGCGTCCTTGGCGGCGGAAGGCTTGTCCAGAGAGGCCGCGAAGCGCGCGGCTTCGCACGCCGACTCCTCTGCCACGGCCACGATTTCGGCGACCCGCTGCCATCCGTCATCGCAATCGTCCGGCGTCGGGGCTCGCTGAGACGCCATCGAGAGCTGATTCGCTCCGTGGAGCGCGTCGAACGCGCGAGCGGTGTGGGCCTTCACCAACGTGGAACGCGCGCGCGCGGCCGTCTTCCGGTCGAGCCGTTCGCCGTCGGCGCAGGCGAGCGCCTGCTCGGCCAGATCGATGGCCCGTTCGAGCTTCTGGCGATACTCGTCGCGCACGCCGGGCAGGTGCAGCGTGCCGAGCAGCGCGAGCGCGTCCGCGAGGATGGTCGCGGCCTCGCGCTCGAGGGTCTGCGCGTCGTTGGAGGCAATGCGGGCAAGCGCGCTTGACACTGGGTTGGAGCCTTCGTCGAGAGAATCGAGGTGAGCGCCTTCTAGATGGTACGAGGGTTCCGAGCCAGAAATCGCACAACCGTTTGGCCGGACCAACACCAGTCGCAACGCCGACGTCCGATGGCCCCGTTGATCCGAGCGATGGCTGGTGCGAGATCTGGCTCGGAGCATAGAAACCGAGAACCGTTCGGAACGCGAATCGAGCGACGCGCTCGTCGCATGGCCAAGACGCCGCTTCGATCGCGTTACGAGCCACCAAGCCAGCGGCAGAAAGCAGCCGTGAACCTCGCCCCCATCGACATCTTCCACGTCCTTGCTGCCATCTCCGCGCTTCTCGTATTCGCGCACCTCGGCGCCTCGCTCGCCGCTCGGATCGGCATTCCTCCGATGGTGGGAGAGCTGACGGGCGGCATCCTGCTTGGTGCGACGGTATTCAGACGAATTTGGCCCGAGGGGCATGCGTGGCTCTTGCCGGTTGCGCCCTCGCCTGTCGCCCCGATTCTCGGGTTCTGCAGCACCATTGGGCTGCTCATGCTCCTGTACATCGGCGGCCTTCAGCTCCGCCGGCTGATCACGGCCCGGGACACCCGCGCGGTCGGCTGGATCTCGGCCTTGGGCGTTCTGATTCCCGTCGGCGCCGGACTGCTGGTGCTCCAGGTGGTCGATGTCTCGAAATACCTGGGCAGCGCGAATCAACTGACCGCGCTCAAGATCGTCCTGCTCATCGAGCTTGCTATCACGAGCATTCCCGTCATCACGCGCATCTTCCTCGACCTCGGCCTGATGAGCTCGCGCCTCGCGCGCATCGTTCTTTCCGTGGCCGTCATCGAGGACGTGATGCTCTACATCGCCCTGTCGATCGCCTTGGGCATGGCGCAGGCGGGCGCGAAGAGCGACGCGTCGATTCCCCACTACCTCGGCTTTGCGCCCGACTCGGCGGCTTTCATCGCCTGGCACATCGTCGCGAGCCTGGCGCTCCTCGCGGTCGCAGCCTGGGGCTTTGGGAAGGCCGTGCGGCCCTCTTCACGGTTGAACCCTATCGCCGAGCGCAGTCCGCTCGGCTGGACGCTCGTCTCCATCCTGGTGATTACGGGAGCGGCCATGTTCCTCGGGCTGGCGCCCATGTTCGGAGCGCTCGTCGCGGGCATGATTGCGTCCACCGACAATAGACCGCCCCTGGTGAAGGCGCGGCAGCAGGTCGAAGCGGTGGGGAGCTCGTTCTTCATCCCGCTCTACTTCGCCCTCATCGGCACCTCGCTCGACCTTATCCGCGACTTCGACTGGCGGTTGACCGTCGGCCTGCTCATCCTCGGGAGCGCGGTGAAGTATGGAGGTGCGCTGCTCGGCGCCCGAGCGGCTGGCGAGCGGCCGGCGATGGCCCACGCGATTTCGATCAGCGTGAATGCGCGCGGTGGGCCGGGGCTTGTGGTGGCGTCGACCGCGTTTGCGGCGGGGATTACGAACCCGGCGGCTTATACGAGCCTCATTATCCTCGCCATCGTCAGCTCGGTGCTTGCCGCAATTTTCCTTGCTCGAGCATTGCGCAGGAGCGCGGCGGCTGCGGAGTTGATTGGGGGCGAGGAAGGCGAGGCTTCGGAAGCGGGGCTTGCTGTTGATGGCAGCGCGGGCCGGGGCTGATGCCGGGCCTCGGGTTGCTTACGGTATTCGCGTAAATCTCGGGCTCGATGCGCCCGCTACCGCATCGCTCTTTCCATCCCTGAGGCAGCGTCGGACATGGCGACCACGGTACATATCGACGGCTACTTAGTGCAGGCAAAGCTCGAGTCGGCGCTACGCCAGATCGTGGGAGCGGCCGCTTGGCGCGGAAGCGAGCAGCACGTTGTCCACGGCAAGAAGCTGAGATGGGACATGGTCTTCGAGACTTCGAGCGGGAAGGTCGCTGGTGAGTACGATGGCGACGAGCATTACCGCAATTCGTTGAAGACTAAGATTGACAACGAGAAGGACCGATACGCGCGCAACGAGGGTTATCACGTCGTTCGCATTCCATATTGGGTGCAGCTCACTACCGAGACGCTCAAGTACTACTTCGAGCTCGATGCCGAAATCGTTCAGGACTTTCGTCACGGATTCATCACGACCAAGATAGTTTTTTGGCGTCGTTCTGCGAAATGGGCATTGATCGGTTTCGCCGCGAGCTTGACGCTCTTCCGCCGGCGACTCGCAACGCAGTGGTAGATTCCCTTCGAGAGCGGGCAAAGGAGCACGGCACCGAGTTCGTGCTCCCGAGGGCTCTTCGGTACCTCATCGAGTAGGGGCTGGTTCGCAGCATCGAACGAGGCACGGGGCGGCAGACACATGAATGCCGTCCTCACTCAGTCGGACTTGGCTGTTCACAGTCCTGTCGGTGCGTCCCTTGGTCGCGAGTTCCAGCCGAAGAGCTCGACGTTCGTCTACAGCGACTTCCGGTAGGGTAGGTCCAGAACGCGCCCCCGAGTTCGGCCCGCGCGTCGCTCTCCCAAGCTGGCGATCACGCCGGGCACTGCGCTGCTTCTCGCGCTCGGGGGGCAGACTGAACGTCCCGAGCGTCTCAGACACCCAAGCGACCAGTCTGCTCGACCATCATCAGCCGGTAACGCGGCAGAGTGGTCTAAGGCCGATCCACCTATCCCAAGGAACCGGTCCAGGCTCACTGACGGAGTGAGTGACGCCCGAATCAACGTTCCAATTCCCTCCCGCGCAGCTGCTGTTCTGCTCGAGAAGTATTCGAGCGTCCACCGCGGTTCCACTTAATCGAAACCGAACGTAGTAGGGCTCCACTTTGAACCCTGCGAATCGCGAGTGGAGCACCGATACGTTCGGACCGATTTCCTGCATCCTCAAGGAAGCGCCCGAGCCTTCTCTCGCCTGCGCTTCTTTGCCCAGGGAAGTGTGCGTACTTCATTCGGGTGAACGCGTAAGTCTACGCAGAGTTCAAGGACGCGTCGGTCTTGATCCTTTGCTGCGGGACCTGTCGCGCTTCCTGTCGCCCCCCACCGATTGCCAAATGGTTGACACCAGACCATTTGCCAGATCCCCCATTTGCGCCGTGGACAATACAACCTGGTCTGTGGCGAAATTGCACTTGGCGGCGATGAACCAAGACCAACCTTAGGCAAAACTTCAGCGACTTCGACCGCCGGCAAACCAGCCAACTCCACCAGAGCCGAATCGGGAGGGAAGAATGCCTGACGAACCTACCTCGACAACAAGCTCAGACGAAGCGCAAGAGACTTCGACAGCCGCGTCAACGAAGGTCGATTTCGCCGCCGAGATCGCCTACTTCCTCGCGCAGGCTGTCGACATCGATCCCAAGGATATCCAAGTTTGCAGGGCCGATACTGACCTGATGGCGGCGAACATACGTCGCGGTTTGGCCTCGATCACCGAGAAGGACGTTCTCGAACGCATTCGCCGAGAGCTTCCGACCGTAGACCTCGCCCCGCTGCTCGAGCTCAATCGGCTCGGCGAGGCCCTGGCCTTCGCGGCCCGCAACGTCGTGCCCGAGCCGAAGTCGCCTGAGCTGGCCGAGAAGAAAAACCGGGGCTACGAGCTGCGGAAAGTCTTCTTCAACCAGATCGAGACCTTGATCGGCACTGGCGACCTCCGGCCGGACGAGTACAAGAAGATGCGCCGGGGCAAGGGTATGCTCGACGTCGCCAACGATCTGATCGACTGCGTCGCTCTGCTCGAGAGAAACGAGCCAGTCTTGGGCGGAAAGCTGTCGGTGAACAGCAAGCTGCTTGCAGAGGGATTCGAGCTCGGATGGCTGTTGCGACAGAGCATCGAGCCGAGCGCGTCGCCCAAGAGCGGCAGCCCCAAGAAGAACGAGAGCGCCGAGGTCCGCGATAGGCTCTGGACTCTGGTAAAGCGTCGCCACCGCGAGCTGAGGCGCATCGGCGCATGGATGTGGCCCGAGGATGTCGATAAGCGGGTTCCGCCACTCCTCGCCAGGCAGAGGAAGAAGAAGGGCAAGGAGAAGGAGGATGTGACCGACGCGGGCAAGGAGTAGAAGCCGGCCGGCGAGTGAGGATTCGCCGGCGGTACTTGGTGCTACTCGGTCGGCTGCGTGAGTCGGCTATCTGGGCCTCGGGCGTATTGCTCGGGGCCCTTCTTCTTCCATAGGGCCGAGTCGCAACGGGCGCTGCTCAACACCCTCCGATACGGGTCGGCCTTGATCGAGCGCACGGCGCTCGACCCGTACGACCAGGATCGGAACGTGTGCGAGAGCGCGCTCTCGGCAAAGAACCAGACCGGCGGCGAGAATGCGCCGTCGCTGGTGTGCGCGTTGCTCCTCGATGGGGCGGCCCGCGACCCGTGAGCTGCGATGAAGGTCGTAACTTCACCTGGCGTGGGCGACAGCTCGCAGGCGCTCAGCCCAGTCGAGGTACGTTACGTGCGCGAAGTGGGTGCGGCTCGTGACTGAACCGAAGTCGGCCTCGGTCCAAGCCTGGACTACGCGCGCTCCTCCCACCAGAACTCGTCACGGTCTTGGACATCTCGAAGGAAAACGCTCGCCTAAAGGAGTTCGTCGTTCGGCTCGAGACAGCCTGGTCGAAGCTGTGCTCCATCTCGAGAAGCTAGCGGTGTGAGGCGTAGTAGACGCCACTACGGTCGCCAAATAGCCGGGGATACACACGAACTTCGGCGTTCCACCGCGGCAATACGCCCAGAAGTCCTCGCCTGGTGGCTTGAGGAGCGCCGTGTCCCAGTCCACCCAGAGGAACTCCCCGAGCTCGCCGAGCGCCCAGAGTCACATCCAATGCTTCATCTTGTGCGCCGCGTCCCGCTTGATCGCGGTCGGCGCGTCGTCGAACACGCGCGCAGGGCGCCCACGCTCGAAACCATGCGTGACCTTGGTGTCACCGACCAAGTAGGCTACCGCGCCAAAGGAGGAACCCCGCATGTCAGCTCGGCACGCGCTCACTATCCTCGCGGTAAGAGACCTCGCGGCAGCCGTTCGTTTCTACAAAGGAGCCTTCGCGTGGGAGCAGATGGTGGAGGTTCCGGTCTATGTCGAGTTCGCGTTGCCGGGTGGAATGCGTCTTGGCGTCTACCAGAGGGAATCCTTCGCCAAGAACACGGGGCACCTGCCAGCCGCAACGCCGACCGACGTCATCACGCCGACGGAGCTCTACTTCTACGTGGACGAGCCGGAAGCAGCGGTCGCGAGAGCGCTCGCGGCTGGAGCGCGATTGCTCAGCCCCCTCGCACTGCGAGATTGGGGTGACGAGGCCGCGTATCTCGCCGACCCCGACGGCAACGTCCTCGTCCTCGCGCGGCCTGCCGACAAAGCCGCAGCGGCTCCTGACCTTCGGCGTATCGCCAAGCACTGGCTCCGCGTGTGGCAGGGAGGCGACACGTCCTGCATCGATGAGCTTCACGACGTCAGCTTCGTCGATCACTCTGCCGGCGGCAGGTCTCCCGACAACGCAGGTTTCAAGCAAGGGATCGCCGAGCTCTACGCGGCGTTCCCTGACTTCTTCGCTGACGCCGACGATATCAGTGTCGACGAAGACGCCGGTAAGCTGACCGTCGTCTGGTCCGCGAAAGGCACGCATCGGGGAGCCTTCCTCGGAGTCCCACCAACCGACAAGACCATCACTTTTCGCGGCATCGAGGTGCTCACGATCCGCAACGGGAAGATAGTCGAACGCTGGGGAGAATGGGACGGCATCGACCTCGCCTGCCAGCTTGGTGCTTTGACCCTAGGCATAGCCACTGCGGATTGGCGAGGCTGAGGATTCACGTTCCCCATCGACGGCGCCATGCGCACAGCATGGTCGAGGCCGTTCCCGGCGCTAACGGCCTCGCAATATTCGAGAGCGCGCTCGGGCTCGAGACGCTCGCACAGGCGAAGACGCAGTAGACGGGCTGAGGCCTTCGAGTAGCCATGTCAGCATCGCGGACGGAAGACATCTACCGCGACTTCGTGATCGCGCACGGACTCGAGCGCCTTGCCCTGTTCGAGCTGCTCAGCAACCGGCTGGGCGAGTCCGCGACCGTCCTCTATCCCGGATGCTTCGTCCACATCACGCCGTCCTTCTTCTTCCAGCACGTCGTTTACATCGATCGGAACGACCTCGCGGCCGCGTTCTTTGCCGAGGAGAAGGGCGTCCGGCGGCTCATCGACGCCCACCGTCGCTACCGTCGGGAACCCTACGTTCGCTTCTTGGCGCAGGACTTCACGCGTGAGCTCCCGCTACGCGAGAACAGCTTCGACCTCCTTCTCGCGCTGTACGCGGGTGGAATCTCGCGCTCGTGTGTGCGCTACCTCAAGGAAGGCGGGCTCCTTGTCTCCAACGACCACCAGGGCGATGCGAGGGAAGCCGCCGCACGCGGCGACCTCGTGCTTTCGGCGGTGATTACGGAGAAGCGAGGCGCGGTCGGCATTGTCGAGCGCGAGTTGGACGGATACCTGTCGCCGAAGCTTCGACCGGGGAAGCGCGGCACGGCCGCTTCGACAAAGGACTACCAGCGCAGCGCTGACTACTACGTGTTCCGCAAGGTTCGCCCAAAGGTCGCGCCCGCCTGAGGCTTCGCCATGAATGCCACTGTAGGCCGGCGAGCACGCGAAAGCCTGTCCGCCTGCGGTCGAGTGCGTCGCGCTCCGTACCAGCGCAGCCGGCGCGAACACATTGCGGCTCTCGGTGAGATGCTACTGATAGCCGAGTCGGCCACCGAGCCGGTCGCTTTCCGCGAAGCCGAACAGCTAGGGCCGACCGATCGCGGCAGTACGCCGAGGCCTGGTCGAATGTCGCTGTGAAAAGGAGCTGCTCTTCCCGCGGTGCCGGCGAGCGCAGGGCAGTTGGGCTCTGCCACGGCCGAATAACATGCTCGCTGGCGCAGGTCAGCCCGATGCAACCGACAAATCGGGCGTCACTATGAGGGAATGCGTCGGGTGTTCCCGAGGACCGAGAGCAAGCCGAAGGAGCCTCGATGACGCGACGCACGACGCCGAACGTGTCCGCGACGGCCACGAAGCGCTGCGCGATCTACACGCGCAAGTCGACGTCAGCCGGCCTCGACTCCGACTTCAACAGCCTCGACGCGCAGCGCGAGGCCTGTCTCGCGTACATCCAGCGCCAGCCCGGGTGGACCCTCGTCGATGAGCGTTACGACGACGGCGGCTTCACCGGCGCGAACACCGACCGCTCCGCGTTCCAGCGCCTCATGGCTGACATCGACGCGGGCAAGGTCGACGTCATCGTCGTCTACAAGGTCGACCGGCTCTCGCGCTCGCTCCTCGACTTCGTGAAGGTGATGGAGCGGCTCGGTACGGCCGCCGCCTCCTTCGTGTCCGTCACGCAGAACTTCTCGACGGCCGACGCGATGGGGCGGCTGACGATGAACCTCCTCGCTAGCTTCGCCGAGTTCGAGCGCTCCATGATCGCCGAGCGCACGCGCGACAAGATCGCCGCCTCGCGCCGCAAAGGGAAAGGGAGGACCTGTGCCCTTCGGCTACTCGGCGAAGGACGAGAAGCTCGTCGTGAACGAGGTCGAGGCGCGCGTCGTGCGCGAGGCCTTCGCACTGTTCCTCCAGCATCGGCAGATGGCGAAGGTCGCGCGCGAGCTGAACGAGCGTGGGCTCCTGCCTCGT
>JBMNNX010000166.1:0-15059 GCA_050942745.1 Myxococcales bacterium
CCACGGCCTGATGGGCGTCGCCTACGTCCCCGGGCGCAATCTCGGCTTCAACCTCGAGGCGAGCATGAACTTCAACGAGATGCGCGTTTCAGGCGGCAGTAGCCTGCTGTTTGCGTTCAACGTGAACTTCGGCGTCATCACCATCTTCTGACCGGGGGCACGGATGCGGTTGGCGAAACAGGCGTTGCCGCTGCTGGCTCTGCTCGCCGGGTTCGCCCTCGGATGCAAGCCTGAGAAGCCGGCGCAGACCGCCGGGCACGAGCCCGTCCCCGGGGCCGGCTTCGTGCGGCCGCCGAACGCCGACGGCGGGCGCGAGAAGCTGACAGTCGATCCGACGAACGCCGAGTCGCTCTACCTGGCCGGCCAGCAGGAGTTCATCGCCGGCGAGTTCGCGAAGGCGGCCGAGCACTTCCGCAAGGCGCTCCTGCTCGAGCCAAGCGCGCGGGTCTGGCACGCGCTCGGCGACGCCCAGCTCGCGCAGGCGCGCTTTTCCGACGCCGCGTCGGCCTTCCGCTCCGCCATCGAGCTGGAGCCGCAGAAGCGGATCTCGTGGATGCGGCTGGGGCGCTGCCTCATCAACAGCGGTCGGCCGAGCGAGGCGGTCGAGGCCTATCGCAAGGCTCAAGAGCTGCAGCCCGGCGACGCGATCGCCTACCGCGAGGAGGCCGAGGCGCTCATCGCCGCCGAGCGCGTCGAGGAGGCCATCGCGCGGCTCGAGATAGCAACCGGGCTCGACGCCAAGGGCGCGGCCGCGGACTTCAAGCTCATCGGGCAGCTTCGCATGAAGCGAGGCGAGTGGGCGTTGGCCGCCGAGGCGCTGCGCCGCTCGGCCCAGGCGCATCCGGACGCCGGGATCTACGGCGAGCTCGGCGAAGCGCTCGTACACGGCGGCGACCTCTCCGGCGCGCGCGACGCCTTCCGCGAGGCGGCCCGGCTGGACCCGAAGGATCCGTTCGCCTGGGAGGTCGTCGGCGAGCTCGAGCTGAAGCTGGGCGAGCGCGCGGCCGCGCGCGCTGCGTTCGAGGCGGCGCTGAAGGTCAAGGAGCGGCCGCTGCCGCACCTGGCGCTCGGGCGGATGGATCTGGCCGACGGCAAGAGGGAGGAGGCTCGCAGGAGGTTCGATCTCGCGTTGGGCGCGGCGACCGGCGAGCAGGCGAGCGAGGCGCGGGAGATCGCGCGGTTCGCGGGCGAGCTCGGCGAGTGGGACGCGGCCGAGAAGCTGCTCGCGATGCTGGCCGCCGAGGAGGAGGGGACGAAGGACGCCTCGCTCTGGCTCGAGCTGGCCGAGGCGAGGCAGGCGCTCGGGCGCAATGCAGCCGCCGGGGAGGCCTGCGCGAAGGCGAAGGCGCTCGGCGAGAAGCGGTCGTGCCCGCCGAAGGCGCCGGCGGTGGTGGGGGAGAGGTAGCGCGCTGTCGGCCAGGCCGCTGCCGCACTGGATGGTGCGCGCCGTTTCAGCCGACGGCGCGTGGAGGCGGTGGGCCAAAGCCCGTCGAGAGGCCCGAGCTCGTCCGCGGAGCTCGAGGCCTTCGCGGGCGCTCCTCGACGGTCGCGCCGGCCGCTCAGGCCGCGGCCGCGCCGGCCCGCACGCGCCGCTGCTCGAGCGAGCGCACCGGGGCCTGGGGGTCGTAGAAGACCTCCGCGGGACCGAGCACCGCGTTGACCGAGTCGTGGTAGCTGCGCCAGTCGAGCTCCTCGACGAGATGGAGCCCTGAGCGCGCCCCGAGCTGTGTCCAGCCGGCGAGCACGCCCGCGGCGACCTGCAGGTGCGTGGCGCCGGTGCCCAGCGGCAGCCCGGCGGCGACCGGTACGTCGTAGCCGAGCCACAGCTCGCCGTAGCGCCGGCTGCACAGCAACACCCCGACCCGATCCGCGCCGGTCAGCCTCCCGCAGGTCGGCGGGTACATCCGATAGGTGTTCCAGTCGGAGGGCGAGGTCTTCTCGGGATGGGCGCCCAGCGCCCGGCGCGCCGCGGGCGGCAGCCGGTAGATGAAGGCCATCTCCACGCTCGGATAGCGCTTGGCCAGGGTGACGATCTCTTCGTGCGGGACGACCATTCCTTCGATCTGCCGGTCGCCGCAGCGCGCGCGATAGGTGGCCGCGTGTGGCGGGTGGCCCAGGCCGCGGAGCTCGCCCTCGCGCGAGACCACGGTCTCGGGCAGCAAGAGCTCCTCGAGGCACTGGACCGGGCTCCAGGTCATCGGAAAGACGTCGGTCTCCTCCGGGGCGTCGGCGTCGACGGTGGTGTCTTCCTCGGTGACGAGGATCGCGTAGAGGTCGAGCGCCTCGGCGGTCGGCGCGGTCTTGGTGCGCTGCGCGAAGGCTTGCAGTCCTGCGGGCACCAGCGCGTTGACCACCCCCGGGTTCATCCCGCTGCCGACCAGGTGGCTCGAGCGTTCAAAGCGCGGACGGGCGCCCGGGAGAATCGAGCGCACGAGCTGCACCCAGCAATCCGGCCGGGTCCCGGGCCAGTTTTCGACGCTGGTGTTGAGCGAGCTCACCCCCAGCTCGTCGCAGGCCCGGGCACACTCGAGCGTGCCGAGGAACGACAGGTCGATCACCTGGTCGATGTCGTAGGCCCGGACGATCTCGGCGAGGTGCCGGGCAGAGCGGATCGCGCTCGGCGGAAGGTGGCGGACGCGGGGAAGGGCGAGGCGGCGCTGGGCCGGGTCGGCGTCGAGCAGCACCAGCTCGGTGAGCGCGGAGGTGATCCGGCGGCCCAGCTCGGTTCGGGCCAGCGCACCCATGACGGCCCGACCGACGCCGCCGTCGAAGCCGATGACCAGCGCGCGGCCATGTGGGCCGACTGTCGGGCGGTCGGTGCTCGGGCCAACAGCTGCGGGACGGCGGGAGAGGGTTGTCTTGGTGTCTGGGCGCATCGGTTCCTCCTGGCGCAAGAATGGGCTGAATTTCTGGGGCCAGGCGGCAAGCGACTCAGGGTCGCTTCCTCGGGTTCGGCCGCGGCGGGCGCGCCTGGGATCGCGCCGCGCGCGGCGTGGCGAGGGACGCCACCTGGCAAGCTCGGGAGCGGCTCGCAGGCCCTCCTTTCACGTGCGACCAAACGCCGTGCGGCGCGAGGGGCGGTGCGTCGAGAAGGGCGCGACCGCGCGAGGCGCGCGGCGTTGGTCGTGGGGTTCATTCCGCGCCTTCGCTCGGGGGCGAACGACGCGTTCGAGCGTGCAGGCGCGTCTCGGTGGAGCGGCAGGCCTGGGAGTGCACCGCGACGCCCCCGGGCGACAGCGCCCGCGACGGCCGGCTACGGGACTCCGGCCGGTTCTTCCGGCTCTCGACAGGCTCTTGGCCGAATGCGCAGCGCCACCCACGCGGCAAGCGGGGGCCGCGCATGCGCAACCGCGCACGGGCAGATGAGTCGGAAATCGGTCATGAGCACCATGACTCTAGCGCCGTCGCGCACCTAAGGCAAGTCTGCTGAAAATTCTCGCAATTAGCCCAGCGCACGGAATTGAAGAGATTGGCGAAGAGCGTGCGGCGTGCGACTGGGCGCGGCGAGTCCACGCCGCGTTTTGCGGGGAATCCTCGACTGGCAAAGCGCCGGTCGATACGCGCCCGAGGGCGCTGCGGCTGAGCAGGAGAGAGCGAGGAGCCACCGCGGCCCGCGGTCGACCCCGGAGTCGCGTCCGGGCGCAGAGACAGCCGTCCGCGCCCAGGGCGCGCCTTCTGGCTGCCAAGCCCGAGTGGGAAGCCGCCGGCACGCGAGGAGCGTGCCGGGCGCTCGATGGGACAAACCTTATTGCCGCGCGGGTCTATTCCGTCGCCGAACCGCCGACCGAGCCGAGGTCGTACTTCTCGATCTTGAGGAGCAGGTTCGATCGGCTTATCCCCAGCTCGCGGGCGAGCTGGCTGCGGTTGCCCTGGGTGCGCACCAGACCCTGGTAAATCATTTCGCGCTCGAGCTGCTCGACCGCCTGGCGCAGCCGGCCCGCCGCCTCGAGCGCGACGCTCATGCGCGTGGCGCCGCGGCTGCCTTCGCGGATGCGGCTCGAGAGAAGGTCGGCGGGGAGCAGCTCGCAGTCGCTGCCGAGCACGAGCAGGCGCTCGATCTCGTTCTCGAGCTCGCGGATGTTGCCGGGCCAGGCGTAGCCCTCCATCACCTGCAGCGCCTCGGGCGACAGAGCCCTGCACTTCATGCCGGGGCGGGCGTGCTTTCGCATGAAGTGGTCGATGAGCATCGGCAAGTCGTCACGCCGCTCGCGCAGGGGCGGCACCTGGATGCGGATGACGTTGATTCGGTAGAAGAGGTCCTCGCGGAACTCGCCCTTCTCGACGAGCTTGGCGAGGTCCTTGTGCGTGGCGGCGATGACCCGGACGTCGACCTCCTTCGGCTGCGTGCCGCCGACCGGGATGAAGGTGCCCTCCTGCAGCACGCGCAGCAGCTTGACCTGCAGCGCCGGGCTCATGTCGCCGACCTCGTCGAGGAAGAACGTGCCGTTGTCGGCGACCTCGAACAGGCCCTTCTTGTCACGCACCGCGCCGGTGAACGAGCCCTTCACGTGGCCGAACAGGGCGCTCTCGAGCAGGTTGTCGTTGAAGGCGCTGCAGTTCTGGACGACGAAGGGCTTGTCCTTGCGCGGGCCGTTGAAGTGGATGGCGCGGGCGACCAGCTCCTTGCCGGTGCCGGACTCGCCGTTGATCAGCACCGTCGACTCGGACTGGCACACCTTCTCGAGCAGGCGGAAGACCTCCTGCATCGGCGCCGAGCGCCCGACGATGTTCTCGAAGCGGTAGCGCTCGGACAGCTCGTCCGACAGCGTCTGGATGTGCTCCTCGCGCTTGCTCATCTCCGCTTCGAAGTTGGCGATCTCGTTGACCGCGAACTCGAGCAGGTCGCTCAGCTTGTCTATCTCGGGCTGGCTCATCATCGGCGCGCGCTGCAGCGCCCGCTCGAGGTCGGTCGCCCCGTTGTTGAGCTGGGTGATCTTGGTTTTCAGCGTCTGGAACTCGCGCTCCGAGGGCTGCTGGCGCAGGAAGCCCTCCACGAAGATCGAGCCCTCGTACTCACCGCCGAGGTAGAGTGGGGCGCCAATGATCGAGAAGCCGAGGTGGCACTCGTGGAACATGCACGAGCGTAACTTCTTGCTCGCTTTGAACTTTTCGAGCAGGACCCGCACCGACTGCGTGCAGCGGCGGTTGCCCTCTTTGCAGAAGAGCGACAAGCGGCAGAAGTCGTTCTGGGGAGGCATCGGCGTGCCCTCCCTTCGATCGAGTATCAGCCCGTTCTTGTCGGCAAACGACAGCTCGACCCGCCACCACTTTCGGATGACGTCCTTGAGCATGATGATGGTGTGAAGGCTCTGGTATTTTTCGTAGTCGAGCATGTGTTCTAACCGTAGTTGTCGGATTCTAAGACAGTCGGCTACCCCGAGCACAAGAGCAGGCAAGGATTGGGAATTCTACCTTTGAAGCGACACCCGGACGCCAACGAGCTCCCTGAGCATCGATGCCAGTGCCAAGGGGAGGGATGGGATGCCCGCCTGGGGCCATGCCAGGCGCAGGCTCGCGCGCGGAGACGGTGCGCGAAGGCTCGGGGCGAGCGCGAGGACGAGCACCACCACGAGGGCGACGGGCGCGCCTGCTGCGGCGAGCACGACGGCGGGCACGAGCACGCCGACCACGATCACGATCACTCCGGCCACAAGCATGGGCTCTTCGGTGGTCACGCCCACGAGCGCACCAAGGACAAGAAGCGCCTGTTGGGCGCGCTGGCGCTCACCGGCTCGATGATGGTCGCCGAGATCATCGGCGGCCTGGCCTCGGGCTCGCTCGCGCTGCTCTCGGACGCCGGCCACATGCTGACCGACGCGGCCGCGCTGCTCCTGGCGCTGCTCGCGCTCTGGTTCGCCGGCAGGCCCGCGGACCTCAAGCGCACCTTCGGCTTCTTTCGCCTGGAGATCCTCTCGGCCCTGCTCAACGGGCTGACCCTCATCGCCATCGCCGGGTTCATCGGCTACGAGGCCTGGCAGCGCATCTCCGACCCTCAGCCGATCCGCGCCGGGCTGATGCTCGGGGTGGCCGTCGTCGGCCTGGTCGTCAACCTGGGCGGCATGGCCATCCTGTCGCACTCGCACAGCATGAACGTGCGCGGGGCCTTCCTGCACGTGCTCGGCGACACGCTCTCGTCGGTAGGCGTCATCGTCGCCGCGCTGGTCACCTGGCTGACCGGGTGGACCATCCTCGACCCCATCATCTCCATCGTCATCGCCCTGGTCATCGCCTTCAGCGCCTTCGGCCTCATCCGCCGGGCCGTGCACGTGCTCATCGAGGGCGTGCCCGATCACATCGACCTCGTCGAGGTCTTCGGGGCGATGAAGCAGATCGAGGGCGTCGCCTCGGTCCACGACCTCCACGTGTGGACCATCGCCAACCAGATGCACGCGCTCTCGGCCCACCTGGTCATCGAGTCGCCGGGCTCCGAGGTGGACAGGGACCGGGTGCTCCTCGACGCGCGCCGGGTGCTGCGCGAGAGGTTCGGCATCGACCACTCGACGCTGCAGATCGAGAGCGACGACCTCTCCAACCACCACGCCCACTCCACCCACTGAACCGAGCGCCTCCATGCACGCGTACGCCGCGGCCCTCAAGCTTCGCCCCGCCAACGTCGCCAACCGCATCTGCGACAGCCTGACCTGCATCCTCAACGGTTACGACGTGCAGCGCGCGGTCGCCGAAGGGGAAGGGGCGGTCGTGGTCTTCGAGCTGCCCGTGCCGCGGGTGCTCGCCGCGGGCGTGCTTCGGGCCGCGCGCCATCTGGAAGCGGCGATAGGCCTGTCGGCGCCCACCTTCCCGCGGGGCGAGGGCGCGCGGCCTCACGCCTGGTTTCGCGACGTCGTCGCCGCCGCCGAGGAGATGGGCTTTCGGCTGCCGATGTTCCTTCGGGCCGGGCCGGTGGCGGTTCCGGACATGGAGCCCGCCGCCCTCGAGGAGGCGGGCCGCCAAGTCTTCGAGCACGTAGACGCGGGCTTTACCGAGCTCGCGCTCGACCTTCGGGCGCTCGACCCGGCCGAGGGCGCGGCGGTCATCGAGGAGATTGCGGCGCCGGCTCGCGAGCGCGAGCTGTCGGTCGAGCTCATCGCGCCCGAGCCGACGCTCGACTCGCTCTCCGAGCTCGCCGGTTCGCTGTTGGTGCAGGGAACGCGCGCCCAGGTCATCTCGCTGCCCGCTGGCGCCGAGGAGGGGAGCGACCTTCAGGAGCTCGCCGAGGCGGCCGCCCCGGCGGTCTTCGGGCTGAGCGAGCCGCTCGCCTCCCAGCTTGCGCCCGGCATCGTCCGGCGCGTCAGCGTCTCGCGGCCGTTCCTGGCGCTCGTCGAGGCGGCGCTCCCCTCGGGCCTGCGCGCCGAGGTCGAGGCATGGAGAGGGGAGACGGGCGCCGATTTGCGCAGCGCGCTCGGGCACTTCCACCGGCAGCTCGAGCAGCTCGACGAGCCGGCGCAGGTCAGGCTCGAGGCGCTCGCCTATCACGAGGCCCGCGAGGTGCTCGAGGCGGCGCGCGCCCGCGGTACGGGGAGGCTGGCCGCGGAGTTTCTCGCCGAGCGCAGCGGGTATTAGCCGCTTCGGGCCGGCGGGCCTTCGGCCAGGGGCGACGTTCGCGGTGCGTTTGCTGCCCGGCTCGTGGTAGAGCAGCCGCCATGCGCATCGTCGCCGGGACGGCAAAAGGCAGGCCGCTCAAGAGCCCGAAAGGACCGGGGATTCGGCCGACCTCCGACCGGGTCCGCGAGTCGATCTTCAACATCCTCGGCCAGTGGCTCGACGGGCTCGTCGTGCTCGACCTGTTCGCGGGCACCGGCGCGCTCGCCTTCGAGTCGCTCTCTCGAGGCGCAAGCCGCGCGGTGCTGCTGGACAAGGGCAAGGAGGCGCTTCGGCTGTGCCGCGAGAACGCCGCCGCGCTCGGGATGCTCGACCGCGTGGAGATCCTCTCTTCGGCGGTGGACGCGCGGCTCGCCGGCGCGCTCGCCGCGCGCGGTCCGTTCGACCTGGTCTTCGCCGATCCTCCCTACGCCGACTTCGCCCCCGCGCAGATCCTCGAGCTGCTCGCCGCCGCGCCGCTGGTGCGGCCCGAGGGCAGGGTAGTCGTCGAGCACGACCGGCGCGCCGAGGCGCCGGCCTCGCTGGGACCGTTCGAGCGGGTCGATGAGAGGCGCTTCGGCGACACGGTGGTCTCGTTCTACCGGCGCCGTCCGGATGCTTGACGTCACCCCGCGCGGGGGGGCAGAGTGGCCGGCCTCATGTCGCACACCGTCATCTATCCCGGCTCGTTCGACCCGCTGACCAACGGGCACCTGTCGCTCATCCACCGTGCGTTGCGGATGTTCGACAAGGTGATCGTCGCGGTGGCGCACAACCCGAAGAAGAACGCGCTCTTCAGCCTCGAGGAGCGCAAGAGCCTTGTCCGCGAGGCGCTGCCCGACGAGCCGCGCATCGAGGTCGACTCCTTCGAGGGGCTGCTCGTCCACTACGCGCGCGAGCGGGACGTGATGGTGGTGCTGCGCGGCCTGCGCGCCGTCTCGGACTTCGACTACGAGTTCCAGATGGCGAACATGAACCGCAAGCTCGACAAGGAGCTCGAGACGGTCTTCGTGATGACCGGCGAGGACTACTTCTACGTCTCCTCGCAGCTCGTGCGCGAGGTCGCGTCCCTGGGGGGCGACGTCTCGGATCTGGTGCCGCCGAACGTGCTCGCGAAGCTGAAGGAGCGCTTCGGCCGGTAGAGGCGGCCGATCGCGCCTCGACTGTTCACCAGAATCGAAATCGCGCCAGGGCCGCCTGCTGGCCCGCTGGGCGAGTTGCCCGCCCGGCCCTATTGAAGTACCGCTGGCACGGGTGACGAGCTCCTGGGGGCCGTTTTGTGGCCCTGGGGGCCGAACGGCCTTCGAAAATGCCGTCCGCCGGGCGGTTTTCGCGCTCTTGCGGTACCCGGCCCGTCCGAACGGCGGGCTTGGCATCGACACCTCGGCGGACCGCGTCGCGGACGCGCCCCCGCCAACCGGCTCCCGGGCTCGCCGAGGGCGGTCTCCAGCTAGTCGTGCAGGCCGTAGGCGAACCAGCTTTGCCCGGACTTCTTCCAGAGCACGATGACCGGATGGCCGTCGATGTTGGCGATCGAGAGCATCCCGCCCTTGAGGGGCCACGCGGAGAGCCTCTCGGGCGGGCGCCCGTACTTCTCGATCATCTCGTCGGCGGTCAACAGCTCGACGTCATAGAGCTTCGCCGAAGCGAGCGACTTGCCCATCAGGGCCGACGACCACCCGCGCTTCAGCTCCTCCGGAGTGCTCACGGGGCGAGACTCGAAGTGGAAGGGCAGCTTGCACAGCAAGGCGAGCGAGTTGGCGTCGCCGCGCATCAGGGCGAGGAAGAACGCGCGGGCGTGGAGGGCGAGGCTCGGATCCACCCCCTTCTTGGCCGAAGCGGACGGCGCGGCGGGCGGGGATGGCTTCTGGGCGAAGGCCTTGGGGTAGAGCGCGGACGACGGAGCTGTAGCCGCCGGCTCCTTCGCAGTCGAGGGCTCGGGCTGCGCTGCCGGCTGGGCAGCCGCCGGCTGCGCGTGGGTGAGCGTCGGGAGGAGGCAAGCGAGAATTGCTGCAAGCAGGCAAGGGCCTTTCACGGGGCCTCCTGGAGCGGGCGTGCGGGAGGGTGTCGATGCTATGCGTCGGCTTCCCGAAGGGTCAAGAATTGTCGCCTCTTGCACGAGGAAGGCGGGACAGCCCCCCGGCAGTTATGGTAGAGGCGGCGCGCCGTGGCGCGGCTTTACCGGATCACGACGATCCGGCCGGAAGGAGACAGGCAATGAGCGAGACCCCCACCCCCCCTTCGGAAGGAATGACCCCGGAGGCACTGGCACTCCTGCCGCGCGTGCAGGAGGCGATCGACGAGATTCGGCCCAACCTCCAGGCGGACGGGGGTGACATCGAGCTGCTCGGCATCACGCCTGATCTCAAGGCCCGCGTGCGGCTGGTCGGCGCGTGCGCGGGTTGCCCCTCGGCGGCTATCACGCTGCAGTTTGGCGTCGAGAACTACCTGCGCGAGCGGGTTCCCGAAATCCAGGGAATCGAGGTCGAAGGCGGCCGCCCGCCCTACGGCGGCTTCGGCTACTGACGAGGCGGCCGAAGGGATCGCGACAAGGCCCGGTCCGAGCCGACCCTGTTTGGCGACAGGGCCGGTGACCGGGCCTTCTCGCGCTGCGAGGCGCCTCGCGCTCGGTTCTCGACGGCGCGCGGAAGCGCCCCGAGAGACTTGGCGCCGGGCTACTCGCCAGCGTCCGGCTCGATCCCCGCGTCGGCCTCGCCCGAGTCCTCGGGCTCGGTGGAGGGGACGCACCAGCGCGTCGCCTTCAGGTCCTCGCCGACAGGCTGCTCGAGACAGCGGCAGGACCAGCCCTCCGGGCAGTCGGAGTGGGCGAGGCAGCGGGCGACGCTGCAGAAGCGCTCGTTCTCGAAGAAGTCGCGCGATAGGCAGGTCGCTTGCCCGCACTGCGGGTGGGGACCGAAGAGCGGCTCGCCGTCGCAAGCCCGCGGCTCGAGCTCGACAGAATTCCACTTAGCGGCCCCGACGTCGGTGCACTTGCCCTCCACGCAGTCGAGCGTGTTCACCGCGCTGCCGTCGACCTCGCCCGGCTCGCAGTCGAAGCGCGTCTGGCACGCGGCCCCGGGCTTGACCCTGTCCCAGCTCTTGCACGCGTAGGCCACCGGGCAGCCCGGCACGTCCTTGACCGGATGGGTCGTCGCGCAGCCGTCAACGCAGCGCCCCAACTCCTCGACATGACAGCCGGAGCAGGGGGCGGCCTCTTCGTCGGCCGAATAGGTGGAGCGGCCGACCACCGAGTTGACGCAGCGGATGCCTCCACAGACACAGTCGTTGCCCCCCACGACCGGGGTGTTGTCTGTCTCAAGACAAGCCGTGGCAATCATGGCCAAGCCGACGAGGAGGGCAAAGCCGACGAAGCGCATCTTCTTCAAGTGTCTGGTGTCCATGCGAGTCTCCGCACCTCTGCTGCCCCCTCCGCTAGGTACAAAGCTACTGCAAAGCTGCCGACAGAAAGAACCAAATAGCCTCGTCCCCGCGCGCCTGCCGCGAGGGAAGGGGGTCAAAGTGCAAACTCGTTGACAATACACCGCAGGCTGGTACGGTTTGCGCCGAACGCGGTCGCTCCCGCCGGAGCGGCCGCGGCCTTTTTTTGGAGCGAGTGATGAGCGATCGCATCCCCATGACCAAGAGCGGCCTCCAGCGTCTGAAGGAGGAGCTCAAGCACCTCAAGTCGGTGGAGAAGCCCAAGAACGTCCGCGACATCGAGGAGGCGAGGGCTCACGGCGACCTGAGCGAGAACGCCGAGTACTACGCGGCCAAGGAGCGCCAGGGCCAGATCGACGCGGAGATTCGCCGCATCGAGGACGTGATCGCGCGGGCCGAGGTGATCGACGTGAGCCGGCTGTCGGGCGACAGGGTCGTCTTCGGCGCCACGGTCGAGCTCGAGGATGCGAACACCGGCTCGTCGATGGTCTACCGGCTCGTCGGCGAGTACGAGGCAGACATCAAGCGCGGCCTGCTGTCGGTCACCTCGCCAATAGCGCGAGCGCTGATCGGCCGTGAGATCGGCGACATGGTGAAGGTCCAAGCTCCCGGCGGCACGAAGGAATTCGAGATCACCGACGTGCGCTTCGAGGAGGCCGAGGAGGCGAGCACGTAGGGCGCTGGTCGAGGGTCGTGAGTTGGGGGCGGGCGACCTTGAGCGTCAGGGCTTGCTCGTTCCGGGTTGCGACTGGTTCGATCGCGACGGCTTTCACCTCGTGGCTTCTGGCCCTGCCCGCTGGTCGCGCCAGGCGGCAGGCCGTCGCCGCTGAATCTCACCGCCGGAATTGCTTTCCCCGAAGTCTTTCGCGCCTTCGGCTCCGATGCCCCAACCGCCCGCGCAACAGGCGATAGCTCAAAGGCTCGCGCGCGCTCTCTCCTACGCGGCGCGCGATGGCTTTGCTCGCCTGCGCACGCTCAGGGGGTTCGAGGCGTTCGTGCGCGCCGTCGCCAAGCAGGCGGTCGCGGCCGGAGCGGACCGGGGCTGGGCCGCGCGGCTCGACCGGTGCTGCCAAGGCTTCGACACCGCCGACGACGCCGGGCGCCGCCGCCAACTCGGCGCGCTCGCGGCGCTGCTGGCCGAGGTGGGCGCGCTCCCGGAGTCGCTGCGCAGCTTGGCTCCGGGCGAGCCGGCCGGGCCGGCGATCGGAGCGACATCGACCGTGGGCGCGCCTGAGCGCGCGCCGGCACAGGTGGGGCCAGGGCCCGCGCCGGCGAAGGGAGCGGACGCGAAGGAGAGGCCCGCGGCGAAGGCGACCGCGCGCTCGGCGGCGGGGCCCGCGGCCGCAGCGACGACGCGCTCGGCGTCAAAGCCCGCGGCCAAAGCGACGACGCGCTCGGCGGCTCTGCGGCCGGCTCGCCGAAAAGCCTCGCCCTCAGGCAAGGGAGAGCCGGAGGCCGAAGCCATCATCCTGCCGACGTTCTCTCCTCGCGCCGGGCCGCTCGCCACACCGCTGAGCCTGGTGATGCCGCTGCGCGGCCGGCTCGGCTCGACGCTCAAGCGGCGCGGCATGTCGAAGGCCGGCGAGGTCCTCTTTTTCTTCCCGCGCGCCTACGAGGACAGGCGCCGGCTCGTCCCCATCAACCAACTGCGCCCGGGCGAACGCGGCTTCTCCGCGGGGAAGGTCACGCGCATCCAGGAGTCGTTCACCGGCCGGCGCCGGATGCTCCGGGTGGTGCTCAGCGACGGCAAAGGCTCGATAGCGGCCACCTGGTACAAGTTCTGGCCGTCGATGCGCGACCGGTTCCAGGTCGGCCAGCGCTGGCTGTTCGCCGGAGAGGTGCGCGTCTTCGGCGGCCACTGGGAAATCGTCCATCCGGAGATGGAACCGGACGACGAGCATGGGCGCCGGGCCGCGGGACTCGGGGAGATTGTCCCGATCTACCCCGGGCTCGATCACGGCGAGCAGCGCGGATTCCGCCTCCTCGCGCGGGCGGTCGCCGATCGGTTCGCGGACCAGATCGTCGACCCGGTCCCGCCCGCGATCCTGCGCCGCGCGGGCCTGCCGCCGCTGGCGCAGGCGGTGCGCAGCGCTCACGTTCCGGGCTCCGAGATCCTCGCCGCAGAGCAGGCCCCCGCACCCGCGCGGCGGCGGCTCGCCTTCGACGAGCTCTTCTTCATCGAGCTGGGGATGGCGCTACGGCGCAAGGCGGTCGCGAAGCTGCCGGGCATCGCCTTTGAGGCAGGCCCGGAGCGGCTGCGCGAGGCGCTCGAGCTGCTGCCCTTCGCGCCGACCGCGGCCCAGCGGCGCGCCCTCGGGGAGATCGCCGGGGACATGAGGCGGCCCTCGCCGATGAACCGCCTGCTTCAGGGCGACGTGGGCTCGGGCAAGACGGCGGTGGCCGGCGTCGCCGCCGAGCTCGCGATTCGCAGCGGCTACCAGGCGGCCTTGCTCGCGCCGACCGAGGTCCTCGCCGAACAGCACCTGCGCACCCTGCGATCGTGGTTCGAGGAGCGCGGGCGACGGGTGGCGCTGCTGACGGCGAGCGTGCCCAAGCGCGCGAAGGACAAGGTGAAAGCGGCGCTCGCCCGCGGGGAGATCGACCTGCTGGTCGGCACGCACGCCATCATCCAGGAGGACGTCGACTTCCAGCGCCTGGGCCTGGTGATCATCGACGAGCAGCACCGCTTCGGCGTCCTGCAGCGCGCCGCGCTCGTGCAGAAGGGCGTGCACCCCGACGTGCTGGTGATGACCGCGACGCCCATCCCGCGCACCCTCGCGATGGCGCTCTACGGCGACCTCGACGTCTCGGTGCTGAACGAGCTGCCGCCGGGGCGCACCCCGGTCGAAACCCGGGTCTTCCCGCGCCGGCAGCGCGATGAGGCGTATCGGCTCGTGGCCGAGCAGGTCGCCCAGGGTCGGCAGGCCTTCGTCGTCTATCCGCTCGTCGAGGAGTCCGAGAAGCTCGACCTCGCCTCGGCCACCGAGGGCGCGGCCGAGCTCGCCGGGCGGTTTCCGTCCTGGCGCATCGGGCTGCTGCACGGGCGGATGAAGGCAGACGAGAAGGACGCGGTGATGTCGGCCTTTCGGGCGCACGAGCTCGACGTGCTCGTCTCGACGACGGTGATCGAGGTCGGCGTGGACGTGCCGAACGCGGCGGTGATGGTCGTCGAATCGGCCGAGCGCTTCGGGCTCTCGCAGCTCCACCAACTGCGCGGCAGGGTGGGGCGGGGCGGGGGTCGCGCCTGGTGCCTGCTCGTCGCCGCGCTGCAGGGCGAGACCGCGACCGCGAGGCTGGCGGTGATGGAGCGGACGACGGACGGGTTCGTCATCGCCGACGAGGACCTGCGGCTGCGCGGCCCCGGCGAGTTCCTCGGGACCCGGCAGTCGGGCCTGCCTCCGCTGATGGTCGCCGACTTCGCGCGCGACGCTGACCTGCTGGAGATCGCGAGGGAGGAGGCGCTGCGGCTGGTCGATGGAGATCCGCGCCTCGATGCGCCCGAGCACGCGGGGTTGCGGCAAGCCATCGAAGAGCGGTGGGGGGAGCGGCTCGAGCTGACACGCGTCGGCTGACGGCGCGGGGACCCGATCGAGCGCGAACCCGGCGTCGGGCAAGAGCCGCCGATTTGGTCGGCGGCTCGGACGCGGTGTCGGCTCTCTTCGGCGCGCGACGTGCTTTCGGAAGACCGAGCCCCCGGTCTTCGAAATCTGACGCTCCCCCCAGGTCTTGTGGCAAAGGCCTCGAGCTCGCAGATGCCAGGCCCGAGCGGCATCTCGGACCAGAGTGCGACGCTCTCACGTTTTCCCAGGTTCGTGGTAGGTACGGAACATTTGGTACACGCCAACCGCACGGAGAAAAGAGCGATGTAGAATCGACCCCGTCGTGCGGCGGCAGGGAGTGTGGCGACGACGGCTGCGGCGGAAGCTGCGGCGGGTGCGATCCGTACGAGACCTGCGGCGCCTCGGGCCGCTGCGTCGAGTGCACGCCGCGCTGCGCGGGCAAGGAGTGCGGCGACGACGGCTGCGGCGGGAGCTGCGGCTCGT
>JBMNNX010000167.1:0-15055 GCA_050942745.1 Myxococcales bacterium
GGGACTCTACAGCTATTGGGACGGCGCGGTTTGGGTCGAGGTCCGGCGGCCGCCGGTGATCTATCACTACCGAACCCACAGACCCCACCGCCGTTACCACTACCACCATCGCGTGCACCGCCCGCATTCGCATCACGAGCGAAGCGCGCCCTCTCGCAAGCCGCATCAAGCGCGACGGCACGACGCGCGCCCGGCACACAAGCTGTAGCGCGGTCCTCCGGGTACCCCCCCGGCCCACAAGGCGCGGCTGCAGCGCCCAATTAAGCCGCGCGGGGTTGCTGCGCCAGCGCACCCGCATCGCGCAATGCCTTGCCGCGTTACTGCCGGGAGAAAGCCCGCTGCGAAGCTCGTCGAGTTCGAGGCCACGGCTAAGTGCTCTCGACGCTTCGCTACGAAATCGCGGCCGGGCGTACCCGCCCACCGGGGCAACGCGCCGGTGGGGCCAACGAGCGGTTATTGGTCGTCGTAGGGATCCTGAAGCCCGTACTCAGCCGCACACCGATAGCACAACCGGTTCGGCGGCGCCTTTTCAGGATCGTAGATGACTCCGCCGGACCTTCCGCACACCTGGCACGTGCCCTTCATCGGCGTCGGGCCCGGGTCGGCCATCCTTGCCTTGCTTCGAGTGTCCGGCGTGTCCATCACGGCCTCCGTTTCGGCGAGGGCGGAGCGGCAACTCTAGCGCATTTCGCGCCGCCTAGAGCATCGAGTCCTCGTCGGATCCATCAGCGCCGTTCGAACCGTCTTTCGGCCGCGCCCTCCCCCTGGGAACGACCAAGCCTCGCGATAGCCGCCGTAGCACCTTGGCGCGTTGGCGCGCCTTGTAGAGCTCGTGGCTGTTCTCACCTCGCTCGTTCTCGATCGCAGTGGCGAGGTCCATGATCTGAAACTCGACCCAGCTAAAGACGATCCGCGGTCGGCCGGGGCGCGGATCGTCGGAAGGCAGATAGGCGTCGATGCGCAGGGGCATGTCGACGACGAAGTTGAGAACCCGGTAGTTGCTGCCCGAGAACGGATTGTGGCTGCGGAAGCGCCGCTGAGAACGCCCGTGTGACAGCGGCAGGTACAGCCCGTCGACGTGCCGCCGCAGCGAGGGGGTCTGCTCGATAAGCTGCTCGAGGTCGATGAGCGTGTTCTCGGTCTGGCTGGGGACAAGGAGATTGAACGGAAACAGCGTCCGGGTCAGGTATTCGAGCACCGGCAATACGTCGGCCCGCTCGCGGGTGACGATGCGGTAGCGCACCTTGTCGAAGACCTGCGCGGCCACCGTGTCACGCTTGGCGAGCAGCTTGGTGATCATCGAGTGCTGCGTCTTGACGCTGCCCGAAAACTCGACCAGCGGGAAGTTGCAGCGCTTCATCTGCGCAGCGCACATGCTGACGCGCTCGTCCACCATGCGCGCGAGAACCGATGGCGCGATGGGCGTGCGGAAGAGCAGCTCTCGCCCTTCCATGTGATGAATCACGTGCATCACCTTGAGCACGATGCACGCGATCTTCTGGTACCTGCCGGGATGGCGAGGGTGCAGTCCGGACGCGTAGAGAAAAAGGTCCTGAATCTCGTATGGCTCGGCGACCGCGTCGGCGAGCCGGTAGTGGAAGGTCGAACGAAGATAGTCGACCGCTTCCTTGAGGAGGCGGCGAACGACCGCCCGATCGTTCGGATCCGAGTAGTCGATCTGGTGCAGCTTGAGGAAGCGGTCGACCTCCGCCCGATCGTCGAAGCACAGGCGACGCCAATCGACGACCGAGTCTCCCCGAAGGATGAGACGCAGGATCTCGAGCTCCCGCGGCCCCATGTCTTCAAAGGCAATGAGCCTGTCGGCCTTGTCGGGGAGTGCGGATGCTTCGTTGGTCTGGTCGCCGGCCAAGATGCTCACTCCGTCCCCTCCCGCTGCCGCTACTCTAGCCCAGTGCAATCTGGAATGGGCCGAGAGAAGCGCCCATCAGGCTCGCTCCGCGACGGCCAGCGCAAAGCCAACGAGCGGCATTGGGGGAGCGTGAATTGCCCGGCTACTCCCCTACCGCGCCAGCAGGCATGCGGGTTCGCATTCGGCGGTTCGGTTGGCTAGGGTTCAGCAGGCCAGGCCTCGGCAGTCCCCTGTTGTCCGTAGCAGCGAGCCTCGAGCGCCTCGCGCCGCCGCGTGCTGCTGTTCACCTGCATCGCCGTGAACCTTGGACACACGGGCGCACGCTGGCCAGTACCTTCCACCTGCCTCGATGTGTCGCTCCAGGCCGGCTTCTCGACATCGGAGCGCTGGTACGGCCAGGCGCTCAACGGGAAGGCGGCCGTTTCCAGGCGCCCGAGCGTATCGCAAGGATTTTGGCAACATGAGGGCGTGCGCGCGGCGTTGCGGCGCACTCTGAACGCCCGGTTCCTCGCGCCCGGCGATTTGAGGCACCGGCAAGCGCTCTCATAGCCTACCTACGAAAACGCCGGCTGACTTCGGGCCGCAAAGAGCTTCATTCGTGTTTGGCGCTCGCCCTGGTCGCGGTCGCCGAGATTTCCGCCGCGATCCGGAGGCTTGAAAGTCGCGGGGTATCGTTCGCCGGAGCCCGGTTTGCCCCCGCTTCTTTCCAGCACCGATTTGGCGGTCATCACCTTTCTGCTCGCTCGCCGCAACTCCAGTAGGTTGCCCGCGGGACTCGCAACTCCGGGTCACGCGCACGCGGAGCGCAGATAATGGAAAGGCCTCGTCGCCCGCGGGCGGCGAGGCCTTTCCCTAGGCCGGGATCAGCGCGCTACTGGAGGCACATCGCGTTGCCCTTGGCTCCCGACTCCATGTACATCCAGCGCCCGGACAGGTTCGGGACGCTCCCGAAGCATTGGCCAGCGGTCAGGGTCCCGTTGGTCATGCCCTTGGTGGCGCCCTTGACGAAGCTCGCCGGAAGGGTCTGGCCGGAGCTGCTGACGAACTTGACGCTGTCGAGGAGCGCCTGGCCATCCGCCCAGGTGAAGCCATTGGGAGCGTAGAACTCGAAAACGATCGAACTCTTCGGGCCGCCATCGCCGCACTCGCCGCTGGTGTTGGAGGTCGAAGAGGTGTTCGCGCTCACGATCTTGACGATGACCGGCGGCTTGGCATCCTTCGCCCAGACGTGGCTCGCGGCGCCGCTGCAGGTCGGGGCGGCGACATCGATGCAGCCGTTCGTCGCATCGCAGACTTCGCCGTAGGCGCAGATGTCCGGGCCGAAGGCCGAGCCGGGCGCCTTGTTGTTCGCGTTGCAGCTGGGGGCGACGCACACGCCACTCTCGCAGGTGTTGAGCCCCTCTATGTGCGCGCAGTCGGCGTCGACGGTGCAGGCGCCGCAGGCACCGTCCTCGCCGCACTTGGAGGCCGACGGATCGGTGCAGGAAGTGGCGCTGCAGGTCGCCTTGAGGACGCACTGCCCGCCGACGCACTCGCGGTTGGTATTGGTGAAGTCCGCGCAGTCCGCGTCGGTGGCGCACGTCGCCTCGCAGATGTTGTCGACCGTCGAGCAAACGACCTCGGCGAGCTCATCCTCGCCCTTGCACAGCTCACTGGTCTCGCACTGGCAAACCTTCTCGGTCGTCAGCGCAGCGCCGGTCGCGTCCTTAACCTCCATGCAGTTCTTCTGGGTATCGGGGCAGTCGTCGGCGATGGTGCAGGTCGGCACGCAGACCTTTCCGATCGGATGGCAGATTTCGCTGCCCTCTAAACACTCCGCGTCGCTCGTGCAATTGACGATGGTGCCTGGATCTTCTCCATCACTAGGGCAACCGGCCAGAGCCAGCGGCAGGGCAACCGACAGAGAGAACACTGCTTTGCGAATTGACATGCGAGCCTCCGTGGCGAGATGCCAACCGACCTCGCCTCTTGTGGAAATGCGCGGTAGTTACCACCGCGCTCGTGATGGTGTCAAACCGCTCGACACCGCGAAGTTCGACGCCCGAAGGCCTGTAGCAAGCGACAAGCCAGGAAGAAAGCGTTGAAAAACTCAAAGCAATGGGATGCAGGCCCGGCCGCGCGCCTGACAGCAGTGCCCTAGTTGGCTGCCTGCTTAGCGGGCGCCTTGGTGTACGCCGAGCGTGGGACCGCGAGATCGAGCACGAAGCCGCCTGGAACCTGCCGACCGCCGACAAGATGGCGAACGCGGACCGCCGCCTCACCGGTCGCCTGCATCCTCTCGAACTCGGCCGGTGAGATCGCCTTGTTTCCGATGGACGAGGCGGGCAGCAAGCTCGCGACCTCCCCATCAACCACCACGCGCAGCCTCGCGCCCACGGGCGGAGCCTTCGAGAAGTGGTAGCGCATCGCGCGCCACTCGCGCGACGGGGACATCGAGCCCAGCCAGCCCTCGGCCTCGGAGTAGACCTGGATCTTTCCGGCACTCGAGTCGGTGAACCGGCCCATGCAGAGGTTGGTAAGATAGCACTCGAGAGCGAGCCGCTCGTTGCGACCGAAGAACCCGCAGGCGATCTCCGGCATCGGCGCGATGTTGCCATTGCAAGGATCCGGGGGCGGCTCTTCCCAGCACCGCACCTCGGTGCCAGCAGCCGCTTCGATCGGCTCGCCCTCGGCGGCTGGCCCCTCGCACCTCTTGATCGGTTTCGCCGGTTCGGGGACAGGAGGAGGCGCCGCCTTGAAGACCTTCGCCGGCGCCGCGGCGAATACGCTCGCTCCCGTCTTCGCTCCCTCCCAGAAGAACTCGACGCCCTGCTCAGGGCACTGCCAGGAGCTGCGATGCCGCGCGGCGTTTCGCCCGCATCCTGCGAGAGGCTGCAGGTCATCGGCGCCCCTGGCACTGAGGTCGACGACCTTTCCATCCTCCTTCACGCAGATTCTCGAGGCATCGATGCGCACCTGCGAAACGCGCTTGCGGCCGTCGAGTTGGACGAGCAGCTCGGCGCCGTCGAGAAATACGAGAAAGCCGCCCCGCTCCGATGGCCGCATCTCCAGGCCGGCCGCCTGCAGGTCTGCAAGCTTCGCCCCAAGCTCGACGGGTCCGATCGACCGTCCCGGGTTCACCAGCGGGACGCAGTTCTCCGCCGCAAGAGCCGGATGCGCCCCGGCGATCGCCAGCGCAGCTGCGAGAAGGGCAATGCGTGCCATCGTCAGCTCCCGATCCTGTAGGTACCCTTGGCGGGGTTGTGAGTGCCCGCGCAGCGAGCACGCCCGCGGATAGGCGGATACGACGCTACAGTCCTATGCGGGATTCACCATCGGCCCGAGGTTCATCAAGAAGGCGCCAGGTGATTCGATGCCCGCCCCGGGACAGTCCGCTAGCACCGGCGCTTGCGGCTCGTCAAGGCCGCACGCGCCTGCTTTCGTCGGGCAGGCGGGCGAGCGCCGCGTGAAAGCCGCCGCGCTGCCACACCTCGCCTCCTAACCAACAGCCCCACTGCTGCGAGGTCACATCCGGCGACAAGATTTGTGAAGAGAGGCCGCGATTGAGGAGGGAGGGGCCGCCGTCTCGGCGGCCTGCGTGTGTGGCGGCAGGATTGCGCGAGGGGAAGGTGGAGCAACACCCGATCCGCCAATCGTCGTTCGGGCGACCGCCAACGACCTGCCGCCGCGCCACGACGCGGAGCCAGAGCTCCGCGGTCCATCTATTCGGTCGAGGCATCGCAAGCTCGGCCTCTTGAGCCTGTCGAAGGGGCGCGGGCTGACCGGTGTTGGTTCAAGGTCACAGCCGGCCAACGGACCGGTCTCAAGCTCGGCAGGGACAGTCGGTCCCTAGAACTTGAAGGGGAAGTCGATAGGCTGCATCTGCTTGCCGGAGTAAGGCGGAAATCTGAAATTTTTGATTACTCCGGCAAGGCACGCCGACAACTCCGACTTCTGGTATTCGCGCGTCAGCGCTCGGATGCCGCTCGTCCTGCCATCCTTGTTTATTATCCAGCGCATCGTGATCGTGCCCGCGCTTCCAGGATCGCGCGCCTTCTGCTCGTCGGTACAGCGCTTGATTGACGAGCGATTGGCGAGCACCACCTCCATGATGTCCGACTGGCCGAGCGTCTCCTTGATAGCTCCGCCACCGGGAGCGGGCGGGATGTAGACGGTTGAGGGCCGCTTCTCCGCTCGCTTGGGCTCGGGCGGCGCCGACCGGCTCGAGCCACCGCCGAAGATGCGGTCGAAGTCGTCGTCGACCGAGCTGGCCGACGGGCTAGCCACTTCGCGCTCGGGCTGCGGCTTGGGCTTGGGGGGCGGTTCGGGCTCCTTCTCGCGCGGAGGTGGCTCCTCGCGGGCGACCTTCGTCGGTTCGCGCTCGCGGCGCTCAGGGCGACGCTCCGGCCGCCTGGTCTCTTTCGGCGCGGACCGCTCTGCCTGTTTGACGGCCGGCGCCTCCTTGGGCTGGCTCGCCTTCGGCTCGTCGACCTTCGCCTCGTCCGGCTTCTTCTCATCGGGCTTGGCGGCCTCCTCAGCCTTGGCCACCTCGGGCGCCTTCTCGTCGGCCGGCCTGCCCTCGTCGGCCTTCGCCGCTCCCTGGGAAGCCGTAGCACCTTGGTCGCCCTGCCCCGCCGGAGGCTGAGGCGCAGGCGGTTGCTGGACGGCGACGGGCTCAGGCGGAACGACGACCGCGGGCTTGAGAACGATCATCGCCAGCACCAGCCCGAGCGCCGCGACTCCGATGCCGCCTGCTATCCCCAGGCCGACCCAGAGCCCCATGCGAGGCCTGGGAGGCGGGGCGTAGGACGGCGGCGGATACGCGGGCGCAGGCGCATGTGGCGGGTTGCGCCGCGCAGGGGCTCGGGCGACAACTCGCTCGGGCCGCTCGGCCTCCGGTTCAGCGGCCGGGCCGGCCTCCCCTGCCGCAGCCGGCTCGGGCGAGGGCGGGGCCGCAGGAGCCACGCTCACGGGGAAGGGCGGCTCGGGGGCATCCGGCATGTCGTCGAACAGCCCGCCGGAAGGGGCTGGCGCCGATTCGGCGACGGGCGGCTCGGGTTTGGCCGGCTGCCTCTCGAGCGCATCGAGCTCATCCTTGACGAGCGCCTCGAGCGCGCTGGCGGCCGATGGTTTCCAGGCGGGCTCTTCGGGCTCGGCCTGAGGTGGGGGAAGAGCCGAGGACGGAGCCAGGATGTCCGCCCCGGGCTGTTCGGAGTCGCCCGGTTTGGGCTGGTGGCGCGGGACGAGCTTGTCGGCAAGCTCGGCAACCGTCGACAGCGGGCGCCAGTCGGTCATGCCGGCATTCCAGACGAGCGAATCGGCCGACAGCTCGCCTGCGTCCCAGCGCTCGCGCACCCCATCGAAGTCGAGCGGACCGACCTGCTGGTCGCGGATGGCCACGTACCACTCGGTCTTCTCCGCGGCCTTCGCCCCCGGGAGCTTCTGCTCGTCGGCTGAGCCCTCGCCTGAAGAGGCCGTGGGCTCGTCGGCCCGCGGGTCGGGCTTCATCAGGCTCGCCATCTCGGTGAGGTTCACCACGCGAGTCGACTGCCGGTTCGGGTCGTCGTCGCCGGCCTCGTCGCTTCGGGCAGGGAACGGGAAGCCACTCGGCTGGGCGATGGGATCGGTCCCGGGCGCGGTCGTCTCCGGAGCGTCGACCGGCGGCGCGGAGGGCGAGGTGAGCACCGACTCGAAGGCCCTGCCGAGCTCGTCGTCGAGGCCCGCAAACGCGCCGCCCGCTTCCGTCGAATCGGCGGGCGGAGCGGCGAAGGGCGCATCACCGGCGACCGTCGCCTCGTCGTCGTCGAAACCGGCCGCGGGGGCAAGCGGCGCGGTCGGGTTGGGCATGACCTGCGTCGCCTCGGAGGGTTCGTCCTCCTGCGGCTGAACGATGGGCGGCTTGACGACGATCTTGTGCTGGCACTTCTTGCAGCGAACGATGACGCCGTTGGGCCCTACTTTTTCGTCACTGATCTGGTACTGCGCGTGGCAGCTATCGCAGGCGAATCTCATGGAGGGTCGCAGGCACCTTTCTGCCGCCACCCGCACCCAGACTTCCGCGCGAGTGGGCCCCCGGGCACAAAAACCCCGGGAAAACTCTAGGCTTTTGCAGTTGAAGGGTCAAGGCAAGCACCCTCCTTTGCTGGAACGAACGAGCATGCTGCGCAGGTCTAATCGCCGTCCGCGTGGTCTCATACCTCGGCGCAAGTCCCAAGGCCAATGCCTTAGCACGAGCGCTGACTAGCGTTAGCGGCCCGTGGCTCCGGGCAGCTTTATCTCGATCTTCACTCCGATGGCCGAGCGCAGCTCGGCAAACTCCGGTGAGAGGCAGAACAGCAGCAGATCCCGGACCCTGGAGCGCAACGGAACCCTCGAGCCCGAATCCCTGCCGAGCGCCTCCTTGGCCACCTCGATGTCCGCGCACACGAGAGTCGCCGCCCGGTTCGCCGTCAGCTCGGCGCCTTCGACGTAGCTGCGCACGTCATCGGGCGAGGCGTTCCGCGCGTACTCTCGGCCAAGCCGGGCGAGGGCGGACTTGAACTGCGGGCCGAGCCGCTCGATGACCCGGTACTGGGCCTCCACCGCCCGCGGGTCGGCCGTCGGCCTGAAGCCAGGCACTCCGGTGAGCACGGCCGCCTGGAAGACCGCTTCGAGCTTCTCGGCCGGCAGCACCCTCGCGAGCGCAAGCTCCGGGCGGGCAAGAGTCATCGCCCGGGCGAGCGCGAAGTACAGCCGCTTCTGCTCGGTTTCGGAGAACAGACTGCCTCCCGCCTTGAGAGCGACCGGGTGCACGTGAACGAGCTCGACGAGCAGGTCCTTGTCCGGATGCGCCGCGCCGACCTGGCTTCGGCTCTTGAGCCGGTCGCGGGTCGCGACCAGGAAGGGCGAGAACAGCTCGACCGACTCCATGTCCAGAATCCGGCGCACGTGTCGGAACGCGCCGATCGCGAACTCCTGGCTCGCCGGGTCGATCCGGTCGCTCCTCGGATCTATCCCCAGCGCCGAATGCCGCCTGGCGTACTGGGCCCCGAGCTTGTCGTAGACGAGCGCGAGGATCTCGCCCATCGGCCCGCGCACCTTGGGATGGAAGAGCAGCTCGGTCCACATGCGGTTGGTGAGCGCTCGCGAGGCCTGTTCGCGCAGGCGCGCGTGCCGGGTCAGCTTGGAGAGGATCTCGCGCTCCTCGGGGCCGACCTCTCCGACCAGGTGGGCGGCGACCTGCGCGGCGACGAAGGCGCCGTCGTAGTCCTTCGCCAGCGCGTACAGGCGCGCCAGCTGGTTGACGACCTTCTGCGGAGCGGCCGTCAGCGGGAGCGCCTTGCGCCAAGCCTCTACCGCCTCCTTCTCGCCTCCGGGCTCGTCTGAGGCGAGTTCGGCGTACTTCTCGAGCACCGCCGCGTCGTCCGGTAGGCCCTTGGCGACGACCTGGTAGACCTGGCGGGTCGCGGTCTTGTCCTTCTTGACGTTCTCGTAGTACTCGCCCAACGCCTTGAAGAGCGCCATGCGCGCGGCGTGCGTCTCCGGGCTCTTCGGCAGCCGCTGGATCATCCGGTGGTAGTTCTGCTCGAGCAGCTCCCACTGCCGGGCTTGGCCGAGCATCGACTCCAGCGCGCCGAAGGCCTGGATGAACCGGTAGTCGATGTCGAGCGCGCGGTTGAAGGCCTCGGCCGCCTTGTGCACGTCCTTGATCTCGTCGCGCTGCAGCTCGCCGAGGTTGAACCACAGCTTGCGCGCCCGGGCCGGATCTTGCGCCGAGTCGGTGATCGCGATGAGGCGTTCGAGGACCTCGACCGCCTTCTGGCTCTGGCGAGTCTCGCGATAGAGCGCATAGAGCGCTTCGAGCACCTCGGGCGCGTCGGCCCGCTCCCGCAGCGCCTCGCAATAGGCCTCGATGGCTCTCCAGGCATCGCCGAGGTGCTCCTTGGCGACGCGGCCTATCGCCACTTGCAGCTCGAAGCGCGCCTCCCCCTCGACCAACTCGGACAGGCGCGCGCGATGCTCGAGCACCGCCGGCCAGTCGCCAAGCTGCTCGCACAGCTCGATCTGCGCCTTGAGCGAGGGCTCGTGGCCCGCGTCGATGGCCAGCGCCTTGGCGAACTCCTTCTGCGCCCGCTCGGCTTGGTCGAGCTTTCGATACAGGTCTCCGGTCTGCCAATAGTACTCGACCACCTCGAGGTCGGTGAGGTCCTCGCGGTGGTGGATGAGGATCGCCTGGAACACCGACAGCGCGTCGGCCGACCGGCCCGAGCTCACGAGCAGGTTGGCGTAGCCCTCGGCTGAAGGCAGGTAGGTCGAGTCGAGCTTGTAGGCGCGCTCGTAGGCGCCCAGGGCCCGCTCGGTCTTCTTCATCTTCTCGCAGACGTAGCCGACCCTGTAGAGCTGGCGGCACAGCTCGGCGCCGATCTGCGGATCGCGCGCGGCGCCCTCCGACAGGCGCTGGACGACGATGTCGAGCATCGCCTCTGCCCTATCCCACCGCTCTCGGGCGACGTAGATGTCGGCCAACGGCCGCGCCGCCTCGAGCGAATCGGGGACGAGCTTGAGCACCTCCTCGTAGTAGCGGGCCGCGTTGTCCGCGTCTTCGCGCGAGTCCTGGTAGAAACGCGCCACGTCGAGGAAGGCCAGGGCGCGCTCCTCGACGTCGACCGTATGGTTGGCCTCCTGGATGAGGACCTCGAGGTAGCGGTCCCAGTCCTTCTCGGCCTCGTACATGCCCTTGAGGGCGCGCAGCGACGGCAGGTAGCCCTCGTCGATCTCCAAGGCCTTGAGGTAGGCCGACCGCGCCGACGAGGCGTCGAGGAGCATCTCCTCGTTGATCTTGCCGATGCGGTGGAACAGCTCGACCGCCTCGCGCGAAGCGCCCAGGAGCTGCGCCTCGCGCTCGAGCATGTCGAGCGCGAAGGGCCAGTTGCCCGAGCGTTCGTAGAGCAGGCCGAGCTCGTGCATCGCCGCGCGGGCACGCGGATCGAGATCGAGGGCGCGGTGGAAGGTCTGCGCCGCCTTGTCGATCCGCTTGAGCTCCTTGTACTGGACCTCGCCCATCGCCACGAGCAGCTCGACCTGCTCGCGCACGTCGGGCTGCAGCGCAAGGTGGCGTTCATAGGCGCGCAGCAGGTCCTCCCAGCGGGACGGCGCGGGCCGCTTCGCCTCTGCGTCGAGCCGCCGCAGCCGCTCCAAGCCCTTGATCGCCTGGAGGTTCGACGGGTCGACCGCGAGCACGGCCTCGAGGCACGCGTCGGCGTTCTCCAGGTTCTGGAGCTTGTCCTCCCAGATGCTGGCGGTCTTGAAGAGGATCTTCACCCGCTCGCGCGCGTCGGCGAGCCGCAGCTGCGCGTCGTAGACCCCGAGCAGCTCGGCGGGCCTGTCGAGCTTGGTGTAGAGCCGCTCGAGCGAGCTGAGCGCGTCGCGGTTCTCCGGATCGAACTCGAGCGCGAGCTGGTAGCCGGCGACCGCCGCCTCGTCGTCGTTCAGCTCGCGCTCGTAGAGCTCGGCGACCTCGTGCTGCAGCTTCGAGCGCACCTGCGGCTGGCTCTCAAAGTCACGAGCGCGGATCAGCGTCTCGGCCGCCTCCCGGTGCTTGCGCTCGCGCCGGTAGAGGTCGGCGAGCAGGCGGAAGGTGTCGCGATCGGGCTCGAGCTCGAGCGCGCGCAGATAGGCGCCGGCCGCCTCGTCCGGGTTCTGCAGCCGCACCTCGTGGGTGTGGGCGATCTCGCGCAGGATCGCCTTTCGCTCCTCTATCGAGGCGGCAGCCTCGAGCTTCTGCTCGAGGCTGACGACGTACTCGTTGTCCTGGCCGCGGCGCGCGAACATCGCGGCGAGCATCTCGAGTGCGGGCCGGTTGGCCGGGTCGAACTCGAGCACCTTGCGCAGCGAAGCCTCGGCCTCCTCGGGCTCGTCGAGCCTCTCGTCTTGCAGCCGGGCGAGCGCGAGGTAAAGCCGCTCGGCGAGCGGGCCCTTCTCGACCGAGTCGACGACCTCCTCGTAGACCGTCGCGAGCTCCTCGAAGCTGCTCGTCTCCTCCGCGAGCCGGTGGACCGCCTGGCGCACCTCCTCGTCGGCGGGCACCTCGCTGAAGGCGCGGCAATAGGAGAGGAAGGCGAGGTCCTTGTGGCCGAGCCTCACCTCCTGCACCGCCCCCAGGTCCTTGAGCACCTCGACGCGCTCGGCCGACTCGGCCGCCCCGGGCAGGTAGCGCTCGCAGGCGGCCGCGTAGCGGCGCCAGTCGCCCGCGGCCGCGTAGATCTCGCGCAGCGCGTCGAAGGCGTTGCGCTCGCCCGCCGCGAGCTCGAGGACCCGCTCGTACGCCGACGCCCCGGCCTCGCGCTTCTGCAGCTTCTCCGCGTACAGCGCGCCAATAGCGTAGAGCACCGAGACCGCCTCGGCGCGCTCGTCGGCCTCCACGCTGATCTCCGCGCGGATCTCCATCGCCCGCACGAGGTCGGTCCACGCCTCGAGCTTGCGGAAGAGCTCCTCGGTGCGCTGCAGCTCCTCGAGCGTGTGCGGCTCGAGGTCGAGGACCCTGCGCGCGGCCTCGATAGCCTCCTCGCGCTTGCCGATGGCGGCGAGCGCCTCGGCGAGCCGCAGCCGCACCTTCTTGACCGACCCGGTGTCGTCCTGCAGCGGGATGAGCCGCCTCAGCACACCGACGAGGTCCTCGCTGGGCGCGTACTGCTCGTAGATGTCGCGCAGCCACTCGAGGGCCCGGCGGTGCCGCGGGTCGCGCTCGAGCGCGGCGCGGAAGGCGGCGATGGCCTCCTGGTGCCGGCCCAGGCCCGCAAGCACTCGCCCGAGCTTGTCGGACAGCCGCGTGATCTCGCGCGGATCGACCGTGTTGGCGAGCCGCCGCTGCAGCAGCCCGACGAGCTCCTCGGGCTGGTTGGTGTCCTCGAAGAGGCCCTCGAGCGCCAGGAAGGCCGCCTCCGAGCGCGGGTTCAGGGAGAGGACCTCCCAGTAGAGCGCGATCGCCTGCTCCGGGTCGTTCAGACCGTTGGCGGCGACCTCGGCCATCCGCGCCGTCAGCCGCTCGCGGTCCGGGCCCGTGGCGCGCTCGCGCTGCAGGTCGAGGATGGAGTAGAGCCGGTCGAACCGCCGGGCGTTCTCGTACAACCGCTCGAGCGAGCGCGCCGCCGGCAGGTGCCCGGGGTCGATGTCGAGGATCTGCTCGAACGCGCGCGCGGCGCGATCCGGCGAAGGCGGGTCGAGCTTGTCCTCGGCGAGCTGGCCTAGGCGAAAGAGCAGCGCGGTGCGCTCGTGAGGCTCTTCGACGAGCGCGACGAGCGCGGTCAGGACGTCGGCGAGCTCGCGCCAGGCCTCGGCCTCCCGGTAGAGCCTGTCGAGCGCGGGCAGCGCCTTCGGCGCCAGCGAGGTGTCGAACGAGCGGGCCCGCTCGTAAAACTCGATGGCCTCCTCGGCCTCGTGCAGCTTCGTCTCGTAGAGCTGGGCGAGCTCGAAGCAGAGCGCGCCGGCCTCCGAGCCGTCGAGCTTCGGCAGCTCCTCGCGGTAGAGCTCGGCGAGCTCCTCGTGCGTCTCGGCCTGGTCGGCGGTGCGCTCGAGCAGCGCGCGCACCTCGCGATCGGCCGGATCCTCGCGAAGAGCCTTGCACAGCGCGAGGAAGGCGAGGTCCGGCCTCTCGAGGTGCAGCCGCAGGCGCGCCAGCTCGAGCAGGTGCTTCTTGCGCGCGGCTCCGTCCTGGACCGCGGCGGCCCTGTCCTCGAGCAGCCCGGCGAGCTTGGCGTGGTTGCCGGTGGTCCGCAGCGCGGAGGCGAGGAGCTCGCCCGCCTCGTCGTTTGCGGGCTCGCGGGCGACGATGGACTCAAGGCGCGCGATGGTCTGCTCGTGGCCAGGCTTGGCCTCGAGGATGCTGCGGAACAGGTTGACCGCGCCCGCCCGGTCGAGCAGCCGCTGCTCGCGCAGCTCGGCGAGTCGGAACTTCAGCCCGAGCTCGGCCTCCTTACGCCCGAGCGACCGGGCGAGATCGATCTCCTTCGTGAGGGTATCGGCGAGCTCCGCCCACCGCTCTCCGCGCTGGCACAGACGGTCGAGCCGCTCGAGGGCGCTCGCGTCGTCGGGGGCGATATCGAGCAGCCTGCGGAAGGTGGCGATGGCCGCCGAGTGGTCTCCGAGCCGCTCGTCCTGCAGCTCGCCGATGCGCCGCAGCAGCCCGGCGCGCGTCTCGTCCGCCTGGGCGGCGGCGAGCATGCGCCGCAGCACCTCGAGCAGCTCGCCCCACTGCTCGCCGTCGCGGTAGAGCTCGGCGAGCCCCTCGAGCGCCTCGGGATCGCCGGGGGCGAGCTCGAGCAGCTTCTTGAACGCGGGCACCGCCTCTTCGCGGCTGTCCGGCTGTGCCGCGAGCAGGCGCGCGAGCGCACGTTGCAGCGCGACGCGCGCCTCGTCGGTCCGAGCCCGCTCGACCAGCTCGCCGAGCAGGGCGGCCAGCTCTTCGTTGGTGCCGGCGGCCTCCGCGTAGCGCAGCCCGGCGGCAAGCGATTCGAGGTCGTCGGGCGCGGCCTCGAGGGCGCGCCCGGTGTAGACGAACGCCATGTCGGCGCTCTCGAGCGGGCCCGCGTAGAGCGCGGCGATGCGGCGCAGCAGCGCGGCCTTCTCCAGCGGCGCGGCGCCCTGCGCCCGCGCCTCGAGCATCTGCACGAGCCTCAGGTGGTCGCCGCTGTCGGAGAAGACCGGCTCGAGCGCGAGCGCGGCCTCCGCCTTCATCCCGCCTTCGCCGCGGGCCATCTCCTCGAGCGCCGCGACCGCCGTCGGGTGGCCCGGACGGCGCGCGAGCACCTCGGTGAAGTGGGCGAGCGCGCCGCGCGGGTCGGCGAGGCGTGCCAGCTTGATGCGGCCAAGCTCGACCTGCAGCTCGAGGCTCTGCTCGACCTTCTCCTCGATCTCGGCCTGCTCGATGCGTGCGGCGATAAGCTGGGCGAGCTCGTCCCACCTTCCCTGCTCGGCGAGCAGCCGGCTGAGGCACTGCTGCGCCTGCTGGTCCTCCTCGTCGAGCTTGAGCACCTCTTTCCAGGCGGCGATGGCCGCGTCCGGATCGGCGAGACGCTCCTCGGCGAGCTGGGCGAGCTCGACGAGCAGGTCGCGCTTGCGGCCGCCGGACTCGGCGAGCCGCACCTGGCGCCAGAGCACCGCCGCAAGCTCGCGCAGCGACGAGGTGCGCCGGTACAGGCGCGACAGGGTGGCGAGCACCTCGGCGTCCTC
>JBMNNX010000504.1:0-2555 GCA_050942745.1 Myxococcales bacterium
CGCGTGCGGCGGCGCAGGTCGACGAACGAGTGATCGAAGCACGCGAAGTCGAAGAAGGAGTCGAGGCGCGCGCGCTCGATGCGCGCGAGCTGGCGCAGCTCGGCGAGGCGCGACGAGGTCTCCTCGGCGCTCGGGTAGATGGGCATGCCTTCGGGGAGCGTGCCGGCGTCGCGCGCGGCGACCCGCTCCAGCATCAGCGCATCGGCGACCTTCTGGCGCGCGTCCTCTGCGTCGAAGTCGATCGCCGGCTCGAAGCGGAAGCCGTTGCCATCGATGTTCGTGGCGTAGGCGTCGACGTTCTGGCGGAGCGAGTTGGAGTGCTCGACGAGGAGGCAGAGCGCCTCCGGGTCGTACGGAGGCTGGAGCGCGCCCGCGGCCGCGAACGCCGTCGCGGTGTCCTCGCCGCCCGGTCTGCTCGCAGGGTCCTGGACCCGCGCCCCGACGACGATGGCCTTCAGGATCGTCTGCAGGCTGCGTTCCGCATCGCGGACGGCGCCGGGCATCGTCACCGGGCGGCCTCCGCGTACGCGACGAGCCCTGTCGGGGTGAACGAGACGGCGCGAGCCCGCTGGCCCCGCTTGGCGAGCGCCTCGTGGGCGGCGGCGAGCAGCCCGTCCTCGGTGGGCGCCTCGAGCTCGACGTCGGGCCCGGGCTCGGGGGGCGTGCCCGCGGGCTTTCCGTCCGGGATGACGAAGGTCTTGAGAATGCGCCGCATGGGTGGACTCCGCGAGACAGCGGAGGCGAGGCGCTTGGCCAGCCTGCGAGGAGGCAGTCCACCTGGGCACCGAGCATCTGGACCGCGCGCCTCGCCTCCGGTGGGGCAAAGCGGCGGGGCGTGGGCGGGAGGGGACGGACTAGACTACGCCTCGTGCCGTTCTCGAAAGAAGTGCGCGAAGAGGCCCTGATTCGCTCCGGTCGCTACTGCTGTGTGTGTCACATGCACGCCGGGCGCGACGCCGAGGTGCACCACATCGTTCAGGAGGCAGATGGCGGACCGAACACGCTCGAGAATGCGATCGTCCTGTGCTCCAGATGTCACGGAGAGGCGGGGCACTACAACGCTCGGCATCCACGTGGAACGAAGTACTCACCGAGCGAGCTTCGTCGGCATCGCGACGAGTGGTGGGCATATCGGGCAAGTGGGTTCAAGGCCGAGCGGCGACCAGCAACTTTCCACGAGCCAGTCGGATCAGGACGCGACATCCCGGTGCATCGTCGAGATGTCGGAGTGCTCTGGTCGCACCGCGCCGACATCTCCGTCGAACGTGAGACGATCGAGTTCGAGGCGCGCTTGCTCGCCGAAGACCGCTTCGAGAATCTGAACGCCGTCCGATGGTCGGAACTCTTCGCGCGATCGGACGGCACGTTCCTTGTCTACGTTGTCATGAACCACCGAGGAGACTGGTCCGACGCGTTCCTTGATGGTGCGCCGCCCGATGGTCGTCCGCTCACGCTTGAGGAACTGCACGAGCGTTACCCGTCGTTGGCTTCACTTGCCGGCCTTCAACGAGTCCGGCGCATCTGAATCGCGAGCTCCTCTTCCGAGAACACGCACGCCGATCTCGCCGGTGCGCGGGCCGCTCGCCGTACGCTCCTTCTGGCACGCCAGCGCCACCGCCCAGAACTTGTCGGCGTGGCCGCGCGCGTTGCGCTCGGCGTCGAAGCTCACCTTCCCAGACGGCAACACTCGCCGCTTGATAGCGTGGATCTGGCCGACCAGCTCGCGGTCACGCGGCAGCGTCACGTCGCGGCGCTGGAGCAGGATCTTGAAGTCGGTCGCCCAGCGCTCCTTGGCCTCGTTGGTGAAGTTCTCCCCGACGACCTGCGGGAAGTCGCGCAATAGGTTCTCGGCGAGGTTCATGCCGATGCCGCTCCGGTCGATGGAGAGCCTCGCGACCGGCAGCGTGCCCAGCAGTCGCCGCAGCTCGGCCTCTTGCTCAGCAAAGGGCGCGCCTTCGAAGGTCCGCAGCATGCGCGCGGTGAAGCGGCCCTCGATCTCCTCGAACACCGCCAGCTCGGAGCGGTCGCGTGTGCGGCCGACGTCGAAGCCCGCGACGATGCGCCCCTCGGGCGCGCGCACGCTCGTCGGCTCGTCGTAGAGCACGAGCTCGTCGCTCGTGCACGGCAGGATGAGCTCGTACGGGAAGAAGCTGTACGTCTCGTCGACGAACTTCCCCTCGAATTCCTGCTGGAAGTCCTCGATCGGCAGGGAGTCGAACTGCTCGACGATCGTCGGGCGACCGAAGCGCGCGACGCGCTCCTCGGTGGAGAGATCGTGCGCGACCGCGGACGCGGTGAGCACGTCGGTCGAGAAGAAACGGCACAGCCACCAGGGCACGAGCTGCCGCGTGTGGTGCGGGTACTTCCGCAGCTCCTCGTTCGCGATCTCCCAGAAGATGCCGCGACGGCCGAGCGGGGTGCTGCATCCGGTGAGCTGCCCGTTGCTCCGCAGGATGAGCGCCGTCGAGCCCCGGTACACCTCGCGGTCGTTCACGTAGTGCGCGAGCTCGTCGAGGTAGACGTCGCCCTTCTTGCCGCGCGGCGCCTTCGAAGGA
>JBMNNX010000170.1:0-14878 GCA_050942745.1 Myxococcales bacterium
CAGCGTACTTGGCGCAACTTCGGTCTCCCCGAGAACGCGCCCCTGTGGACCGCGCTCAGGTGCATAGTGGTTTTCCACAGCCACCGCGCCCTCAGAGAGAGTCGCTTAACACCAGCCACCTAGCGACCGTCTTCTGCTGGGGGCTGTCCGCCGACGCCGTCATCGCCCTGAATGGCCGTCGGGTCGAAGGGACGCTCATCAGCGCGAGCCTCAACACCTCCGTGGAGGTCAACGGCCGCTCGCCGACGACCGTCCGCTTCGCCTACGAGGTCGATGGGGCGCGCTACGAAAACGCTGCCGACGTATCCAACCCCGCGTCGCTCGACCTGCGGCCTGGGGCGCCTGTCGATCTCGAGGTCGCGGTCAGCCATCCGGAGTGGGCGCGGTTGGCGGGGGAGACCTACGCCAGCTTTGGTTGGGGCGGCCTGCTCAGCCTCATCTTCCCCGCCGTTGGCCTCCTGATCCTGCGGGCCGTGCTCGGCTCGCGGCGGCGGCAGGCCCGCGTCTTCGAGTCGGGACGGGCGGCCACCGGCGTCATCGTCGAGTCGGGCTTCAACAGAAGGGTCCGCGAAAAGGGCGGCAACCCCTACCAGGTCACCTGGGAGTTCGACGTCGAAGGCAAGGAGCACCGCGGTGCCGTCTCCTCGCTGCAAGCGGCCGAGCTCCAGCCGTTGACGCAAGGGATGGTCGTCTGCGTGCTCTACGATCCGGACGACCCGAGCCGCAACACGCTCTATCTGGAGTGAGCGGCCGCGACGGCCGGCTGCTCGTCAGTGGTCGTGTCCGCCGAGGTGGCCCATCGCGAGCATGAGCGCGATGCCCGCCAGCAGAGCGAGCACCGTGGCCGCGCGCATCCCCACCTTGCGGTGGACCTGGGGCAGCAGGTCCGCGAGCGCCAAGTAAAGGAAGGTGCCCGACGAGAAGGCGAGCGCGTAGGCGGTGAAGTGCTCGACGTCGACGAAACGGCGGATGAGGAAGTAGACCCCCGCGCCGAGGGGCACGGTGAGCGCGAAGCCGAGCAGCATCAGCATCGACGTCGAGCGCTTGTAGCGCTCGTGGACGAGGATGGCCGACAGCGCGATGGAGGCGGGGATCTTGTGGGCGACCACCGCGAGGAAGACCAGCCCGCCGACGCCGGCCGAAAGCGAAGAGCCGAGCGCGACCCCGTCGAACATCGTGTGCGCCGACAGGCCGACGAAGGCGGTCAGCCCTAGCGCGCCGTGTACCTCGCAGCCTTCGGGCTCCTCGCAGGTGTGGACCAGCACGAAGCGCTCGAGGATGAACAGGACGAGGAAGCCGACGAGCACCAGCGGCAGGGCCCCGAGGCCGCCCTCGTGCAGCGAGACCGGCAGCATCTGGAAGAACGCCGCGCCGAGCATCACGCCAGCCGAGAAGGCGAGCAGCAGCTCGGTTCTCCGGGCGCGTTCGCCGACGAAGAGCGGAATCGCCCCACCTCCGAGGGTCCCCGCCACGATCGCCGCCGAGTACAGGAGGAGGGACGTGAGCTCGTTCACCTGGTTGACTTCCTTCCAGCGCGGCTTCGCGCCGCGCTCACCTTCTTTGTCTTGCTGGACCGGCTGGCGCTGGGCTTGCGCCCGCGCGACGGCTCGCTCAGCAGGCCGAACGCCCGCGCCTTCCGGGCGCAGGTGTTGCGGTCCAGGCCGAGGATCTTCGAGGCGCGCCCGAGGTGGTTCTCGGTGTGCGCGAGCACGGCCCGAAGCAGGCCTCGCTCGGCCTTGCTGAGCACGGCCTCGTGCAGCGCGGGCACCGTGTCTCCCAGCTTGCCGAGCAGCTCGGCCGTGCGCGAGGCGATGAGGTCCTCTATCCCCGCCTGGCTGCAGGACAGCGCGCTCGGATCGACCAGCAGGACCTCGGCGCTGGTGGCGTCGCCGCCCTGGCGCACCTCGAGCCCCGCGGCCGCCAGGGCTTGCGACACCTCGTCCGGAAGGGGAGCGGCCGTGACCACTACTCGCCGTGCTGGTGCCTTCGCTGCGTCGGGCATGGGCTCGCAGGCCTCGGAGAAAGAACGCGCCTCCTTAGCGCGGGCGATTGGCGGGTGTCAAACACAGGAGCCATACGCAAAGAAAAGCGGCTTGCCAGCGTCGTCTTGGCGGTACTTGCCGGCTCCCGGAATCGGGCTATAGTGGCGCCCGATTCATGAGTCGGCGGAGGCCGAGGTGGAGAAGAAGCGCATCCTGCTCATCGACGACAGCGAGATCGCCCTCCTGATGGAGAAGGCGACGCTCGAGCAACGCGGGTACGAGGTGCGCGCGACCTCGACGCTCACCGAGTTTGAGCAGACGCTCAAAGGCTGGCGCCCAGACCTCATCCTCACGGACATCCACATGCCGGAGGCCAAGGGCACCGACATCTGCCGCGTCCTCAAGCACGAGTACGACACCCAGGACATCCCCATCGTACTCTTCAGCTCGCTCTCCGACGCGGAGCTCGAGAAGCTCGCAGAAGCGGTGGGCGCCGACGGCTTCCTCTCCAAGGCGAACGGCCTGGAGGCGCTCGCCACCAAGATCGACGAGCTCGTCGAGAGCATCGTCTGGTAGCACGGCAGCGCTTCAGTCGGGCGCCTGTCCAGCTTGCCAGGGTGCCGGCCGCGGGCCTGCGGGCGAGAGATCGGAGCCTGCTCGCGCCGAGCGCGCGTCCCTTCTCCATAGGGCGGCGAGTGCTCGGAAAGACGGCGAGTGGCCGGAGCCGATGGCAAGGCGGCTGAGAGCCCCTTCGACTGCCTGCGCGCCTCGTGCAGAAGGTTTGGCCCGGGCTCGGGGAAGCGGGTAGTGTCGCCACTTCGCTTCGCCCGCAACTGCTCGATGTGGACTACAGGCGCCCGAGCGCACGCTCCGGCGTGCGGGGACGGAATGACCAGGCCCCTGCGATGTTCCGAGGGATGGGGCCACGTCGCGGCGGCGAGCCGCGTGACAGACGAGATCCGACGATGGTTCGACCCCTGGCCGGCTTGCTGATCCTCGCGATCGCCGGAGGGCCGCTCGCAGCGCGCGCGCAGCCCGGCGGCGGTGCGCCGACCCCGACCGGCGCGCCCACGCCCGGGGCCGCGAGCGCGGCGACGGCGAGCAGCGGCGGGGCGCCGAGCGGCCTCCTCTCGGCCGAGGGCAGCGGCGACGAGGATGCAGGCCCAGGGGACGAGGCCGCGCTCATTGACGAGGACGAGGCCGCGCGCGAGCTCCTCGAGCTCAAGGCGGTCGAGGCCGCGACCATCGACGAGGAGTCTCGCCAGGCGCTCGAGCTGCTTCGGGCACTCGAGCTCGGCGGTTGGCCAGCGGCGACCAGCGCGAGCCTGCGCGACGCGCTCGATCTCGCCAGGCCCGTCCCGCTCGTGCCCTCGCCCACCGAGCTTGGCGCCGCGGCCCTCGCGGACATCGGCAGCTTCGACTTCGAGCGCGCGCGCCGGCTCTACGACATCCCGGTGGAGATGCACCCGCTGGTCGCCGAGTACATCCGCTTCTTCCAGGGCCCGGGGCGCAAGCACTTCGTGCGCTGGCTCGGGCGCGCCTCGCGCTACCAGCCGCTCATCCGCAAGACGCTGCGCGAGGCGGGGCTGCCGCAGGACACGATCTTCCTCGCGATGATCGAGAGCGGCTTCTCGCCCGTCGCCCTCTCGCCAGCGAAGGCCGCGGGGCTCTGGCAGTTCATAGAGCCGACCGGCAAGCGCTTCGGCCTGCGCATCGACTTCTGGGTCGACGAACGCCGCGATCCGGTGAAGGCCACGGTGGCAGCCGCCGGCTACTTGAAGGCCCTGTACGCCGAGTTCGGCGATTGGAGGCTCGCCTGGGCCGGCTACAACGCCGGCGAGGGCAAGATCCGCCGCGCCATCCGCGAAGGGGGCGCGACGAGCTTCTGGGACATGGTCAACGGGCGGATCCTCAAGCCCGAGACCAAGCACTACGTCCCCAAGTTGATGGCCGCCGCGCTCATCGCGAAGAACCTGGCCGCGTTCGGCTTCTCGCCCGAAGAGATCGACGCGCTCCCGCCGCTCGCGTTCGACGAGGCGGAGGTGCCCGAGGCGACCGACCTAGAGGTCATCGCGCGCGCCGCGGGCGTGTCGGTCAACGAGGTCAGGGAGCTCAACCCCGAGCTGAGGCGCTGGTGCACGCCGCCCTCGGACGGCGACGGCGAGGGCTTCAAGATCAAGCTGCCGGCCGGGACCCGGCAGCGCTTCGTCGAGACCTACGCGACCGTCGCCCCCAAGGATCGGCTCACCTACCGCGTCCACAAGATCGCGCGGGGCGAGACCCTCTCGCACATCTCGCTTCGCTACGGCACGCCGATAGAGGCGATCGTGCGGATAAACCGCATCAAGGACCCGCGCCGGCTGCGGCTCGGCGACTCGCTGGTCATCCCCGTGCCCAAGCCTTCGGACGAAGCCCCGCGGCAGGCGCGCCAGCCCGGCGCCCAGCGGCGGGGGGCCAACGCCCACGCCTCGGGCTCGACAGGCCGTGCGCCCCGCGCGGCGCGCGGCGACGCTCTCATCCACACCGTGGTCGAGGGCGACACCCTCTCGACGGTCGGGCGCCGCTACGGCGTCGGCGTCGAGGAGCTGGCTCGCTGGAACGGCCTGTCCGCGCGGCGGGCGACGCTGCGGGTAGGCCAGAAGCTGCGCGTCCAGCCCAAGCGCCGCGACCTCCCCGCGCCTTCGGGCGGCGAAGGGGCAGCCGGCCGCAAGGCGCACGTGGTCGCGCCGGGCGACACGCTCTGGTCGATCGCCCGCGCCTACGGCGTGTCGGTGGCCGATCTCGAGCGCTGGAACAAGCTCAAGCGCCGCACCACGCTTCGCGTGGGCCAACGGCTCCTGGTCAGCGGCCGATAGCGATGAGCTTGCCGCCGGTCCAGTGGCCGGCTGCGACCTTGATGCGACACCGGTCAGCCCGGGCCCTTATGACAGGCGCAACCCGGGCTCCGCCGGGAACCCAAACGATCGGCCGCAGGCCTCGTCCGGAACGTAAACGATCGGCCGCAGGCCGCGCTTCGCCCGGAGCGCAAACGCGAAGGCGGGCTCGCTCTCCTCTCGCCTCACCCCGAGCGCGGGCGCCCTCTCGATCATCAAAGCGTCCGTCGCCCGCGCGGGGCCCAAGGGGCGGGTGCGGAGGGGCTCGGTCCGCCGCCGATCCCGCCGGAAGAACATTGGAATCTGCGGTTTGACTGGGGCTGGCCCTTCTGTTAGGTGACGAGCCCATTCGCAAGGAATGTCGCAGCTTGGATTCGAAGTTGAGACATCCTTGCGCCACCTTCCGGCGTGCACGTGGCTGAGGGAGTCCTGCAGCCGGGAGGACAACGCAGAACATTTCCGACTGTCCGCCCGCCACTCAGGGCGCATGAGGCATTCATGAACGTTCAGGACCCGCGCAGGATTCGCAACGTCGGGCTCTTCGGTCACCAGGGGTCGGGCAAGACCTCTTTGGCAGAGGCGCTGCTTTGGTCGGCCCAAGCGACCCCGAAGTTCGGCAGCGTCGCCGACGAGACGAGCAACCTCGACACCGAGCCCGAGGAGATCAAGCGGAAGGGCTCGATAGCGCTGCACGTCGGCTGGTGCGGGTGGAAGGACCACAAGGTCAACGTCGTCGACACCCCGGGGGACCCGAACTTCTCGATGGACATGCGCGCGGCCCTGGCCGCGGTCGACCTCGCCGCGGTGGTGGTCAGCGCCGTGGACGGCGTCCAGGTGCAGACCGACCGCGCCTTCACCTACGCGACCGAAGCCAAGCTGCCGCGGCTGGTCTTCATCAACAAGATGGACCGCGAGCGCGCCGACTTCGACGCCACCCTCGCCGACGTCAAGGAGTCTCTGTCGGCCCAGGCGATCCCCGTTCAGATCCCGCTCGGCAAGGAGGAGTCCTTCGCCGGCGTCATCGATCTGCTGTCGATGAAGGCCCTGCGCTTCAAGACCGACGCGTCGGGCGGCTTCGCCGAGGAGGAGGTCCCGGCCGAGCTTGAGGACGCCGCGAAGAAGGCGCGCGAGGCGCTGGTCGACGCGGTGGCGGCCACCGATGACGTGCTCACCGAGAAGTACCTCGAGGTGGGCGACCTGACCCCTGAGGAGCTGCAGACGGGCCTGACCAAGGGCATCCTGGCCGGCGCGGTCATCCCGGTGTTCTGCGGCTCGAGCACCAAGAACATCGGCGCCGCGGCGCTGCTCGACTTCCTCGTCGCGAGCTGCCCGTCGCCGGCCGACCGGCCGGCCATCGTCGGCAAGGATCCCCGCACGCAGGAGGACGTCGAGCGGCCGTGCGATCCCGCCGCGCCGTTGGCTGCGCAGGTCTTCCGCACCGTCGTCGATCAGTTCGTCGGCAAGCTGACCATCTTCCGCGTCTGGTCGGGCACGATGGGCGGCGACGGCCAGATCCAGAATTCGACCAAGAACGCTACCGAGCGCTACAGCCAGCTCCTGTCGCTGCAGGGCCGCAAGCACGAGCCGGCCCAGCAGGCCATCGCCGGCGACATCGCGGTTATCGCCAAGTTCAAGGAGACCGGCACCGGCGACACGCTGTGCGATCCGAAGAACCCCGTCGTCCTGCCCGATCTGCCCAAGGTGAAGCCGGTCATCACCTACGCGCTCAAGCCGAAGACTAAGCAGGACGAGGACCGCATCGCCGCCGCGCTGCACCGGCTGTGCGACGAGGACCCGACCCTCGAGATCGGCCGCGACGTCGAGGCCGGCGAGACCCTGATCAGCGGCGTCGGCCAGACGCACATCGAGGTCACCGTCGAGCGCCTCAAGCGCAAGTACTCGGTGGACGTCGAGCTGCTGCCCCCGAAGATCCCCTACCGCGAGACGATCAAGGGCAGCGCCCTCAACGTCGAAGGCAAGCACAAGAAGCAGTCGGGTGGCCGCGGCCAGTTCGGCGTCTGCTACATCAACCTCGAGCCCAACCGCGGCAACGGCTACGAGTTCGTCGACAAGATCGTCGGCGGCGCCATCCCGCGGAACTTCATCCCCTCGGTGGACAAGGGCATCCGCGGCCAGCTCGCCAAGGGCGTCTACGCCGGCTACCCGATCGTCGACGTCAAGGTCGAGCTCATCGACGGCAAGTACCACGACGTCGACTCGAGCGACTTCAGCTTCCAGATGGCCGGCTCGAAGGGCTTCAAGCAGGCCTTCATGGCTGCCAAGCCGACGCTGCTCGAGCCGATCATGAACATCGAGGTGACCATCCCCGAGGAGTCGACCGGCGACGTCATCGGCGACATCAACCAGCGCCGCGGGCGCGTGCTGGGCGTGGACACCAAGGGCAAGAACCAGATCATCAAGGCCCAGGCGCCGATGAGCGAGCTGCTCACCTACGCCCCCGACCTGCGCTCCATCACCAGCGGCCGCGGCAGCTTCACGATGGAGTACTCGCACTACGACGAGGTGCCGGCGAACCTGGCCGAGAAGGTCGTCGCGGCGGCCAAGAGCAGGCTGAAGGAGGAGGAGGAGGAGTAATCCTCTTCGCCTTCGCGCAAGACAGAGAAGGGCCGGGCGCTGTCAGCCCGGCCCTTCGTCCATTGAGGCACCGGTCCGCCCGAGCCCCTTCGACAGGCACAGCCCGGGCTTCGTCCGGAACCCAAACGATCGGCCGCAGGCCAGGCTTCGTCCGGAACGCAAACGATCGGTCGCAGGCCGGGCTTCGTCCGGAACCCAAACGATCGGTCGCAGGCCGGGCTTCGTCCGGAACCCAAACGATCGGCCGCAGGCCGTGCTTCGTCCGGAACGCAAACGATCGGTCGCAGGCCGGTAGGGGCGCATGGCAACGCGCCCGTCGAGGAATCAAGCACAGTCGTCAGGGAGTTCGACGGGCGGCCGGCGCAAAGGCGCGCCCTGCAGCATCGTGCTGCCGCGCAACGAATCTCGAAAGCAGCAGCTCAGGAGGCCGAGCTTGCGAGGGCGAGGTCGAGGGCCTGTCGATGCCGCCCCGAGCTCCTCAAAGGCGCGGGCCCGGTGACGTGGCACAGCGCGGCGCGGCAAGCTTCTTCTGCCCGAATCGACGAGCGGCTGCGGGAGGGCTTCGAGTCCGCCGCGGCCGCGGAGGCGTTACTGGAAGGCTTCCGGTCACCCCTCCGCGGCTGCGGAGACGCTACTGGAAGGCTTCCGGTCGTCCCTCCACGCTGCGGAGGCGCTACCGGAAGGCCACCCATCCGACCTGGCGCGGCCGCGGAGAAGCGACTGGAAGGCTTCCGGTTACCCCGTTGCGGCCGCGGAGGCGCGACCGGAAGGCTGCAGGTCATTCCTCCGCGGGCGGCGAGGGGCGGGCTTGAGGCCGAATGGGGGAAGGCGTCAGCGAAGCGGCCGTCGCCGGGCGCGCAGCGCCGCTGGGGTGAGCGCCCCTTTCGCGCCTCAGAAATGAAACGAGGCCGGCGAAACCTCGCCGACCTCGTCCATGGCCACAGCTTCCAGCGTCAGTTCTGCGTCAGGTTTTCCGGCGGCATCGCCACGGCGGCGACCGCCGAGAGGTCAGCGACCCGGTTCACCTTCACGCCAGCGTACGAGAAGGAGTAGACGAACCCTTCGATCTGGACGCTGCGGCGGATGTTGGGGCCGTACCACCAGTACCAGTCGTTCTGGCTTCGCTGCTGGTAGAAGTCCGCGTGGCTCACCTCGCCGACCGGCGTGACCGCGCCCGCGGCGTCAACGTGGAAGACTTTGAGCGTGCTCGTGAAGTAGCTCCAGTAGGCTTCGCCACGCGCTGACTCGTTCCAGTCGGTGAAGGGGATGGCGAGCATCCCGGTCTTCGCGAAGTAGTTGAACGCCTTGTGGTCCCAGAGCGCCTCGCTGTAGCCGCTCTGCGTGCCGATGACCTGCTTGGCGGTCAGGCGCGGGTTGGCCATGTCGCTCACGTCGAAGATCTGCAGGGCCACGCCGTTGCGGGTCTCGCCGGTGGCGGTGGCGGTCGTGTCGTTGCCGATGGTGAGCAGGTGCTCGGCGTCGAGCAGGTGGATGTAGGTCGAGAAGCCCGGGATGTGCAGCTCGCCGACGACCCGCGGATTGGTCGGGTCGGCGAGATCGAGCGTGAACAGCGGATCGATCTGCCGGTAGGTGACGACGAAGCCTTTTTCGCCGGAGAAGCGCGAGGAGAAGATGCGCTCGCCCTCAGCGATGGCGGGCGTGCGCCCGACGATCTGCAGCGTGCCCTCGGCCTCACCGAGCACGAAGACGCCGTTCACCGTGGTGGAGGGATCGAAGGGGCCGTTGTCCACCCAGGTGGTCGTCGCCACGCGCAGATAGCCCTGGTGCTCGTCGAGGGAGAACTGGTCCACGATGTAGCCCGGCACGCTGCCCGAGGCGACGTAGAGCGCCCGGTCCGGCGAGGCGAGCGAGAACTTGTGGAGGTGGGTGCGCGGCTCGTAGGAGCTCGTCCAGCTGCTCCACCAGTCGGAGGTGGCGATGTAGAGCGCCTCCTGGCTCGCGTAGACCTCGCCGGACTGCGCGATGACCGCGGTCATGTCGGCGGCCGCGCCCGAGTTGGCGAGGTTGAGCGTGGCGACGGTGACCAGGCCCAGGCGCGTCGGAGCGGTCGGACGGTGGTACGCGGTGCAGTTGCGCGGCACGGCGACGCTATGGCCGCTCTCGGTCGCGTAGGAGCTCGGCAGCCACTCGTCGAGCGTGCGAGCGCGGATGCGCCGCGCGTTCTCGGCCTTGGCCGCGTCCTTGGCGCTGTCGATGAGGAAGCCGCGCTCGTCGTAGGCGGGCCAGAGGTACTCGGGGCGCTGGATGTCGGCCGAGAGCACCAGCCGCACCGACGAGCCGATGCGCCGCGAGCTCGAGTAGTGGCCGTGCAGGTACCACGCGCGCAGCGGCTCGGGCGTGTTGGTGCTCACGTCGAAGACGCTCACCTTGACCGCCGAGGCGTTCCAGTACCAGTAGGCGTACCAGTAGTCCGCCGAGATCCCGGGGATGCCCAGCGACGGGTCATAGGCGCGCGGGACGCTCGAGAAGATGACGAGCTGGTTGCCGGCGAGGAACATCTCCTGCGGATAGCCCTCGATCTGCGTCTCGGACTCGATGGCGGTCTGCTCGGCCGGCCAGCTCTTGATGACGAACAGGCGGCTGCCGACGAGATAGAAGACGCGGTTGCCGTCGGTCTTGACGAAGTCGGCCTCGTCGACCCCCGCGACCTGGGTGTTGGTCTCCGAGTGATCGGGGCGAGAGCTCTGGCCCGGGGCGTTCCCCGCCGACGGAGCAGTGGCGTTGTCTTCGGCGCGCCCGGGGCCGCCGAACCATCCCCAGCCGCCCTGGCCGTCGAGCATCTCCTCCATTTCCCGGATGGCGGTGTCTTCGATGTAGGCCTCGAGCTCCTCGCAGCTCTGGAACGCGGTCAGGCGGGACTCGGTCTGGGAGATGTCGTCCTTGGATTCGCCTCCGCAGCTCGCCAGCAGGGCAGCCGCCAGCAGGCAGGTTAGTCTCAGCGCGCCGTTCATGTGCTCCTCCGCCCAGGGCCGGATTCGGCCGGTCGCCGGTGTGCTGCAACTCACATGCCACGGTTTCTCGCACCTTCGCCCGGGCGCAGTCCAGGATCCGGGCGCGACGTCCCCTGCGCGAGCCCTCAGATTTCCGAGGGGCGCGACGGCCGCTATCGCGAAAAACGGACGTCCACGCCGCAGCTCCCCTCTGCTGCGGCCGCCGATGGAGCGCCCAGCCGAACCTAATCCGGGAGTTGAACTGCGCTGATTGTTCCATTGAGATGGGACGCCCCAGGGACCTCGCCCTCCTCCCAGTTCCAGCTTTGCTTCTGTCCGGTGGTCGGTTGCGGGCAACCGCGGCCATGAACGAGTTGCTCGGTGAGCCGGCCGATGAGGCCGTACTCGGCCGCTTCGAAATCGCGAGGAAGGGCGAGGCGCCGCTCTCGCCGCCCGAGCTCCCGTGGCGGCGGGCGAGCGCTGGCGAGCCAGTCGATGAGCGCGAGGTGTGGATCGACAGGCAGACCGGCTGGCGGCTCTTCGTGCGCGTTCGGAGCCTCGAGCTGGGAGGTGAGCGCCTGCTCGTCGTGAGCGACGAGACCGCTCAGGCTCGCGCGTTCGAGCTGAGCACGCTCGCCGGCGTCGCCGCGCGGTTGCTCCTGCAGGCGGGCAAGCCGCACGAGGCCTCGGGCGCGATAGTGCAGAAGGTCGCCGAGGCGTTCGAGGCGTCCCTGGTCGTGCTCCTCGAAACCAACGGGGCGAACCCGCTCAAGCCGACGGCGAGCTTCGGATTGGCGCTCGACCGAGCGGAAGCTCTTGCTTCGCCGCTCGACGCCAAGACGCCCGTCGCCCGGGCAGCGCGTTCGCGCGCGGTCGTCGAGATCGAGGACTTGTGCTCCCTCGAAGACGGCGCATGGGTCCGCTGGCTCACCGACCACGGGGCGCGGTCGCTCCACGCCGTGCCGCTCTCGGGGTTCGGCGCGGTCGCCGGCGTGCTGCTGGTGGCGCGGCGCCACCGGGGCGCCCTCGAAATCGCCGAGCGCCAGGCGCTGATGGCCACCGGAGAGGCCTGGGCGGTTCGGCTTCAGGAAGGGCGCGCTCGCCTCGCCGAGCAGAAGGCGCTCAGCGGCCTGCGCGCCATGAGCGAGGCGGCGTTCGAGCGCGGGGCGAAGGTCCCGCTGCGCGAGCTGCTGCGCGTGTTTCGTCGAGCAGGCCTGCCTGCTCACCGGCGCGCGTTATGGCGCCCTCGGCGTGCTCAAGAAGGATCGCACCGGGCTCGAGGACTTCATCGCGGTCGGCATGTCCGAGGAGGAGATGGCGAAGATCGCACACCGGCCGCTTCGGCAAGGGGCTGCTCGGCGCGGTGATCCACGAGGGGCGCACGATTCGCGTCAAGGAGATCTCCGCCGATCCGAGGTCGGCCGGCTTCCCCGCTCAGCACCCGCCGATGCACACCTTCCTCGGCGGTCCGCTGATGCTGGGCAAGGAGGTCTACGGCAACTTCTATTTGACCGAGAAGGAGGGCGGAGGCGAGTTCACCGAAGAGGACGAGCGGCTGCTCGAAGGCCTCGTGCAGCAGGCCTCGCTGACCATCGCCTACGCGCGCGAGACGAACGATCAGCGCCGCCTCCTCGACGCAGTGCTCCGACAGACCCCGCAGGGAATCCTCTTCTACGCGAGCGACGGTCAGGTCGCCTTCAGCAACTCGGCTGCCGAAGCGATGCTCGGGCACGGGGCGGACGGCGATAGCGCGGGCGTTCAGGTCTCCGATGCCGAGGGCAGGCCGCTTGAGCACGAGTCGATGCCCGCGGCGCGCGCGCTCCGGGGCGAGCCGGTCGCCGACAGCGAGGTGCGCGTCATGCGGCCGGGGCAGGCGCCACTGCCGTGCCTGGTGAGCGCCGCGCCGGTCTACACCGAGACCGGGACCCTGCTCGGCGCGGTGGTCGCTCTTCAGGACATCAGCGCTCTTAAGGAGCTCGAGCGCGTGCGCGAGGAGTTCGCGGCGGTCGTGGCCCACGATCTGCGCAACCCGGTGCAGGCGATCATGATGCAAGCCCAACTCCTGCAGCGCATGGCTCAGGGCGAGAGCGTCGTGGCGCCTGTCTCGGCGCTCGAGCGCGTGCTGCGCAACGGCGAGCGGCTGATGCTGCTCATCGACGACCTGCTCGACGTCTCGCGGATCGAGCGGCGGCGCGTCTACCTCGAGCGGCGCGAGGTGGAGCTCCCCGCGGCCATCTCACAACTGCTCAAGCAGACCGAGATCACCCTCGGCGACCATCAAGCCGAGCTGCGGATCGAAGGGACGCCCCCGGCAGTCTTCGTCGATCCGATGCGGCTCGATCAGGTGCTCACCAACCTCATCCAGAACGCGGCGAAGTACTCCGAGCCCGGCAAGCCGATCGAGATAACGGTCGAGCCCTCGGGCCACGGGGCCCAGATCACGGTGAAGGACTCCGGCGCCGGCATCGCCCGCGAAGACCTCCCCAGGCTCTTCGACCGCTACTTCCAGACCAAGCGCGCTCGCGAGAAGAAGAGCGGGATCGGCCTCGGGCTCTTTATCACCAAGGGGCTCGTCGAGGCGCACGGCGGCCGGCTGACCGTCGAGAGCGAGCTCGGGCAGGGCAGCGCCTTCCGCGTCTGGCTCCCCGCGCACAGCGACGCTCGGAGCTGCGAAGCGTGTCCTGAGGAGGAGTCGGCGGCCGCACAGGGGCTGTAGGCGCTGCGTGCGCTCTCGACGCCGACAGCGGGGCCTGCGCAGGAAATGAGAGGGGGAGGGCAGCCGTCTCGGCGGCCGCTCGGGTCGGGGCGCGTGGCCATGCGAGCCCGCGCCGCGGAGCGGCTCGACAGCCGACATCGACCGGAGCACTCGCCTACGGCTCAGGGTCGATCAAGAGACGAGAGGGGGGAGGGTGGCCGTCCCGGCGGCCGCTCGAGTCCAGGCGCGGGGCCATCCGAGCCGCCCGGCGAAGCGGCTCGAATGCCGAGATGGAGCGGGGTCACACACACTTCCGGCTCAACCTCGCTCGAGAAACGAGAGGGGGAGGGCGGCCGTCTCGGCGGCCACTCGGGTCCGGGGGAATGGCCATGCGAGCCCGCGTGCCGGCTCGACGTCGAGCTGGCCACCCGCCAAGCGGGCGGACGACGCAACCTCGCTCAAGAATCCGGCCCGATGATCGCGCGGTCGAGACGCTACCGCTCGAACCCGAGTCGCTGCCCGGCTCGCGCCCGCACTTCGACGCGGCTCTCGGCGCCGAGCGCGAGCCCGTCGCCGCGCGTCTCGGTCCCCTCGACGGCGATGACGTCCCCGCGAGCGAGCCCGTTGAAGGCGCAGTTGGCCTCGGTGACGTGCTTGTCCTGCAGCGAGAGCCCGACACGTCCTTCGGGCCCGCAGCCCATGTAGCGCTGGCGCCCCTTGGAGGCGAGCGGCTCGGAGACGATGCGGAAGAGGCGCTCGTCCGTGCGCGGCCAGCCGTCGGCCTCGCGGGCGAGCAGCAGGTAGGTCATCTTCAACGCCTCCTTGCGCAGGCCCGCCGCGCGCGCGATCTCCGCGACGAGCCGCGGCGGCTCCCAGGAGCGCTCGGCGTGGCACCAGTCGGTCTCGCGATCGAGCGCGGGGCAGTTGCCGCGGAACAGGCAGGGGCTGCGCACCGCGAAGCCCTTCTGGACCAGGCGATCGCGCACCTCGAGAATGCCGCGGGACGTCTCGCGCAGCGCCGGCTCGAGCACGAGCACCGAGCCACCAGGCCTGACGCGCGCGAAGGCGCGCTCGACGACCCCGGCGCGGCGGGCGGCCGCGTCGGGCTGGCCGGCCCACAGCTCGTTGAGCACGTGGCCGAACGTCACGAGATCGAAGCTGCCCTCGGGCGGCGGCTCGTTGCTCGCTCTCCAGGACCGGGTGGCGAGCGGCTCGCCTGCTTCGCCCGCCAGCGTGCGCGCCAATTCCAGCGCGGCCGGGCTGCGATCCGCGGCGACCACGTCCCGGGCGCCCGCGTCGAGCGCGGCGAAGGCGAGCGGGCCCGGGCCGCTGCCGAGGTCGAGGACCTGGCGCGGGCGCTCGGGCAGCTCCTTCAGCGCGTGGCGGGCCTGGGCGTAGGAGACGGGCCAGTAGAAGAGCAGGTAGCCGCCCAGGAGCTTGGGGTCCTCCATGTAGCGCGCGCCGGCCAGCTCGCGTTCGCGCGTCAGCCCGGTGGAGAGCGTGCGCACCGCCGAGGCGACTTCCCGAAGCTCGTTGGGGGCCAGGCGCGTCTCGGGCCCGCCCTTGATCTGGCGGGTGCGACGCCAGACGGCGAGCAGCCGGGGAATCCACTTCTCCAGGTCTCGTGAAATCGGGTCCATGGGGCTCTCTCGTCGCAGGGGCGCTCCTGGGCGCCGTACACAGCGGGAACAAGCGCGGCCGACTGGCTCCATCCAGGGCCGCGGCGATGACGGAGGTTGGCAGGTTGGCGCCCGAGCGCCGGGCCCCGCAGGCGAGGCGCCA
>JBMNNX010000505.1:0-2540 GCA_050942745.1 Myxococcales bacterium
CCTCCTTCGCCCAGAAGCGCGGAGACACCTTCTTGTCGGCGTGCGCATCGAGCTCGGCCTTGAGCAGGGAGACCCGCGGCTTGTCGAGCTGCTTGCCCAGCGACTTGAGCAGAGCGTCGAGCGCCTTCTTGTCGATCGCCCCGAGCTTCTCGAGCAGCTCCTCGCGCGTGAGCCCCGAGACCTCGGACAGCAGCGAGAGGGTCGGCTCGAGCGGGTAGTCGAGGCTCGTGGCGGCGAACATCCGGTAGCGGACGCCGCCGAGGACGAGCTCGTCCTGGTGCTCGAGGTGCGCCTTGAGGATGCCCTCGAGCTCCTCCTTGCGCGCGTAGAGCGCCTTCGCGAGCCGCGCGACCTCCTCGCGCTCGCGGGCGACCGCCTTGAGGTCTGCGAGGTCCTCGCAGAGAAACTCGCGCTTGCCCTTGAGCGCGTCGGTGTAGGCCGGGCAGTGACGACGGTGGTCGCAGTACGAGCAGTTCGCGTTGAGGCGCGCGGGGTACTCCTTCGCGCTCTCCGTCTGTCGCCCGAGCGTCTCGACATAGGCGAGCGCGTCGGCGAGCTGCTCCTCGGTGCGCGTCGTCTCCTGGCGGACGCCGTGCCGGAGCATCCAGAACGTCAGCTTCACCTTCTTGGCCCAGGGCCAGAGGCGCTGCGCAGCGACGTGATAGAGGCTCAGCTGCAGCGACGAGTCGACTTCGTCGCGGGTGAAGAGCTGGTGGTTGGTCTTGTAGTCGATGACCTCGACCGTCTCGTCATCGACCCAATCGACGCGGTCGATGAAGCCGAGCACCGTGAACGGCCCGACCGGGAGCCGGAACTCCTTCTCGACAGCGAGGATGTCGCGGTGATCGACGACGCCCTGCTCGCGGATGAAGTCGCGGAGGATGCGCAGCCCCTCCTCGAAGACCTCGATCCCGGTGAGCCCCTCGGCGGCCCACGCCTCGCGGTAGAGCTCGAGGGCGCGCTCCTCCGAGAGCGGGCCGGTGCGCTCGTCGTCGAGCACCTCCTTGAGGAGCCGCTCGAGGACCGCGTGCACGGTCTTGCCGAAGCGGAGCGGCAGCCCCGGCTCGGCCTGCTTCTTCTCGATGTAGTGCAGCCGGTAGCTCAGCGGGCACTGCTCGAAGCGGCTGAGCCTCGAGTACGAAAGATGCGTGTTGCAGAACGGTTCCTGACTCATGAGCGCTCCTCGGCGGGGCGCTCTTGGCGCTCAGGGTTTGTGGTCTTCTCGAACGCGACGACGTGCGAGCCCGGAAAGACGGAGAGCACACGCATCACCGTCGCGGCATGCTCGGGCGTGATCTCCTTGCGCGGCTTGCCGGTGTAGGCCGGCACCAGCCACAGCTCGCCGTAGATTTCGGAGTGCAGCTGCACCTCGACGCCGAGCGCCTTGAAGCTCTCGATGTCTTCTGTGGTGAAGCCACGCAGCCGATCGACGTCGATGGTTGGCTCTGCCGCGGGCTTGCTCGCGATGTGAGCCACCACGGCGGCGGGCTTGGGCTTCGGCGGCTCCGCGCTGGGAGCGATCGGATTGCCGAACAGATCGCGGGCCTCTGGCTTCGGCGCCGCGACGACGGGCAACGACTTCGGCGCGTCGGCGGCGGGCTTCGGGCCGTTGGCCTTCAGCCACTCGACGCACATGAACTCGTCAGGCAGCGCGCACGCGCCGTTCGAGACGTAGTGGACGCAGCGCTTGCCTTCGCTGCGCGTGTACTTCGCGCAGGTGATGCCGGGCGGACGCTCGGCGGCTGGCGTCGGCGGCAGCGGGGCCGGTCTGATGAGATCCTTGAGAGCCATCGCGTTCCTGACCGGCGCGTTCGAGGCGCCGGTGGGTGGGAAACGCGAGCTCGTTCAGCGAGCTGGGACAGCCCTCGGACGACTGCCGACGAAGGCGTGGGCCGAGGGGACGTGGACGATGACGGTGCGGCGGCGATCCTCCTCGGGGCCGAAGCGAATGCGCTCCGAGCGGGCGTGCACGACCTCGCGGAAGTGCAGCCATCCGAAGTGGAAGAGGCTCCTCATCGTGCGCGCCGGGAGGAGACTGCGCCCGGTACGGTAGAGCGCCGGCGCCACGGACTCGAGGTGGAGCGCGATGCGGTCACCGCTGAGCCGCATGAAGTGTTCGCGCTCCGTAAGCGTGCCGTCTTCGACGGCCCGGAGCACGGCGAGGACCAGCTCAGGGAATGCGTGCCGCTTTTCCTCCGCGTGGCGACGCTCCTGGTTCATCGAGCGCATCAGTCGCGACGACGACGCTCGCGATAGGAGGCCGGCGCGCGTGAGGCGGGCCGCGAGGCGCTGGAACTCAAGGATGAGCGCGTCGCGCTCTTCCTTGTCGGGAAACGGGATCGGTGCGTCGCAGGCGTTCGTGTCGGTCATGGGGGGCAAACGCGCCCATCAGCCGCGGCGCGGGACAGAGGACGCGCCGGTGGACAGGGTGGACGGGCGTGGCCTGGCCACGGACGCGTCAACAAGGCAGGTTTCCCCAGCAGCGACGAGAGCTTGCGCCCCGCGTGGACAGTGGACGCCGTCCAGCGAGTAGCACCACG
>JBMNNX010000507.1:0-2504 GCA_050942745.1 Myxococcales bacterium
GGCGGGAGAAGCAGTCGCTGGTCCAACGTGTAGGGTCGAAATGTCCGTGCCATGGCACACGCCAAGCTAACCATCGGACACTCGGCGTCCAGGCGCGTGCTGCGCTTTTTCCCGACACTCTCCTAGGTATCCGCCGGGGCGAAGCAGGTGGTCGGCGCCTCACAACCAGGTATCCGCCGCGGCAAAGCAGGTGGCCGGCGCCTCACAACCAGGTATCCGCCGCGGCGGAGCAGGTGGCCGGCGCCTCACAACTAGGTATTCGCCGCGGCAAAGCAGGTGGCCGGCGCCCCACACCTAGCTATCCGCCGCGGCAAAGCAGGCGTTCGCCACCTCACGACCGGCTTTCCGTTGCGGTGGAGCAGAAAGCCCGCAATCACACCCAGGCATTCGCCGGTGAGCGCGTTCGCCTCAAACACCAGTGCTGCGCGTCCACCCCGGACGACCCACTCCCAACTCAAAACTCACAACTCACAACTCACAACTATCCCTCAACCTCTGCCTAATCACCGTCGCCCCCAGCTCGTGCTCCCTGCCGCAGAAGAAGCAGCGCACCGGGCCGAGCCAGGCTTCGGAGATCTTCAGCTCCTCGCCGCAGCACAGCAGCGGGACCTGGCGCATGTCGTCGCGCTCGGGGCGCAGCGTGCACTCGGGCATCTCCGGGCGCACCGGGAGGAAGGTCGGGCTCGGGTTGTCGGCCAGGGTGCGCTCGACGTGCGCGAGCTGCTCGTAGCGGACCTCGAGCCGCAAGGTCTCGGCCCGCTTGTCGAGCCAGGCGCGCTGCTCGGCGGTGAACCAGGCGTCGTCGAGCGCTTCGGCGCCGCAGTACGGGCAGTAGCGCCGCTCGAGGGCGCAGCGCGCCTCGTGGACGTTCTCGTGCGAGACCTTGCCGACGACGCGCTGGAGCAGCAGCGCCTGGTCGAGCCGCGAGGCCCGGACCTTGAAGGTTCGATGACAGCCGGGGCACTCGCGTCGCACGAAGCCGGAGGGATCCGAGGGCAGCTCGATCAGCTCGTTCTTCGGCCCGCCCGCTCCGAAGCCACCGCGCATCCGCATGCGTTCTCCATCATTCGAGCGAGCCGCGCCCCGCGGGCGGCTCGGGTTGTCGGTTTCGATTCACGGCCGCGCGCTTGGCGCTCGCGCGGATGGAGGCCATCCGCTCGGTTAGGCCCATCAGCGCCGACACGACCGCGAGCACGAACGCGACGTGAAGCCACCAGCCGAGCCGCGCGCCGCTTGCGAGCCCCACGACCCAGTTCCCGAGCAGCAGCAGCGCGATTGTCCAGGCCATCGGCCGTCCCCCACCTCTCGCTGCGATGAAAGCTAGTCACGTCCGCCTGGCCTGAAAGCGTGTCGCCAGGAGCCGGTTTCCCCGCCGTTCGGCCCTGAATCGAGGCGCGAGCCGCCGATGCGCACGCGACGCACGCCTTCCGCGCGGCCGCTTGGCGAAACCGCGGCCAGGCCGCTTCCTGTCGAGGTCTCGAGTGTGGCGCCGCGTTCCCTGGCTCGAAGCTGCGCGCTTCGAAGGGCCCGCGTCGCCGTGCAGTCGCGCGAGGCGGATGCGACGTCGTGGCACGCCCGCTGCTCCTCAGGCCGCGGCGGGGGCCGAACCGATGAAGACGCTGGTCTTGGGAATCGCGACGGGGCTCGCGCTCGCCGCCGCGGTCTGGCCCGTCGCGCGCGGGCTCGAGCGCGAAGCGTCGGCGCGCCGGCTCCAGGCGCGGCTCGAGGGTCGGCTCCAGGAGGTCGAGGCGAGGCTGGCCACATCCGAACGCGCGGGCGAGGAGCAAATGGCGGCGCTGCTCGCGCGGCTTTCCAAGATCGAGCAAGAGCTCGCGGACATGCCGCCGGAGCAGGAGCTCTGGATCGAGGCCGAACGGTTGGGCATCGCCGCGGAGATCGGTCGCAGCCGCACCGGGCTCACCCCGCGCCAGGAGTATCGGGTCGCGCTGGCCATCGTGCGTGAGGCGAGGCGCAACCAGCTCGATCCGCTGCTGGTCACCGCGGTCATCCGCGTCGAGAGCAACTTCGACAGCTACGCGGTCAGCCACAAGGGCGCGCTCGGGCTGATGCAGCTCATGCCGGCGACCGGCACGTGGCTGGCCGAGCGGGCGAACAACCCGGTGCGAGAGGCGCGGTATCTCTTCGACTTCGAGCGCAACGTCGAGCTCGGGTGCGCCTATCTCGCCGAGCTGATCGCGCGGTTTGGCAAGGTCGAGGAGGCGCTGCTCGCCTACAACGTCGGACCGGGCGCCGCCCGCGCGATCCTTGCGGCGGGCGAGGAGCGAAGGAGGCAGGCGCTGGCCGGCTACCCGGCCAAGGTCCTCGCCGAGCGCGCCAGGCTCGAGCGCCGGGCGCGTGTCGAGGCATCACCGCCGGGGCATTGAGCCACTCGGCGGCGCCGGCACGAAGGCCGGCGATCCGGGGCGCGGGGCGGGTGCGCTGGGCCGCCGCGGCGCCGGCACGAAGGCCGGCGATCCGGGGGCGCGGGCGGGTGCGTTGGGCCG
>JBMNNX010000176.1:0-14645 GCA_050942745.1 Myxococcales bacterium
CCGCCTGTGCCTCCCGCCTTGCCTGCCGCCGTCTGGATCAACCCGCCCAAGGAACTGTCTGCCGAGAAGGAGACCGCTGCTCAGTAAATCCACCTGGTCTGTGTCTCAAAGTCGTTGACACGTCCCGTGCAGCAGTTCATCCTCCCCGAGGAGAGCGTCCGCTGCATCTGCATCGGCAAGGAGTTCATCTTGCCGATCAAGTGGGATGCGCACCGTCGCTGCTACCTCGAGGTCGACAACTTCCTGCCCAAGGACGTCGAGAACCGGGTGCTCGACAGCGCCTGGGCGCTCAACAACGCCTTGGGCTACGACATGAACTCGGTCGACCTCGCCATCCAGGATGGCGTGCCCTACGCCATCGACTTCACCAACCCGGCGCCCGACACGGACGTCTGGTCGATCTACCCGCGCTACTTCCGCACGGTCGTCGACGAGATGGCCCGCTTCGCCATCTCGTGCGCGCGGGAGGGCCGCACCAACAACGGCGGATTCCCCTTCCGTCAATGGCTGGAGAAGCCCCAGCCGCGCCCGGTCGGCGCGTGCGGCGAGAGGCTGCAAGGCATGAAAGCCTCCTGATCAGCAGCGCGTGGGGACTCCCAACGTTCGGGAGCCCCTTCCCGGCGACGCTCGGCTGTCCGAGTTTGCGCTCTCTCTGCCGCGATTCGGAAGGGCGCGAGCGCTCGGCGCGACGCGACCTCGGGGGCGATCCGCCCTACCGGCGGGTAGCGCGTTGGTTGGGAGGCGATCACTGTTGGCGGCGATCGCCCGCGCTCCGGCGGAGCTCAAACCCTGCGCGGGCGCGCTCGGAGGTCGCAAATGCCGCTGTCGATCGCCTCGCCGGAATTCAGCCACCAGGACGAGATACCTAAGAAATTCACGCACGACGGTCTGAACATCTCGCCGCCGCTGGCCTGGTCCGGCGTGCCCGCGGGGACCAAGAGCCTGGCGCTCATCGTCGACGACCCCGACGCCCCCGACCCGAGGGCGCCGAAGCGAGTCTGGACGCATTGGACCATCTACAACCTGCCGCCGGACACCACGGGCCTGCCCGAAGCGGTGCGGGAAGGGCAGCTTCCGGGGAGCGCACGCGAAGGCATGAACGACTCGGGCGGCCATGGTTACGACGGCCCCGTCCCGCCGATCGGCCGGCACCGCTACTTCTTCAAGCTCTACGCGCTCGACACGGTCTTGCCCGACCTCGGCCGTCCGACCAAGGCGCAGCTCGAGAAGGCGATGAAAGGCCATGTTCTCGAGCAGGCCGAGCTGGTCGCGACCTACGAGAGGCAGTGATCTGGCGCCAGCCCGCGGGACCGAACGAGCCGACGAGCTCTCGAGATGACCGTCGCGCGCCACCGCGAGGACAATGACGCCATGGCCGAAACGGACGAACCCGAAGGCATGGAACAGGTGGTCGAAGTCCCCATCGACGGCACGCTCGACCTGCATACGTTCGCCCCGCGCGAGATCGCCGACCTCGTTTCGACCTACCTCGACGAGTGCCGCGCGCGCAGCATCCTGGAGGTGCGGATCATCCACGGCAAGGGCACCGGCACGCAGCGGCGCATCGTTCAGAAGGTGCTGGAGCGGCACCCGGCCGTCCGCGCTTTTCGCAGCGCCGACGAGCGCAGCGGAGGCTGGGGAGCGACCCTCGTCGATCTCTTGCCGCCCTGAGCCGCGACTGGTCAGGCTGAGGCCCAAGCGCGCGAAGTGCCGGAGAAGCGAGACCGCAAGACGCATCGCGCGATGGCGGCCTCAACTTCCTCGTTGCCCGAGCGCGGCTCCGCCGCGAAGCCCTTCGACAGAGCTTGCGACTCGCGCAACTAGGAACCGACGCTGTCGGTGCTTCCCGCCCGGGTCGGCTCGAGCCAAAGCCCCGCGAGAGCCATGACACACGAGAGCGGCGCCAACCGAGCCAGCCCCGAGCACCTCGATAGTCAGTGCCCCGCCGCCGTCGCCGCCCGACCACCAACCCTCGACTCTCGACCGTCTCCCTACCCCTTCGCGTACTTCTCGATGAGCTCGCTCACGCGCGGGACGGCAGCTTCGACGTGCTTCTTGGCGGTCGGCCGGAGCTTCTCGTAGGCCTTCTTGACCGTCTGGTTCTTCGCCCGCGTTGCCCGCTCGTCGGTGATCCCGAGCAGCGCGTCGGCCACCGTGCCGGCCTGGGCCTTCATCAGCGCGCCCACGGGCTGCGAGCCCTGGCGCGCCTCCTGGTAGAACCGGTCGAGCCTGGCCGCGAAGTCTGGGAGCAGATCGTTCATCGCCTCGGTGACAAAGCCAGGCTTGACCGCCTTGACCACGGCGTAGGCGCCTTTGATGGCGATGCCCGTCAGTCCGCCTTTCGAGTAAACCTCTTCGTCGATGACACGGACGCAGTCGGCGACAACGTTGGGCCTGACCATGGGCTCGGTGAGGATGGATTGGAGATCGTTCATGGGCGCGGCAAACTAGCACCGTCTCTCGGGAGAAACCAAGAAATGAACCCGAGGTGCGCGGCGGCTGCGCATCCCTCGGCATCCCCGGTCGAACACCCGTCGCGCGGAGGCACCTTGAGCTCGAACCGACCGCCCAACTTTAACCGGCGCTCGATCTTCTGCGACCCGCCCAGCCCTCATAACGCCCGCATGGAGATGCAGATTCGCGAGCAGGGTGTCCAGAGACAGCTCGACCGGATGATCCTCATCAACATGACGCTCTGGTCGTTCATCCAGGAGAAGCTCGGCGTCACCGACAAAGAGTTCATCGCGCGGATGCGCGAGATCGACCTGTCGGACGGCACCCTCGACGGCACGTTCAAGAAGACCGCGATGCTGTGCGTCGAGTGTGCGCGGACGATCCCGATCAACCAACGCCGCTGCTTGTACTGCGGCGCTGAGCAGCCGCCGGCCACGCCGTTCGAGGCGCCGTAGCCCGCGCCCGCCCGCTCCGACCGACCGCTGACCAATCGCGCGGCGCTGCGCCAATTCGGGAAAGCGCGGCCCTGCGCCTCCCGCTGCGAAAGCGTGACCGCCCTACCCGAGTCGCTCAGCTCCTCGGCACCGACAGCGGCCCGCCGCCGCCCTTCGGCTCGACGAGCCCCGCCTTGAAGAGCCTATCGAGCGAGGCCTGCACGTCCGCCAGGCTCAGCCCGCAATCGGCGAGCGCGACATGAATCTCGCGGGGCAGCCGCCCCTTGGCGATGGTCTCGCCGAGGACCAACGCGTCTCCCGCCTCCACTCCGCGTTCGCGCGCCCACGCCTGTTGAATCCGCTCGAGCTCCTCGCGCTCGTGCCGCTCACCGGCCTGATAGCGCGCTATCGCTTGCTCATACCCCTCGAGCGCGTGGCGCCCCACCTCCGTGGCGATGAAACGCTGGCGCGGGGGCCACCGCAGGCTTCCAGGGGGGCGCCTCAAGGAGTCGAGCATGTGCGGAATCCGATTTGAGAGGGAGCGGCCCGCGTGACGCGGGCCTCTGCAAAAGCTTCGGGCGCCCCCGGTTTCCCCGGTAGGCGCCCGGCTACTTGAAGGCGGCACAGAGGCCGCCTTCGACTTCTAGAGCTTGCGGACGTTGGAGGCCTGCAGGCCCTTCGGGCCTCGAGTCAGGTCGAACTCGACGGCGTCGCCTTCGGAAAGCGAGCGAAACCCCTCCATCTGAATGGCGGTGTGGTGGACGAATACATCCTCGCCACCATCATCCTGGGCGATGAACCCGAATCCCTTGGCATCGTTGAACCACTTCACCTTACCCTGTGCCATTTTCCGCTCTTCCTTTTTACCGAGAGGCTTCACGCCTCGTGTTGCACCCCTCGACGAATTTGTCGAGGATTCCCCCTGAAGCCGATAACTGCGCGGTCAGGTTACCTTGACTGTGTGCTTGAAATCAATGCCGAGCTGTGAATCAACGGCGTCGGCGCTCTTCTCCGCGAGTTGTCCCGTGGCGCGCACGAGCAGCTCGCCCACCGGGCCGCGCTTGTCGGCCTTGCTGTTGATCGCGCGCGCGGCTTCGATTCGAGTGATCTCGAAGCCCTTGCCCTCATACAGCTCGTGAATCAGCGGGGTGTCCGAGTTCGACAGCAGCACGTGGACGCCGCGCTCGGCCAAATCGGCGAAGACCTGGGCGAGCACCCGCTGCTCCTGCTCGCCGAAGCCCGACCGCGAGTACTTGGTGAAGCTCGAGGTCGTGCTCACCGGGTGGTACGGCGGGTCGAAGTAGACGAAATCACCGGGCTTGGCGCTCTTGGCGACTTTCAGAAACGGCTGGGCCTGAATATCGGCCTCCTCGAGCGCCTTGGAGACGTTGAGCAACAGCTCGCGATCGAGCACCTTGGGCCGCGTGTAGCGCCCGTAGGGCACGTTGAACTTGCCCTTGCTGTTCTCCCGGTACAGGCCGTTGAAGCAGGTCTTGTTCAGGTAGAGCAGGCGCGCGGCGCGCTCGGCCGGGAGCATCTTGTCCGGGTCGAGCCCGCGGATCTCGTAGTAGTCCTTCTCGGCCAGCCTGTCCTCGAGCTTCTCGAGGGCAGCGACCAGGTCATAGGGCGTGTCACGCACCACCTTCCAGGCGTTGATGAGCTCGGGGTTGACGTCGCTGAGCCGCGCTCGCCGGACCCGCCCGAGCAGCTTGAGCCGGAAGAAGAGCGCGCCGCCGCCCAGAAACGGCTCGTGATAGGTGCCGAACCTCTCGGGCGTGCGGGCGACGAGCTCGTCGAGCAGCTGCGTCTTGCCGCCGGCCCACTTCAGGAACGGCCGCAAAGAACTCTCTGACTTCTTCGGTCTGGCCATCGATCACCTACTTAAGCCTCGACTTCAAGCTCGCGAGAAAGTTGAGCGCTTCGAGCGGCGTGGTGCGGTCCAGGTCGACCTTGCGCAGCTCCTCGAGCAGCGGCGCGTAGGGCGCCGGCTCCTCCTTCGTTCGAAACAGGCCGAGCTGCGCGGGCGCCTCGCGCGTCTTCTTCGCCCGCGTGAGCGTCGGCCGCCCAGCCTCGTCGAGCTCCTGGCGCTCGAGGTTGGCCAGGATCTGGCGGGCCCGCGCCACCACCTCGGCCGGCAGCCCGGCGAGCCGCGCGACCTCGATGCCGTAGGAGCGCGAGGCGCCGCCGGCGACCAGCTTGCGCAGGAAGACGACCCTGCCCTCCCACTCCTTGACCGCGACGGTGAGGTTCTTGACCCGCGGCTTCTCGCGCGCGAGGTCGACGAGCTCGTGGTAGTGCGTCGCAAAGAGCGTGCGCGCCCCGACCTTGTCGTGCAGGTGCTCGGCGACCGCCCAGGCGATGGACAGGCCGTCGAAGGTCGAGGTGCCGCGCCCGATCTCGTCGAGCACGACCAGCGAGCGCCCGGTCGCGTTGTGCAGGATGCTCGAGGTCTCGGTCATCTCGACCATGAAGGTCGACTGCCCGCGCGCCAGGTTGTCGGCCGCGCCGACCCTGGTAAAGATGCGGTCGACCCGCCCGATGCGCGCGCGCCGCGCGGGGACGAAGCACCCGGCCTGGGCCATCAGCACGATGAGCGCCACCTGGCGCATCGCGGTGCTCTTGCCCGCCATGTTGGGCCCGGTGATCACCAGCACCTGCTGGCTCGTGCGGTCGAGCTGGATGTCGTTGGGCACAAAGGCCTCGCCCGCGAGCATCCGCTCGACGACCGGGTGGCGCCCCTCGACGATGTCGATGATCCCCGAGTCGTCGACCACCGGCCGCACGTAGCCATAGGCGCAGGCGACCCGCGCGAAGGCCTGCAGGGCGTCGGCGCTGGCGACCGCGTCGGCGGCGCTGCGCAGCGCGACGGCCTGCTCGACGACCTCGCCGCGAAGCTTTTCAAAGAGCTGGTACTCGAGCCCGTAGCGCCGCTCCTCGGCGCTGAGCACCTGCTCCTCGAACTTCTTGAGCGCCTCGGTGACGAACCGCTCGCCGCCCGCGGTGGTCTGCTTGCGCACGTAGTCGGCGGGGACGAGGTGCAGGTTCGCCTTGGTGACCTCGATGTAGTAGCCGAAGACCCGGTTGTAGCGCACCTTGAGCGAGCCGATGCCGGTGCGCGCCCGCTCGTCGGTCTCGAGCTTGAGCAGGAAGTCCTTGCCGCGGGTGGCGATCTCGACCAGCCGATCGAGCTCGGCGTCGTATCTCTCGCGGATGAGCCCGCCCTCCTTGAGCGTGGCGGGCGGCTCGAGGGCGACGGCGCGGTCGAGCAGCGCGCCAAGCTCGGTCAGCCCGCGCAGCGGTGCGGCCAGCCCGCGCAGCAGGGCCGACCGGCAGGAGTCGAGCTTGGCGGCCACCTCGGGCAGCCGCAGCAGCGAGTTGGCGAGCGCGCGCAAGTCGCGCGCGTTGCCCTGCCCCAGCGACAGCCGCGCGGTGAGCCGCTCGAGGTCGGCGATGTCGCGCAGCAGCGCCGACAGCTCCTCGCGCAGCACCGCCCGCTCGCACAGCTCGCCGACCGCGTCGAGGCGCCGGCCGATCTCCTCGAGGTCGAGCAGCGGGTACGACAGCCAGCGCGCCAGGCGCCGCCCGCCCATCGCGGTGACGCTGCGGTCGAGCAGCCCGAGCAGCGAGCCCTTGCGCTTGCCGTCGCGCAGCGTCCGCAGGATCTCGAGGTTCGCGCGGGTCGCCTCGTCGAGCACCATCGCCGCGGCGACGTTGTGCAGCGAGATCCGGTCGACGTGGCTCGCCTCGGAGCGCTGCGTCTCCTTCAGGTAGCGCAGCGCCGCGCCGGCGGCCGCTATCGCCCTGGGCATCCCGCCGAGGCCAAAGCCGTCGAGGCCCCGGGTGGCGAAGTGCGAGTTGAGGAAGGCCTCGGCCCGCGCGGCCTCGAACGCCTCGTCGGCGTAGGGATTGACGACGCTCTCGGGACACGCGCGCGACAGCGCCGCCGCCCGCTCGCCGGAGGCGAGGCTTTGCGGGACGAGGATCTCCCGGGCGCCCGTGCGCGCGATCTCCTCGAAGAGCGCCGCGTCGCTGCCGAGCTCGGCGGCGAAGAACTCTCCGGTCGAGGCGTCGAGCAGCCCTAACCCTCCGCCCTCGGCGCCGAAGGCGACCGCGCACAGGAAGTTGTTCGCGCGCGCGTCGAGCTGCTCGTCGTCGACGATCATCCCCGGGGTGACCACCCGGGTCACCTCGCGCCGCACGATCTGGTTGCCCTTGCCCGGCTCCTCGACCTGGTCGCAGATCGCCACCTTGAGCCCGGCGGCGACGAGCTTGGCGACGTAGCCCTTGGCCGCGTGGTAGGGCACGCCGCACATCGGGATGCGCTCGTCGCCCTTGGCCCGCGAGGTGAGCGTGATCTGGAGGATCTCGGCCGCCCGGAGCGCGTCCTCGAAGAACATCTCGTAGAAGTCGCCCAGCCGGAACATCAGCACCGAGTCCGGGTGCTGGCCCTTCACCTCCAGGTATTGGCGCATCATCGGCGTCAGGTGGCCGATGGAGCGCTCGGGCTCCTGGGTGGTCGCTGCCTCGCCCGAGGCTAGCTCGAGATTGTCGCTGGCGGCGGTTCCCACCCGGAGCTCCTGTCGGAAAGAGTTGGGGCCCGCGAAAACGCGAGCCCCTGGATACCACAAGCCTTCGCCGGTCCGCCCCCTCGCCCGGCCGGAGGTCGGCTAGGCGGCGGTACCGCTCGGCGCCCGCTTGGCGCGCGACTGGAGCTCGGCGGCCTCGATCCGCTCGTGGGCGGCCGCCCGCAGCCTCGCCTCGTCCTCGCGGCGCCGCAGCGCTTCGGAGTCGGGCACGGCGACCATCGCCTCGGCGAGCGCCGCGGCGTCCTGCTGGCGCTGCTCGTCGGAGACCGCGGCGGCGGGCTCGCGCGCCTGCTCGACGGCCGATCCGTGCGGCCGCGCGCCGTTGCCCCATGGCCGCCGCTCGCGCTGCTCGCCGCGCGGCTCACGCCCCGCGTGGCCCTCGCGCCTCTCGCGGGCCTCGCGCCGGGACTCGCGCTCCTCGCGCCCCCGCTCGCGGCTGCGCCGGAAGAACTCCTCGTCCAGGTCGAAGACCTCGACGGCGGTGACCGAGCAGCCGACCCGCTTCTCCATGAAGGTCTCGGCGAGCGAGTCGCCGCACAGCAACACGACGAGCGGCTGGCTGGCGGCTGCCTCCTGCCGCGCCTCGCGCGTCGGGTCGGCCGCGCTCACCAGGATGCCCATGTGCGCGCCGTGCTGACCGACGCTGCGGCGCAGCTCGCTGACCTCGTCGCGCCCGACCTCCAGGTTGCCGCGCATCAGGCGCAGCGCATAACGCAGCTCCGTGAGCCCCTCGCGCCTTCGGGCCACGAGCAGCGGGCCCTCGCGGCTGCGGCGGGCGACCTTGACGTCGACGAACCCCTGCTGCGCCAGCAGTACCTCGACCGCCTTCTCGAGCGCCGAGGCGTCCAGCTCGCCGAGCCGCCGGCGCATCTGCCGCACCACCTGGCGGCGGTGCTCGGCCGCCAGGGCGACCAGCTTGGCCGCGCCGGGCCCGGCCTCCTCGCGGCGCAGCGGCATGCCCATCGCGTAGGCGACCGCGGCCTCGAGCTCGGCGGCCTCGGCGGGCGCGGGGCGCAGCGCCACCTCCCCGCTCGGCAACAGATCGAACAGCGGGCGCCGCCCCGACTCGGAGCGGCGGCGGTTGTCCTCGCGCAGCGCGTTGAGCAGCGCCTCGGCGCCGAGGTCCTCGCTGACCAGCTCGCGCTCGCGGGCGGCCGCGGCCAGATCGACCGGGGTGAGCGGCGTGCCCGCGGCGGTGAGCACCTCGACGGCGACCTCGCAGAGCGGCGGCAGCTTGCGCCAGCGCCTGCGCTCCTCGTCCTCCTCGCGCCAGCCGCGCATCCGCTCGCCGCGGCCGGCGATGCGCACCTTGGCCGGCGAGGCGACAGGGTGGCGCTCGCGACCCCGCAAAGGCGGGCCCTCGAGCTTCTCCCTGCTCTCCTCGACGACCGGCTCGTAGGCGCTCTGGTCCTCGGGAAGGCCCCAGTCGGCGAGTGCGAACGTCTGGGGAGCGGTAGCGATTACCCTGCGGTCGGTCCTGCGCCTCGCCATCGCCAGCAGGCGGCTCTGCATCACCTCTTCCGGCGACTTTCCGACGTGTGAGAGCAGGTTTTCCTTGAGGGCTAACTCCGTTATCGCGCTGACGTGCAGCGGCTTGCCCTCGCGTGCGAGAACGCTGAGGGCTGCTTCGTAGAATGTCATCCGAAATCTCTTGGGCCTTGGATGCCCGGGCTGCCGGGCGATCGCTAAAGGGCTGCTCGAGGCCACCTTCGTGTCGGTGGGCGGCCCCCTCCTTCGCGCCTCGAGGCCCTATGCGGAAACGTTTGCGCCGCGCAAATTCCGCCGAATATTTGCTCGCTTGGCCGGCCCCTGGCCGGTCCAGACGCAGCGAGCGGCATGGTAGGAAGCCATCCGACAGAAGTCAATCGCGGACACACTCGCGTGAGGCGGGAAATCGCGGCCTCGGCGGGGCTGGCCTAAGATGCGGTCCAGGCACCAAGCCCCACCTATGATCCGAATCCTCCCAGGCGATAGCTGGAAGCTCAACCCGAGCTACCTCGCGAGCCTCAAGCAGCTCGACGAGCGCGCCGCCCGCCGGTTCAGCCCGGTTGCTATTCACGACGTGCTCGGCATCGAGGTTGACGGGGTCAACCTCGCCCAGGGCCTGCACGAAGCGGCTATCTTCCCGCTCGTCCAGGGGCTCGCCGAGCTCGTGCTGCGCCTGTGCCAGGAGCCCGAGGGGCGGGGCCAGGTGTTGCTTGGCGAGGGTCGCACCGAGCTCGTCCTCGGCCGACGGGGCGCGAGCGCGGCGCTCTGCGTCGTCTCCTTGTCGCGGCCCGCGCGGCTGCTTGCGGGCGAGCTCGAGGTCGATCTCGCCGCGCTCGCCCTCGCGACCGCCTCCTGCGCGCACACGCTGCTCGCCGATCTGACCAGCATCAATCCCTCGCTGTGCGCCACGCCCTTCGCGCGCAGGCTCGCGCGCCAGTCTTCGGCCTTGCGCAAGGCGGCCAGGCTCGCCTCGGGCGCCGGCTCGGAGCCCGCGAAGGCGCGCCTCGGCACCCCGGACCGGGCCGTGGAGGAGGGCTCGGTAGCCCTCGCCTTTGCGCTGCGCGACGAGACCGGGCGCATCGACAGCTGCCGCGACGGCGCCGATCTCTACTCGCTGCTGAGCCCGGGCGAGCTGTTCCTTCGGGACGCCGCGGGCGCCGAGATCTCGCTCGCCTCCGGAGCGCCCTTCCTGCTGCTGAGCGACGCGCCGCGCGCTGCCGCCGAGCTCGTCGAGGCCGCCGAGGCGCGCGAGAAGACGTGGGAGCTGTCGCTCGGCGGCCAGCCCTGCGGGCGCATCGACCTGAGGGCCGAGACCCTGCGGGTGGGCGAGCGCGCGCTTCGCTGCCGTCCGCACGCGCTCGCGCGCGCCCTGCTCGAGGGCGCCATCGACTTCGCGGCGGCGCTCGTCGCCCGCAACCCCGCCCAGGCCCAGAACGCCTACCTTTCGAACCTGAGCGAGGAGGCGAGCGACCGACTCGCGCACCTCCGCGACGTCGAAGGCGGCGACCTCTACGACAACCGCTCGAAGCCCCTGCCCGCTCCCGCGCGCGCGACACCCGAGGCGCCGCTCAGCGCCGGCAAGCTCAAGCGCCTGCGCTTTCGACCCGCGTGGACCGGCGCCGACACCGGCGAGCGCGCCCTCTCGATCAGCCTGCGCCGGGGCGTCCTGCTCGCCGTGGGCCGCCGCCGCGCGACCTGGCTCGACTCGAAGACGGGCAAGCTCATCGCGCAGCAGACCGGCGAGAGCATCGAGCCGTGGGACGACGGCGCGCTGGTCGCTGACCGTTCGCGGCTGAAGCGCTTCGGGGCGCGCGGCCGCCCGGTCTTCGTCCGCGAGCAGCCCGGGCACGACCAGCCCGCGCTCACCAGCTCGTCCGGCCGCTTCTCGGCCGGCCCGATGCGCCAGACGGCGATGCTGTGCGTCTTCGACGGCAGCCTCGTCGCCGCGGTCTACGCGGCCACCGGCCGCACGGCCTGGCAGTTCCGCATCCCGCAAGCGTTTCGCATCGCCACCAACACCGCCGACGACCGCGCCTTCGTCGCCGCGGACAACGGCTTTCTCTACGCCCTCGACGTCGTCGCCGGCCAGGTCGTCTTCCGCGTGCGCTCGGGCTGTGCCTTCGAGGGGCCGTTGGCCGTCGGCTCGCGCATCGTCGCGAGCCTGGGCCGCACCGACGGCGCGCTCTGGCTCGCGGCCATCGACGCGCTGTCGGGCCGCTCGCACGTCGCGAGGCCGGTACAGATGCAGAGCGCAGGCGCCCCCGTGCTCCTGCGCCGGCAGATCCTCGTCGGCGGCACGAGCGAGGCGGTCTCGACCGTCGCCGCCTACACCGCCGGCGGCCGCGAGCTGTTTCGCACCTCGCTCGAAGCGCGCGGCGGAATCCCGGCGCTCGTCGTCTACCAGAGCCGCATCTACTGCACCCTTCGCGACGGCAGCGTCACCTGCCTCGACTCGCGCGGGAAGCGAATCTGGGCCGCCCCGCCCGCCGGCATCGAGCTCGACCGAGCGCTGCCAGCGGTCATCCGCCGCCACGTGCTCATCGCCCCGGGCGACCCGATCCGCGCGCTCGACCCGGCCGACGGCCGCGTGCTCTGCGACTTGCCCCCGACGCTGGGCCTCTCGGCCATGGCCGTCAGCCGCAAGCTCGATGTCTTCGCGATCGACGACGACGGGGTGGCCGGGTGCTTCAAGCTAGCGACGCACCTGTCGGTCGTGTGAGGCGCCGGCCCCGCGCTTCCGTAAGCAGGCCCCGCGCCCCGCCCCCGGTCACCCTGTGCGTAGCTCCCGCCCGCCCAGCGGGCGGGAACGAAGTCGAAGGGCCTCTCGATACGCTCGGCCGACCCGGCGTCGCTCAACGCGCCCGAAACACCTTCGATGCGCCCGAGCCACTGCGACAGGCTCAGGAGGCCGAGCTTGCGATGTCTCGACCGAACGGATGGACCGTGGAGCTCCAGCTCCGCGTCGTATCGCGGCGGCAGCGGGCTCGGTCTTGCCGAAACGACGATTGGCGGATCAGGTGTTGCTCCAACTTCCCTACCTGCGCAATCGCGCCGCCACACACGCAGGCCGCCGAGACGGCGGCCCTGCCCTCCTCAGTCGCGGCCTCTCTTCACAAATCCCGTCGCCGGATGTGACCTCGCAGCAGTGGGGGGGGGCTAGGAGCGAAGTCGAAGGGCCTCTCGACTAGGCCCGGGAGTGATTCCTACTGCGCCGCCTCGTCCTCCTGAAGGATCTGCTCCTGGGCGCCTTCCCAGGCCATGCCGGGCGGCAGCTTGAGCTCCTCGGGAATGGGGTCGAGCTTCCAGGTGAACCTGCCGATGGTCTCCTCGCCGCTGATCACCGAGCGGGTCGCGATCTCGAACGACAGCTCGGCCTTGGCGACCACGGCCGGGACCTTCGGCAGCTCGTAGTAGCCGATGACGATGCCCGGCGGGAACTCGTCGATGAAGCGCTCCGGGTAGTCGATCTTGAACGGGTCGCCGCTGGCGCGCATCTCGCGGACCGGCTTGCCCTCGGCGTCAAAGCCCTTGAAGACCAGCTCGTGGAACGAGGCGTTCACGTTCATCTTCATGACCCGCCCGCCGCCCGAGGACGACTCGACGCTCCACTTGCGCTGGGTGCCCAGAAGCGTGAACTGCAGCCGCACCCGTGGGTCGCGGGCGTCGGGGATAGGGCGCAGCTCGTAGATGTCGAAGCGCAGGCCATTGTCGAGGCCGGTGTAGACAGGCAGGTACTTGCCGGCCTGCATCGTGTCCCAGTAGCCCTTCACCAGCTTGTAGCGCTCCTCGTACTGCGCGAGCTCCTGCTCCTTGATCTTGCGCTTGGTCTTGCGCTCGATGAGCTCGTCGAGGAACCGCTCGTAGTTCTTGAACTCCGGGTACTTGTTGTAGTGGCCGGTCAGCTCGTCGAAGTACCACTTCCACAGCGCGCGCTGCTCCTCCTCATAGCGCTCGTTGCTGGGCATCAGCCGGGCAAACGGGGCGCGCTCGAGGAACTCCTTGCGGATGCGCTCCAAGCCGAGCTTGTGGTCGTATTCGGTCGACTGCGACTTGTACCTGCTCACGCCGTAGCCCGCGCCTCCGAGCAGGACGACGAGCGCGACCACGAGCTTGATGACCGGGTTGTTCATGGCATGCCTCAGCTCACGAGGTGACGGCGCGGCAGCGCGCTTGGCCGAGGGAATATCGCCCATGCGCCCCTGGGCACGCAAACAACGCGCAGACCTGCAGGGCCTAAGACGCATGTGCTAGGGTGCGCGTGGTCCATGCAGCACGCCGCTGACATCGTCACGCTATCCGACCCCTTCGAGCTCGAAGGCCAGGCTCCCCTCTTCGACGTACGAATCGCCTATCGAGCCTGGGGCGAGCGGCGCGCCGACAACGTCATCGTGCTGCTCCACGGCCTGTCGCGCTCTCACGACGCGCTCGGCGAGAGTACGGACTGCGGCTACTCGCCGCACGGCTGGGCGCGCGCTCTCTTCGGCCCCGGAGCGCCGCTCGAGCGACCGGAGGCCTGGCTTGTCTGCCCCAACCTGCTCGCGAGCCCCTTCGGCTCAACCCGGCCGGCCGACGGCTTGCCGACCGTCACCGTCACCGACCAGGCGCGCGCGGTCCGGGCGCTGCTGCGCTCGCTCGGCGTCGAGCGGGCTCGCGCCGTCATCGGCTTCTCGCTCGGCGGCACGGTCGCGCTGCGCTACGCCGCGCTCTTCCCCGACGAGGTCGAGGCCATCGCCACCATCCAGGGCCCGATGCGCCTGCCGACGGTGGTCCGTCAGCAGCTCGATTCCCAGGCGAGGAGCATGCTCGCCGACCCGCAGCTTCGCCCTGGCGACGAGGCGGCGTCGCAGCGAGCGCTCGTCCGCGCGCGTATCGAGGCGCTACGCGCGTTCTATCCGCACGACTGGCTCACCGAAGATCGAAGCGTCTTCGCCGCCGAGCGCCTGCTCGCTGCCGAGGCCGAAGAGTTCGCTCGCGTCTTCGATCCCTACTGCTACCTCGCGCTGCTGCGCTGCTTCGCCGGGGCCGACGCTTCGGGCGGGCTCGATTGGCTGGAGGCGCGCTCGCTGGTCATCGCCTGCGCGTCTGACCAGTTCGCCACGCCCGCGTCGATGCTCGACACCTTCAACGCACTGTCCGCCTCCGGAGCGAAATCGCGCTACTTCGAGCTCCAGGGCCAGGCGGGCCACCGCGCTCCGTATCTCGAGCCCCAGGCGCTCGTGCCGCCGTTGAAGGAGTTTCTCGAAGGCTGAGCCCGCTCGCCCTTCGCTTGTTACCGGTCCCCTGGCTCTACACTGAACCGAAGCGATCGGTCGCAGGTTGGTAGGTGCGCATGGCAATGCGCCCGTCGAGGAATCGAGCACTCTCGCGGCGAGTTCGAGGGTTCCCGGCGGCGCGCACGAAGGCTGCGTCCGGGAATCCGCCGGCACGAAGGCCGGCGCTCTCCTCGCCGCTCCCGTATCCGGATGTGACCTCGCACCGATGGGCTGGTGATTCGGAGCGTGGCCTCGCGAAGGACGATGGAGGCGCAAGTCGCAGGGCCGCTCGACTTCGTGCGCGCCCCTCAACTCGGCGCAATGCCTATACCGTTCGGCCTGAGCGTAGCTGCCGACGCTTGCGTCGGCAGCGGAGTCGAAGGCCCGGTCGAATCCGTGGCGGCCCCTCGACTTCGCCTCCCGCGTTCCGC
>JBMNNX010000175.1:0-14645 GCA_050942745.1 Myxococcales bacterium
CGTTGAGCGCGTTGCAGCCGGCCGGGCAGCAGCCGTCGCCGGGGGCGCACACCGTTATCGGCTGGAAGGTGCAGGCCGCGTTGCAGTTGGCGGCGCTGCCGGTGAGCGCGTCGGCGGTGCAGGCGACGCCGTCGTTGCAGGAGGTCGGGCAGTTGCCCTCGCAGCTCTCACCCGGATCGAGCACGCCGTTGCCGCAGCTCGCCGAGCAGTCCTAGTCGGTCGCGCGGGTGCAGCCGGCCGGGCAGCAGCCGTCGCCGCCCTGGCAGGCGGTGATCGGCGTGTGGGCGCAGGCGGCGCTGCAGTTGGCGGCGCTGCCGGTGAGCACGTCGGTGGTGCAGGCGATGCCGTCGTTGCAGCTCGTCGGGCAGTTGCCGTCGCAGGTCTCGTTGCCCTCGACGACGCCGTTGCCGCAGGAGGCCGAGCAGTCGTTGTCCGTGGCGACGCTGCAGCCGGCCGGGCAGCAGCCGTCGCCGTGGCTGCAGGCGGTAATCGGCTCGTGGGTGCAGACCGCGTTGCAGGTGGCGGCCGAGCCGACGACCGCGTCGCGCGTGCAGGCCAGCCCGTCGTTGCAGCCCGTCGGGCAGTTGCCGTCGCAGACCTCGCCGGGCTCGGGGATTCCGTTGCCGCAGACGGCCTGGCAGTCCGAGTCGGTCAGCGTCGAGCAGCCCACCGGACAGCAGCCGTCCTTGTCGGCGCAGGTCGTCGTCGGCTCGTGGGAGCAGCGGGCGGTGCAGGCCTCGGGCGTGCCGATCATCCGGTCGGTCGAGCAGGGGAGCCCGTCGTCGCAGCTCTTCGGGCAGGCCCCGACACCCGACTCGATGGCGGGGTCGCACTGCTCTCCCTCGTCGAGGCGGCCGTTGCCGCAGGTCGAGGTGTTCGGAGGCTCTGGTTCGGAACAACCGGGAAGCAGGCCTGCGGTGAGCAAGGCGAGGGCGAGCGGAAAGGCGCGCTGTATCAAGTAATCTCCCGAGTCACCTTCAAGATCGAGTTGTTGGGAAACGCTCGGACGCCTCCTTTTGCCAGAGTCTCGAAACTCGGGGCAACTGGCGGCGTCCGGAGGCGGGCGCGCTCGCGGGCAAGTGCCGAAGGATTCCGTGCGGTTGGGGTGAGCCTCCCGACGAGCTCCGTCTGCGCCTCGGCCTGGCCGGCGCCACCTATGGCCACGAAGAGGAGCGCAGTTCAGTGATGGGCGTCACACGCGCGGCTTCCGCGCCGGCGTTGCGGCCTCAGGCCTCGGGCGTCGAAGGTCCCGGCAGGAGCGAGCCGCCCTCTCGCGTCGCCGCCAAGGTGCCGCAGGCCGCGCAGATCTCCTTGCCGCCGCTGTAGCGCCGCGCGATGGGCGAGGCGAGGATCTGCAGGTCGTCGCGAAACCGCTTCAGCTCCTCGGCGTCGGGCGGCGCAAAGGCGCCGCTCGGGTCGGCGACATCGATCAGATCGAGCTTGATAGGGATGCCGGCGAAAGCCGCGCGGATGGCCTCGGCGTCTTCGCGCCCGGTGTTGACCCCGGAGACCATGACGTAGGCGAGCATCGCCCGCTCGCGGCGGGCCGAGGCGTACTCGCGGATGGCGTCGATGAGATCCGGGAGCGGGTACTTGCGCTCGATGGGCATCAGGCGCAGCCGCTTCTCGTGGATCGCGCTGCTGAGCGAGAAGGTGAGGCGGAAAGGTTGCCCTTCGCGCGTGTAGCGGCGGATGGCCGGGATGATGCCCGCGGTGGAGATGGTGGTGTTGTGCCCGCCCACCTGCAGGCCGCCGGGCGCCGAGAGCAGGTGCGCGGCGCGAAGGACGGCCTCGTAGTTGAGCAGCGGCTCGCCCATGCCCATGAACACGACGTGGCGCACCGGGAGCCGGGCCTCGTCGCGCACGATGCGAACCTGCTCGACCATCTCCCAGGTCTCGAGGTTGCGCCGAAAGCCCATCCGCCCGGTCGCGCAGAACGCGCAGCCGAGCGCGCAGCCTATCTGCGAGCTGATGCAGACGACGTGCTTGGTGTCGAAGATGGGGATTCGCACCGCCTCGAGCTCACCGCCGAGCGGCGAGCCGAACAGGTACTTGACGAACCCGTCCGCGGCCTTGCGCCTGTCGAGGACCGACAGCCGGGCGACGGGCATGGCGGCGAGCTTGGCGCGCGCCGACTTGCGCACGCCGGGCACCACTTCGAACGCGGCCCTCTCGCCGGGCGCGTACAGGGCGCGGAAGAGCCGGCGCGCCGCCTCCTCGGTCGCGCCCAGGCTGACGGCGAGGGCCGAGAACTCCGCGAACGAGAGATCGTTGAGGGGGCGGCTCATCGGCGGGCCCGAGGCTGCGTTGGGCGCGGGGGCAGGGCCCGCGTCAGCAGTCCTTGCACCGGGCGCGCAGGAACGCGGTGAGGCGCCCCGCGGTCTCCGCGGGGACCTCGCTGGCGAGCGCCTTCTGGCACAGCTTTGGGACCGCGCGGTACTTGCGCAGGAGGTCGAGGCAGGGCGGGCAGAGCTTGAAATGGCGGTCGAGCTCCCGCTGCTCGTTCGGCGCCAGGGTGCCGTCCAGGTACTCGAGCAACTTGTCTATCGAGTGCTTACAGCACACCCACTCTGGCGCCTTGCCGGTCTTGTCGCTTTCGTCGCTCACTTCAAGAACCTCTATCTCAGCGCGCGGATCCTTTTATAACGCCGTGCTGCCGCTCGCCGCTTGGGCTCGTGCGCGGGGCACCTTGTAGAAGGCCTCGATAGCCTCCCGGAGCGCGAGGCGCGCGCGGTGCAACCGGCTCTTGATGGCGGGGACCGAAGCCCCGGTGACCTCGGCGATCTCTTCGTAAGAAAGCCCCTCGACGTCCTTGAGCAGGAAGACGGTGCGGTAGTCGTCCGGCAGCGCCTCGGTCGCGACCTCGATGGCCCTGCCCAGCTCGCGATCGAGCGCCTTCTCCTCGGTGCCCCGGGACCAGTCGTAGGAGGGCAGCGAGAGGATCGTGCCTTCGGAGTCGAACTTCGGGCCAGGCAGCGCCGGCTCCTCGCCCGGAGGCGCCTCGAACTTGCGGCGGCGCAGGCGCATCAGCGCGTAGTTGGCGCAGATCCGGTAGAGCCAGGAGCCGAACGCCGAGTCGCCACGGAAGCTGGGCAGGCTCTGCCAGGCCGACAGGAAGGTCTCCTGCATGATCTCTTCGGCTTCGCCCTTGTCCTTCAGCATGCGCAGGGCGAGGCCGTATATCTTCGAGCGGTAGCGCTGGACGAGCTGCTCGAAGGCGTCCATGTCGCGCCGGGCCGCGCGCTCGACGAGGGTGCGGTCGTCTTGGAGTGTCTCGTTGTTCACAGCCGGCCTCATACCACGCGTCTTCGCTTCGGCGAAGGGCGCTTCCTCGCTCCACCGGCGCGCGAGACGAAGGGGCTGTCCTTCTCGTAGAAGCGCAGCAGCCGTCTTGCCCAGGCGCCCGCGTAGTCCACTCCCACGCGCGGGCCGCGCACGATGGCGGCGGGCGGCCTGTCGCCTGGCGCGAAGAAGAGCCTGTCGCCGGTCAAATCGATTTGGTTGAGGCTCTTGTCGATGTTGAGCGCCTTGCTCACCAGCCCCGGCCCGTCGCCCTTGGACAGGCAGTTGGCGATGGGCTCGATGGCGCGAATGAGGACCGCCTCGGCCTCGCCCTCGGGGCGGGTGACGGCGTTGAGGCAGTAGTGCGCGCCGTAGATGAAGTAGACGTAGGCGTGCCCGGGTGGACCGAACATCGCTTCGGTGCGCGGGGTGCGGCCGCGGTAGGAGTGCGCGGCCTTGTCGCGCACGCCGAGGTAGGCCTCGGTCTCGACGACGCGGCCGACCCGCTCCGTCTCGCCGTCCCGGTGGACGACCAGGCAGCCGATGAGCTCGCGGGCGACGAGGTCGGTCGGCCGGTCGTAGAAGGAACGCGGCAGGGGGGCTGGCAGTGGCCGAGTGGGCATCGGTCAGGGAGAACAACCGGCGGGGCCGAATAGATCAAGCGAAAGGGCCGCGCGCCGAGCGCGTCGGCCGAGCGAAGCTGCCCTCGCCGCTCGCCGAGCCAGGCGCCTTGCTCGCGTCGCGACCGCCAGCCGGACGGTCCGAAAGGCGCAGCCCGGCGGGCTGGCGCGCGGTGGCGAGGCCCGGTCCATAGGCTTCGCCGCCGAGAAACCCGGTGAAAAAAAAAGGCTTCTGGGTTAGGGATCGCGCCGCTAAGGAGACGGCCGGCCGCCAGCATGATCGGTTGCCTGCCGGCAGGCACGTGGGCCCGCAGCCGCGCGCCCCAAACCCATTACCTCGGAGGTAAGGATGAGCCGCATCGTTCGCGTGACTGGTCGAGAGATCCTGGATTCGCGTGGCAACCCCACCGTCGAGGCCGAGGTGGAGCTGGACAGTGGCGCTATCGGCATGGGCGCGGTGCCCTCGGGCGCCTCCACCGGTGAGAACGAGGCCCTCGAGCTTCGCGACGGCGACAAGAGCCGCTACCTCGGCAAGGGCACGCTCAAGGCGGTCGAGAACATCAACGGCCCGCTCGCCGACGCCGTGCTCGGCATGGAGGCGCTCGACCTGGCCGGGGTCGACAAGAAGATGATCGAGACCGACGGCACCCCGACGAAGTCGAAGTTCGGCGCCAACGCCATCCTCGCCGTCTCGATGGCCACCGCGCGCGCGGGCGCCCAGGAGTGCTTCCTGCCGTTGTACCGCTACCTCGGCGGCGCCGGCGCCGTGACCCTGCCGGTGCCGATGATGAACATCATCAACGGCGGCGCGCACGCCGACAACACGCTCGACTTCCAGGAGTTCATGGTGATGCCGGTCGGCGCGCCGACCTTCCGCGAGGCGCTGCGCTGGGGCACCGAGACCTTCCACGCGCTCAAGGGCATCCTCAAGGCCAAGGGCCACACCACCGCGGTCGGCGACGAGGGCGGCTTCGCGCCCAACCTGAAGACGCACGAGGAGGCCATCGAGACCATCCTCGAGGCCATCCAGAAGGCCGGCTACAAGCCCGGCGAGCAGATCGCCATCGCCCTCGACCCGGCGACCAGCGAGCTGTGGGCCGACAGCGAGTACGTCTTCAAGAAAGGCGACAAGAGCAAGCGCAACTCCGCGGCGATGGTCGACTACTGGGCCGACTGGGTCTCCAAGTACCCGATCGTCTCGATCGAAGACGGCCTGGCCGAGAACGACTGGGACGGCTGGAAGGCGCTGACCGCCAAGATCGGCGACAAGGTTCAGCTCGTCGGCGACGACCTGTTCGTCACCAACGCCAAGTTCCTGCGCAAGGGCATCGAGGAGGGCGCCGCCAACGCCATCCTCATCAAGCTCAACCAGATCGGCACGGTCTCCGAGACCCTCGAGACCATCAACCTGGCGCGCGACGCCGGCTACCGCTGCGTCATCTCGCACCGCTCGGGCGAGACCGAGGACAGCTTCATCGCCGATCTCGCGGTGGCCACCAACGCCGGGGAGATCAAGACCGGCTCGGCTTCGCGCTCGGATCGCATCGCCAAGTACAACCGGCTGCTGCGCATCGAGGAGGAGCTGGGCACCGCGGCGCGCATGGGCGTGGTCGGCCGCATCGGCAAGCGCTAGCGTCCTTCGGGCGCGAGCCGCCCGGCTCGCGCGCGCAAGGCCGGCTGAAGAGCGAGAGGCCGTCCCGGGAATCGGGGCGGCCTCTTCCTTTATCTAAGGATGGCGGGCCCGCCGTCGGGCGGCCCTGGCGACTCGCTTAGCCGGCGGGCGTGCTCGGCGCGTTGGCCTCGAGCTGCTGGAGCTGCCGCTGCCACTCGTCGCGGGCGCGCGTGTACTCGCCCTGCTGCGACTCGACCTCGGTGCGAAGCTGCGAGAGCCGCTGCTGTTGCTCGGCGATGGCCTTGTCGAAGTCCTGGGCCGAGTAGTTCTGGGCGGCCGGGTCGTTGGCCTCCTGCAGGGCCTGGAGCTTCGCCTGGTTCAGCCGGAGCTGGGCGAGCTGTTGGCGCGACTCGGCCAGCTCCTGGCGGGTCTCGGCCAGCTCGACCTGCCGTCGCTGCGCCTGGACGTGGCTCTCGGCGACGCGCTTCTTCTCACGGGAGTACTCGAGCTGCTGCTCGGCGCCTTGCGTGGCCTGGTCGTCGCGGGCGCGCTGGGCGGCCTCGAGCTGCTTCTGCGCCTGGTCGATCTCCGCGTCGGCGACTTTGACCTCGGCCTCGGCGACCTCGAGCTCGCGCTTGGCATCGTCCACCGCGAGCTCGGCCCGCGCGACCTCGTCGCGCGCCTGGATGACCTCGAGCTGTTCGTCCTGCCACTGCTCGACCGTTCCTTCGGGGAGCCGGGCGGTGTCGAGATCGCTGACGACGAGCTTGTTGTCCGTTGCGCAGCCTGCGGCCAGGAGCGGGGCCAGCAGCAGTAGATGGAGCGAACGTCTCGACATCGAGTCCTCCTCGCGCAACGCGCCTTCTGAGAGACGCTAGGAATCGTCCGCGGGCGCGAGAAGGGCAGGCGCCGGAGAGCACGTTTGCCGTCCGGACGGTGGTCCGTGTGTGGCGCTCGCGAGCGCTTGGCCGCCCGCTGGCCATGCGTGCGTGCGGCTTCCTCGGCGCCGGTCTCGCCGCCGCTGCCGGCGCGAGGCCGCGCGAACGCGCCGGCGCAAGCGCCGCGGAGGCCGCGAGCGAGAGGTTTCGCGAAGCCCGGCACGCGCCGGGCGGGCCCGAGCAACTCGCATCCAGCCGACCGTCCGCCTGGCGCCGGCCAGCGGCCTGGCCATCGTCAGGGCGCCAGCCTGCCCGCCAGGAATCGCCGTGTTACCTTGACCTCAAATGACGATCTTCGTCTCCATCCTCGCCATCGGGTTCCTCATTCTCATTCACGAGCTCGGCCACTTCCTGGTCGCGCGGGGCGTGGGGATGAAGGTCGAGGCCTTCTCCATCGGGTTCGGCCCCGCGCTCGTCACCGTGCGGGGAAAGAAGACGGTCTACCGTGTCGGGCTTCTGCCGCTCGGCGGCTATGTCCGCATCGCCGGGATGGTGCCCGGCGACGGCACCGACCCGGACGACCCGGCTTCGTTCATGAACAAGCCGGCCTGGCAACGCTTCCTCGTCATTTTGGCCGGGCCCGTCGTCAACTGGCTGTTCGCCTTCCTGCTGCTGTCGTTCCTGTTGCTCGGCGGCTTGCCGCGGGCGTCATCGGCGCCCGTCATCGGAGCGGTCGCCGACGGATCTTCGGCGAGCGCCGTGGGCCTTCACCCCGGCGACCGCGTCGTCTCGGTGAACGGCGCGAAGATCGAGTCCTGGGGCGACCTCCAGAAGGCCATCGGCGCGCACCGCGGCAGCCCCATGCGCATCGAGGTCAAGCGAGCGGAGCGGACCCTGCTCTTCAACGTGACCACCGGCGCCGACGGGATGCTCGGCGTCTCGCCGTCGATCGAGAAGGTGCGCTACCCGTTCCCCGAAGCGTTCGGCGTCGCGTTCCTGCAGACCGGGCGCGTCATCGGAAGCGCGATCGAGGGGATCATCGGGCTCGTGCGCGGGGAGCAGAAGGCCGAGCTGGTCGGCCCCGTGGGCATCGTCAGCGAGACCGTCCAGGCGGCGAAGATGAGCGCGACGCACCTGTTCAGCATCCTCGTCATCATCTCGCTCGCGCTCGCGCTGATGAACCTGTTGCCCCTGCCGGCCCTCGACGGCGGGAGGCTCGTGTTCATCACCATCGCCATGGTGCGCCGCCGCCCGGTCAATCCGCGGCTCGAGGCGGCCATCCACGCGGTCGGGCTGCTGCTGTTGTTCGGGCTCATCCTCTACGCGACGTACGGCGACATCGGCCGGCAGATCTCGAAGCGGCAGGCGCCCGCGGCTCCGGCGGCTTCGGAGAGGAAAGCTGCGCCGGACGCGGGCCGCTGAAGCGGAGCCTTTACTCAATAGCAGGAGGCGAATGCGATTCGCGGATCGCGCGAGGCGGCGCGCGCTTCGCGTTAGGTGTGAGAGGGCGGAGCAGTGCGTTCGCGCCTCCCTCACCGTGCCGCCGAGCCCGCGCCCCGCGATCGCGCGGTAGCCGCTCCGCGAAGGAGTCGATCGGCGCGCCGAAAGAGGCGTTCGCCAGAGGCGGAAAAAAGAAAGGGCCGGCGGATTTGCCGGCCCTTTCCCGATTCACGTCGTCGCGACTACTGGCAGTTCAGCTCGCTGGGGATGCACCCCTGCGTGTAGATGCAGCTCGTGTTGAAGCACAGCGTCTCGCCCGGGCACTCGCCGCCGATCTGGCCGGGCACCGTGCAGGTGCACTTGCCCACGGGCTCGCCGGTCATCGGATCGACGCCCGTCTGCACGCAGCGGTTGACGTTGCCGCATTCGCCCGGATCCTCGCCGGGTGTGCACGAGACGGTGAGCGTGGTGCACCTCATGCCCTTCGGGCACTCCTGCAGCTTCTCGCAGCCGTAGATGCAGATCGGTCCGTTGCCGAAGTCGAGGCAGAGGCTGGGGAACAGCGGCGAGCCGGGCGCGCCGCTGCCGTTGCAGTCAGCGTCGGACTGGCAGCTCGCGCACCAGGGCGGGCGCGGGGCGTCAAAGCACTCGCCGTACTGAGCGAGCGGGATTCCCGCGGGGTTGGTGCACAGGTCGTCGGTCCAGTCGCCGTTGCCGTTGCGGTCCTCGCCGCAGCAGAACTGGTCGTTCGTGCAGTCCGCGAGCTCGGCGCCGCCCTGCTCGACGCAGTTCTGCTTGACGCAAGCCCCGAGCTCGCACTTGTTGCCCGGCGAGCAGTCGTTGTACGGCTCGCCGGTGAGCGGATCGGTCTCGGTGGACGGACGGCAAACGCAGTTCGCGTCCGGCTCGCCTTCGCACAGGCACTGGCCGCTCGAGCGCTGGCAGTAGCTCAGGTACGGGCTCTCGGGGCTCGCGTCCTCGCACTCGAGGTCGCTCAAGCAGCCCGGCGGGCGGCAACGCGGCGCGCTGTTGACTTCGGGCATGCACTTGAAGCCCGTGCCCACCATGGCGCACTCCGCGTCCGACTTGCAGGGATGGGCGCAGCGGCCCGCGCCGAAGTTCGGCGAGCTCTCGTCGAGGAACTGTGGATCGACGTTGCAGACGAGGTCGGAGCGGCAGCCGACCGTCTCGTTGTTCACGAAGTCGTAGGTGCACACGTCGCGGCAGCGCCCGGTCATCTGGTCGCAGAGCGGGTGCTCGGGCGGGCAGTCTTGGTCGGTGGCGCAGCACATGAAGGCGCCGTCCTCGCAGGTCCCGGGCTCCTGCGGATAGCAGAAGGTCCCGCTGCCCAGCGTCAGCGCGCGCCCGCAGCCGCACTTGGCGTTGTTGAAGAGCTCGAGGCAGTACTTCTGGCCGCCCTCGACCGGCGCGACGCAGCGGCCCTCTTCGTGGAGGTCGTTCTCGAAGAACTCGCCGACGCCGCACTGCTCGTCCTCTTCGCACGGCGCGCAGGCGGGGCGCCGGCGCTTGCAGAAGCCGTTGTTCGGCGCGGTGGCGCCCTCGGCGATGACGCAGCGGCATCCAAGGCCCGTGGTCTTGTCGCAGTACGAGAGCTGGCGGCAGGTCACGTGCTCCTCGCCGGGTACGTTCTGGCATTCGTCGCCGGGGACGCACTTGCCCTTCTCGTCGTCGCAGCGCTCGTTCGGAGCGCATTCGTCGTCATAGTCGCAGGGCTGGTCCACTGGACCGGCGTCCACCTCCCCGGCGTCAGGCGTGCCGGCGTCGAGCCCGGCGTCGGGCGTGCCAGCGTCAACGAGGATCCCTGCGTCGACGACTGGGGGTTGCTTCTGCGGCTCCTTGCTGCAGCCGGGGAGCAGCAGGTAGGTGAAGGCGAGTGCGAGCGTCGCCCGAATCAAGTTGCGGGACATTTTCTGGTTCCTCCGCCCGTTGCGCTGCGGCCCGCGCCGAGCCTTGAGATTCGGCAGATTATGCCCGACCCGGGCAAAGCGGGTAAACGAGTCAGGGAGCCCATTCCTCGGGAGACGGCGGGCGCGCCTTCGACGGTTCGACTCGGCTCGCTGCGGCGCGTCGGAGCCCGTCGCGTTTGCCGAATCTCACCCGAGCCCTGGAGTTTTTGGAGGCGCTCAAAACCTGCCGAACGGCCTGCGCCTCGCGACCTAAGCGACGAGGCGGAGCACCTTCAACTCGGCGCGCATGCCCGAGCTTCGCGCGCCGGCCGCGCTTCAACCCGCTATCGCCACGGCGGCGGACGTTCACCCGTCTCCTTCCAGCGCCAGTAGTCCTCGATGATCTGCGCGTGGTCGAAGGCAAGCGGAGAAGGCAGGCGATCGAGCGGAAAGCCCGTCGCTTCGTCGGCGTCGTCGGCGCCTCGCGGCTCGCCGGAGGCGCGCGCGACGAAGACCGTGGACACGGTGTGCTGCCGCGGGTCGCGGCGCGGTTCCGAGTAGGTGAAGAGCTGCGTGACCAGCTCGACATCCAGCCCGGTCTCTTCCTTCGCTTCGCGTACTGCGGCTGCGGCGAGCGCCTCGCCCTCGTCCACGAAGCCGCCGGGAAGCGCCCAGCCGTGCGGCGGGTTTCTGCGCCGGACGAGCACGATCCTGCCGTCGGGCAGCTCGATGATCGTGTCGACGGTGGGGATGGGGTTCTTGTATTCGCCCACGTGGCCTCCTGCGCGAGGCGCCGATGATCGAAAGGGCCTGCGGCAGGCGTCAAGCTTCGCAGCCGCGGCGCTGGGCGATAGATTTCCCGCGTGCGCTCTCGATCGAGAAGCCGGCTCGCGGCCCTCGGGCTCGTCCTCCTCGCAGGTGGCTGCGGCCACGACCTGCGATCGGGCGGCTACGTCCTCACGCAGACCGGCGCGCCGCGCGAGGACACGTGCCATCTGCTCCCGAGCGACGGCAGCCTGTCGATGCTCTACCTGACGAAGATGGGCGAGGAGGTGCGCATCGAGCTCGAGCTCTTCGGGCCGGAGGCGCCGGTGCGCATGATCGGCCGCTTCAAGCGCAGCATCGACGGCGAGCCCGATCAGTTCAGCGCCGACGGCTCCGTCGGCGACGTCGTCATCGACGTGGACGGCCAGCGCTGCACCGTCGAGTTCGGCCAGGTTCACCTCGACGCGACGATCTCTGAGGGCAGTGACACGAGCTTCGAGGGCGTGCTGACCGTTTACCAAACGCTCGTGCCCGACCAGGAGCTGTGCCCCCTGACCTGCCGAGCTGAGGTCAGCTACAGCGCGGAGAAGATGCGCTGAGCTGGCGCAGGCCGCCGAATTGCGAGCGGGACTTGGCGCGATCGCGCGCGGACGGTCCTGCCGGAACCGCGAAACCCGCGCGTGTGTAGGGCCCGGTGTCTTCCGCGGCGCGAAGACAAACAAGAAGGCCGCGGAGCGTTGCCCCGCGGCCTTGTCCCCACCCCGTTTCAACCACGAGGGGCGCCGTTGACGGCCTACGGTTTCACGGGCTTCACCGGGGCGACGAGGCGCGACTGGACGGTCTCCCAGCACACGTTCTGGAAGAAGGCGTCGAGGTACTTGGCCCGCTCGGTCGGCTTGTGATCGACCGTCCAGGCGTGCTCCCAGACGTCGAGGGCGAGGATGACGTGGTGGCCGCCGATGTTGCCGTCCTGGTGCAGCGTCACCCAGCGGTTGCCGAGCCAGCCGGTGAACGGATCCTGGACGGTGAGGACCCAGCCGACGCCGCGCATCTTCGCGATGGCGGCCAGCTCCTTCTTGTAGCTCTCGACCGAGCCGAAGCTTTCGACCAGCCGCTTCTCGAGGTCGCCGCCCTTGGGCATCTCGCTGCCGCCCGGCTCGAGGTTCTCGAAATAGCGCTCGTGGAGGACCATGCCGTTCTGCTCGAAAGGCAGGCGGCGGTTGAGCTCGGCGAACGCGACGGTGTCGGTCTTGCCGCTCGCGAGCATCTCGGAAAGCTGCTCGCGGATGAGGTTGGTCTGCTTGACGTAGCCTTCGTAAAGCTTCAGGTGCTGCTCGATCTGCGCGTCGCTGATGCCCTTGAGCCCCTTGAGGCGGCTGAAATCACGGACGGGATAGGCGAGGTCCATCGTTCTCTCCCAGTAATCGAGTGGGCGCTTATCTAAGCGACCACCAGGTCGTGGGCAACTGGCGCTTCTGGCGCCTGCTGCAGCTTGTTGGCGGTTAGACAGAGCTTCTTTATCCTCTGCGGCCCTTCCGATGCCTGGGGAGGATGATGGTTGCGCAATTGGAGGTCAATCGATCGTGGCTGCGTGGCCTCTGGAGGCGCGCGGAGCTCTTGAGCGTCCGGCGGTATCGCGGACGAAGGCCAGCGCCGCGCGCGGTCTCCCTGTGTTTGGGGCCGGAGTCTGGCCCTCGCGTGCTGTCCGTACCTAGGTGATTGCGGGAGGGTTTTTCCATGCCAGAGAAGGAGACGAGCGAGCGCGCCCGAGAAAAGAAGCGCCAGGGCAAGGCGCCTTCCACGCAGGCTGGAGAGTTCGTCCGCGAGGAGATGAGGCGCCTCAAGGAAGGCAGGCATGGCGTGAAGTCGCCGCAGCAGGCAGTGGCCATCGGCCTGCAGAAAGCGAGGCGTGCCGGGGTGGACCTGCCGCCGCCCGCGAAGGGACGGGTCAAGGCGAAGACTCAGAGAGCCGCCGAGTCGGCCTATCGGCGTGGCCAGGAGGAGGGCGTGCTCAAGAAGCCTGCTGCAAAGAGGTCGGCGGCGGCGAAGAAGGGCGCGGCGACAGGACGAGCCGCAAAGAAGTCGGGCGGCAAGAAGGCTGCGGCGAAGAAGCCATCCAGTCGAAGGTAGCCTGATACCGGGCGGCGGTTTCGACGCGCGCCGGCGCCGGCGTGTGCGCCTGAATCGATGCGCGCTGCGCGGCCGCGGCTGCCTCTGCCGACGCCCGCCCGCAAATACGAACGCCGCCGGATCCCGTCCGGCGGCGCTCGAAACCTCAGAGATTCGTCCTACCAGTTGTCGCGAGCGATGGCCTTGTAGGAGCTCGAGACGGTGCGGAGGTTGCGCACGATGCCGTACGAGCAGCCCTTGGCCTCGTAGGCCCACAGCGAGCCCCAGCCGTCGCCCGACTCGTAGAGGATGATGTGGCCCGAGCCGTTCGAGTTGTAGGTGAGCGCGTCGGCCTTCCGCAGCGAGGAGCGGGAGACGGTGTGCCAGCCGTGGCGCTCGTGGGTGAAGTGGTAGGTGCTGTAGGGGTGGCGATCGACGCTCACGTCGGAGTTGTTCGAGCCCACCGCCCAGGTCTTGGCGACGAAGCCCGAGCAATCGGCGCCGTAGCTGCCGCTGTGGCTGCAGCTCGGGCAGCTACCGGTGCAGGAGCCGCGGGTCGACGAGGTCGGGCCCTCCATGCGGAAGCGGCCATGGCCCCACCAGTACGAGAAGCCGACGCCTGCCTGCGCCTTGCGAATGGCGAGGTCGCGCTGGCTGGTGTTTGTCGAGCCGCTGCCGCTGCTCGAGCCGGACGAAACCCGGGTGTAGTAGGTGCCGTAGCTCCAGCCGACCGTGCCGTCGTAGCGAATCTTGTAGTAGCCGTTCGACTGCTCGGCCGAGACCGTAACGACCGTCGCGCCGTTGGGGACCACTCGCAGGACGCTGTAGCTCGTCGAGGCTCCGGAGCGGAGGTTGACGTTCGCCGTGGCGCGCAGGGAGGTGCCGACCGCCAGCGAGCCGGAGGTCGAGCCCGACGGAGTCGAAACGAGGGTGTAGTAGTTGCCGTGGCTCCAGCCGGTCTTGCCGTTGTACTTGATCTTGTAGAAGCCGTTGGACGGCGAGGTCCGCTCGACCGTGGTCACGGTGGCGCCTTTGGGGACGACGAGGATGACGCCGTAACCGGTCCCTGCGCCTTTGCGCATGTTGACGTTGGCCGTCGCCTTCAGGGTGCTGCCGACGGGCACCGAGGTCGAAAGCTCGGAGGTGAGGGAGACCGCGTCGTCAGCGCCAACCAGGCTCTCGGTCTCAACGACCGCCTCGCCGCCGCACGCGCCGAGCGCAACGATCATCGCCACCACCGCTGCCCGAACCGGATTGAAGGTGCGCTTCATTGTCGGCCTCCTCGCTGGTTACGCCGCCCTAGTAAGCGATTGGTGTGCCAGGCGTGTGGATCGGCGAGATTGCTGCGCTTTTCCGACGGAGAGCAAAATTCGTTTACATTTTGGCCTGTCCTGAAATCGGACGGGTTTGCGGTGCCCTGTCCGAAGACAGATCACGCGGGCGCCGCATCAGTGGGTCATGTGACCGATTTCTGTCCATGCGCGGGGTTAGGCGCCCGAATCGAAGGTGCAAACCCTTTCGCTCTCGCCCCCAGAAGCGACGAGCTGGAAAAACATCAGTGATTTCGCGAGGGCCGCAAGCTCTCCGGCGCTCTGCCAAGCCTCTCGACTCGTCTGCCAAGCTCTCCGCGCCGTCGGCAAAGCTCGCGATAGAGGCGCCAGAGCGTCTTCAAGTGACAGGCGAAGCGCTCAGAGCGGAGCGCAGGGCCGTTCTTCGTGCGTGAGGCGTCACCTCGAGATGGCGCTCGAAGCGCTCGACTCGCTCCCGAGCATCCACCACCGCTTCGGAGTCTAGGTTTCCCAGTCGCGAAGGTTCCGCGACTTCGGGAACGACGCACCCGCGGTCTGGACAGGCACGCAGCACAGCGAATCGCGCTGCCCCAAGCAGCAGCCTCAGTGCCCTTCGGCTAGGAGAGTGTCGGGAAAAAGCGCAGCACGCGCCTGGACGCCGAGTGTCCGATGGTTAGCTTGGCGTGTGCCATGGCACGGACATTTCGACCCTACACGTTGGACCAGCGACTGCTTCTCCCGCC